>DASWCE010000282.1:0-29588 GCA_036390255.1 Gemmatimonadales bacterium | reverse complement strand
GGCACGTTACGCGGGGTACAGGATGTTGCAAGCGCGCCACAGGGCGGGGAGCGGCATCCCCCAAGTAGTTGTGACGACAGAGGTTTCGGGATG
Organism: Gemmatimonadales bacterium; assembly: GCA_036390255.1. Classification (GTDB taxonomy): domain Bacteria; phylum Gemmatimonadota; class Gemmatimonadetes; order Gemmatimonadales; family GWC2-71-9; genus 20CM-2-65-7. The sequence continues at coordinate 29,495 of DASWCE010000282.1, read as the reverse complement.
CTCGGCAATTAGGCTCGTTCCCTGCTCATGCCGTCCGACAGAATCACTAAACGAGGGATCACTCGATGCCTACGCCTGCATCTCCACATCGCGCTCCGCATTTTCACCCGAACCCCGCGACCGCGCCTGGAGTGATTGGATTGCCCCCGCTCAATCCGCAGGTGAAAGCGGGGATCCGCTTCCTGGTCGTCGACGACGATCGCACGCTGCGCGAGAGCTGCTCGAATCTGCTGCAGCTCGACGGTTATCAGGTCACCGCCGCCGGTCGCGGTCCCGAAGCGCTGGAGCTGCTCCGCCATCGCAAATTCGACATCGTCCTCCTCGATCTCTACATGAGTGACGTGTCCGGGTTCGACCTGCTGCGCGCAGCGCTCGAGACGAGCCCGGAGACGATCGTCATCATGATGACCGGGAATCCCAGTGTCGCCACCAGCGTGGAAGCGTTGCGCTTGGGCGCCTGGGACTATCTGCCCAAGCCGTTCTCCGCGACACATTTCCAGATTCTCGTCGGCCGCGCGGTGCACACCGTCAGCGTCGCCCAGGAATCGAAGCAGCAGCAGGTCGAGTTTGCGAAGGAACACGGCAACAGCGATCGCGTCCAGGTGCTGGGCGTCTCGCCGGTCTTCCGCCGGGCGATCGATCTCGCGCGGCGCGTGGCCCCGACCGATGCGTCGGTGTTCATCACCGGCGCGAGCGGGTCGGGTAAGGAGCTGATCGCGCAGTTCATCCACGCGCACAGCCGGCGCAGCAGCAAGCCGCTCGTCGCGCTGAACTGCGCCGCGCTGCCCGAAGCGCTGCTCGAATCGGAGATGTTCGGCCACGTGAAGGGTGCGTTCACCGGCGCCGTGCGCGACAAGGCCGGCCTCCTCGAGACCGCCAATGGCGGCACGCTCTTCCTCGATGAGCTGCTCGAGATGTCCAAGCCGACCCAGGCGAAGCTGCTGCGCGTGATTCAGGACGGCGTGGTGCGTCGCGTCGGGAGCGAAACGACCGATGCGGTCGTCAACGTGCGCTTCATCGCCGCGACCAACGGCGACCCGGAAGAAGCGGTCAAGTCGGGCCAGCTGCGCGAGGATCTCTATTACCGCCTACGCGTCGTTCCGATCGTCGTGCCGCGACTCAAGAACCGCCCAGAAGACATTCCGTTGCTCGCCAATCATTTCCTGAATTACTACTGGCGCGCGCACCGGGATCAAAAGAGCGCCGTGCCGACGCTGTCGGAAACCGCGATTCGCGCGCTGCGGGCGCACCCCTGGCCGGGCAACGTGCGCGAGCTCCAGAATGTGATCGAGCACGCGGTCGTCCTGCTCGAGCCGGGCGCGGAGCTGCGCGCGGAAGATCTGCCGTTCGTGCAAGCCGGGGCGGCGGCCAGCGCGGTCAGTATGGGATCGGCGAGCGAAGGTGGTGAGGGTGGCGAGTATTCGTCCGCGGTTGACGCCGAATCCCAGCTCTTCCCGATGCCGCTCGAAGAAACGTATCACGTCGCGCGCGAGCGCCTGCTCGCGGAGTTCGAGCGGCGCTATCTCACGTGGCTCGTCGCACAGGCCGGCAACAACATTTCGAAGGCAGCACGCATCGCGGCCGTGGACCGGACGACGTTGTACCGGTTGATGGAGCGGCACGGGCTGCAGCGCATCTTGTCGGTAAACCCCGACGCGACGGAGCCAGCCGCTGCCGTAAGCTAGGCCTCGGATGTCGCCTTGCTTCGCTCGGCGTCGCTGCTGCGACGCGACGGGCACTCCGGCAATTCCAGCTCGAAGAAGAACCGCGTCCCGCGCCCGAGCTGGGTCTCCACGCGCAGCTGCGAACCCATCGCCCCGGCGAGCTTCCGGCAGATCATGAGTCCGAGGCCGGTGTTCGAGAACAGCTTGTTGCCGCGCCTTTCGTCGGGGTCGCGCTGTGGAGCGACGCGTACTGGATGGAAGAGCGTCGGCATCGCTGCCGCATCGATGCCACGACCGCTGTCGCGCACCGCGAACTCCAGCCATCCCTGTCTCGTTTCGCGCGCCGTGATGTTGACGGTCCCCTGCTCGGTGAACTTCAGCGCGTTCGTCGTGAGATTGAGCAGGACGCGCCGCAATGCAACGGGATGGCCGAGACGTTCATCGATTTCCGGCGGCTCGACGCTGACGGTAAGGTTTTTGACTTCCGCCATGGGCCGGACGATGTCGCGCACGGCCTCGAGCACAGTCGTCACCGAAAATGGCACCGGTCTCGGCTCCAACAACTTGTCGCTGCGCGTGAAATCGATGATGTCACTGCCGACCGAGCTCAATCCCAACGCCGCAGTACAAATCAACCCAAGTTGCCGGCGCTGCATGTCGGTCACAGGCCCGCTCCCGCCGCGCTGCAGAGTCTCCGCGAGAAATAGGATAGAATTGAGTGGCGAATGCATGTCGTGCGCCACTTCGACCAGCAGGCTCACGCCGTCGTTGCCGCCGAGGCTCGTCGCAAATGACTCGGCATCTCCGTTCGCGACCGCCTCGCGCACGCGCTCGATGGCGAGGAGCAGCATGGGCAGGTCGGTCTCGTGGATCCCGTGCACTCTCCAGCACTGTGTCACTTCTTCCCGAATGACCTCGATCAGTCGCCGCCCGATGTCCGTTTGCGCGCGGGCGTCGACAACCGCTCCCGGTGTGAGCTGGTTCTCCATGACGCTGGCCACGACGATGAGCAGGATCCCTGTGACCTCGGCCGGCAACGGATCGCCAAACTCCTCACTTCTCGCGATGACTCTGCGGAGAGCGATTTCCTGTACGGCTGGCGGGATACCCACTAGCCCCCGGCGCGAGGTGCGCGATACAGGCGTCCGGCTGAGCTCAACTGAGACGTGAAGCCCGGTCATGGTTGTCTCGGCGGGTTGGTCAACTAGCCTAGGGAAGTTGCGAGCCACGGGTAGCGTACTACACCCGTTTGCCAAGAAAGTGCGCGACGCCTACGCGGCAACCATCGAGCCAGAGAATCACTGCCCCTCAACCGGAAGATCTAATTCCAAAGATTGGACGCGTGGCTGCTAGGCCGCGGATGTCGCCTTGCTTCGCTGGGGGTCGCTGTTGCGACGCGAGGGGCACTCCGGCAATTCCAGCTCGAAGAAGAACCGCGTCCCGCGCCCGAGCTGGGTCTCGACGCGCAGCTGCGAACCCATCGCCTCGGCGAGCTTGCGGCAGATCATCAGTCCGAGCCCGGTGTTCGAGAAGAGCTTGCTGCCGCGCGTCTCATTCGCTCCGCGCTGTGGGCCCACGCGTACTGGATGGAAGAGCGTCGGCATCGCTGCCGCATCGATGCCACGACCGCTGTCGCGCACCGCGAACTCCAACCATCCCTGTCTCATATCGTGCGCAGTGATGTCGACGGTCCCATGCTCGGTGAACTTCAGCGCGTTCGTCGTGAGATTGAGCAGGACGCGCCGCAGCGCAACGGGATGACCGAGCCGCTCATCGACTTTCGGCGGCTCGATTCGTACGGTGAGCTGCTTCACTTCGGCCATCGGCCGCACGATGTCGCGGACCGCCTCGAGCACGGCCGTGACCGAGAATGGGACCGGGGCCGGCTCCAACAGCTTCTCGCTGCGCGCGAAGTCGATGATGTCGCTTCCGACTGTGCTCAATCCCAACGCCGCAGTACAAATCAACCCAAGTTGCCGGTGCTGCATGTCGGTCACAGGCCCGCTCCCGCCGCGCTGGAGCGTATCAGCGAGAAAAAGGATGGAAGCGAGTGGCGAATGCATGTCGTGCGCTACTTCCACCAGCAGGTTCAGGCTATCAGGACCGCCGAGCTCTGCGGCAAACGTCTCGGCGGCATCGCTCGCCATCGCCTCGCGCACTTGCTCGATCGCGAGCAGGAGCACCGGTAACTCGGTCACGGCGATGCCGTGATCGTTCCAGCTCCGCATCACCGCCTCACGAATCAACGTCAGGAGCCGCCGGCCGAGGCTCGACTGTGCTCGCGCGTCGATCACGATGGGGCGTGTGATCTGCGTCTCCAAAACGCTGGCCACGACGATGACCAGAACCTCTGCGACTTGCGCGGGCGTCGGATGGCCGAGGTCCCCGCTATATTGCGCGAGGACTTCGCGGGCGGCGAGCTGTTGAATCGCCGGAGGGATGCCGACCAACCCAAGGCGCCTGTTGTGCGCGAGCGACATCGTATCGGGCTCCGAGGACCTCAGGGACACCCCCGGGGCTACTGGGTGAGCTGTCATCAGACGCAGGGTAATAGGGCAAGCCAAAACTACATCGACCTAGGGAACTCGCTAGCTCTCCAAACACCCTGGTCTGGTTGGGTAAATACAGTATGGCGACAGTCACCGCCCGGGATTATCAGCCAACAGACAGGATGTGATCGGAAATCGTATGGTGGGGTGTACAGCGCTGTAACCTGAATACATCAGTTTGACGCCATGGCGCTCGCGAATAGCGTGGCAATCTGTTGCGGCTCGCCATGTTACCGCGGGGAGGGCGCGCACGCATCCTGCAGAGTGTAATTTGCTGAGTGCGTGCGTGCACACAAACCCCGTAGACAGCAGTCTTCTAAAGGACCGGTATCCAATGCAAACGCCGGCGGCGCGCCCTGTCAACGTTCTCATCGCGAGTACGCACGAATGGACCAGCCGATCACTCGCGAGCATTCTTGCGCCGCTCGGATATGTGGTCCACAAGACGTACAACCGCGCGCAAACGCTCGCACGCATCCGCAGTAATCCGCCAGACGCGATCATCGTCGATGAGCAACTCCCCGATGGGGACAGCTACGAGCTGTGTCGCGAACTCACCGAACAGATCCTGATTTCCCCCAGCACGCCGCTCTTCCTGTCGTTGCCGCGGCCGCCGACTAGGCGAGACCGCCTCGCGGCCCTGCACGCCAACGTCTGGGCCTGTCTGGGCGAGCCATTGGACGCAGAGGAGCTGGTCGCCATGCTAGAGGTGTTTGTGCCGGCCAAGCTCGATGCCGACGAAGGCCGTACGCGCAGTCTCGTCGATGAGGCGACTGGATTCTACAATCAACGCGGCCTCATGCGTCGGGCTGAGGAGCTCGCCGCCCAGGCAGCGCGCCGCCACTCGTCCCTCTGCTGCGTCCTCCTCGTCCCCGAAATCGAGGCGGCGCCGGAGGCGGCGCCGGAAGCAGACGGTCTCCCGTTGTGGCTGCTCCACCGCGTGGCCGTGGCCCTGCGGTCCGCGGCCCGGCGTTCGGATGCGATCGGGCGGTTGAGTACGAACGCGTTCGCCGTTGTCGCCACCGACACCGATGCTTCGCAGTCGCGCCGCCTCGCAGAGCGCCTCGCCGCAGCGATTGTCGTGGATCCGCATACCCCCAGCATCCCACCGGTGCCGCGGGTACGGATTCGCGCGGGCTGCCATGCCGTGTCTGATCTTGGTGCCGGACCACAAGACGTAGCGACGCTCATGTCGCAGGCGGAGAGCGCGCTGCGGCGCGCCCGTGCCGATTCGCAGAACGGCTGGATCCAGGCATATAGCGTGTAGACTCAAGTTTGCCACGGCTCGCTGACACTTCGGCGGGCTGAGGGGCACGTTTCACCACGCCGCGCCTGGCACTGCCCTTGCGCGAACAACCGGCGTGGCACACTCCGTCACGCTCGGTTTGATGGTCACTCTCGCCTGCGCAGGAGCTGGTCAGGCGTCGGCCCAGCGCGTGCCTGCCTCTGCCACCGCGTCCCCCATCCCACAGCTCCGGCTGCACTGGTCGGTGCCGCTCCCCAAGCTGAGATACCTCGCTCCCGCCTGGAGCCGGACCGACGTCGCGCTCGCGAGTGCGTTCGTGGCCACATTGTGCGTGGACGCCGCGCAGACCCGTTCGCTCGCCAAGCAGGGATGGGACGGCTTTCGGGAGACGAATCCATTGCTCGGCCGCCGGCCCGGTGTGGGTCAGATCAACACGTACACCGCCGTGGCCGCAGTAACGACGCTCAGCGTTGCAGCCGTGTTGCCCCGGCGGGCGCGTCCTTGGTGGCTCGCCGCGGCGTTCGCCGCTGAGGCGATCACAGTCGCCCGGACGACCCGCGTCGGGATCGCCTTCAGGGTGCGTTAGGGGACGCTAGAAGCGGTGGTTGATCGTGAGAACGGCGACGGGGATGCTGAGGATCAGTGCCGCCAATCGGAGGCCCTCGACCACCGATGACCGCTGCCCCACGGCGATCTCGTCTCCCGGCTGAACCTGCAAATCATCGAGGGTCCTGCCCTCGGCAATCGCTCGCTGCAGCGCTTTGCCTTTCCATACGGTGTTCCCGTCGTGCACGATCCTCACGTTCGTTACCTTCCCTTCCTTACTTCCACCGCCTGCGGCGGTGATCACCGCCGTCACGAGGGCATCAGGCGGCACGGCATAGAAGCCCGGCTTCTGAACGCCACCCGACACCGCGACGCTGATGAGCGCCCGAGCGTGCACCTCCGGGTTCCGGATCCGAGTGGCGATTTGAGTTGTCAGGTATGTCTCCAGCTCACTACGCAACACGCCGCGCAGGGGCACGAGGCCCAGGAGCGGGAGAGTCAACTCCTGCGCCCCGTTGACCGTGAACGTATCGGTCAATTGCTGCTCCGGTGACTTGGGCGCCGCGCCTCCGCCACCCCCGGGCGTCACTGGAAGCGGCTCTTCGACCTGGATGACGAGCCGATCGCCGGCTCGAAAGTCCCCTGCTTGGAGCCGACCCTCCACGTAGCTGATCTCGGCGCTGAGCCCATTTTGGCGCAGTTGAGTCAGCCTTTGCGAGAGCTCCGCGCGGGAGGCGAGCAGGCGGGGGGCGGCTGCTCCGGACGGCTGTTGCGCCCAAGTGCGCCCCGGGAGGGCGGCGAGTGGAGCGAACGCCAGAGCAGCCGCCGTCGCGGCAGTGACTTTGGTAAAGACCATCAACACAGTGGGTCGTGATTCAAGTTTGAGGCCGTGGCGCTGGACCGCGCACGTCCACCGGTCCGCGACCAGCAGCGCCCCACCGCAGCAGCGATGTAACAAGCTTGTGAGCATTCTTCTGCGATTCCGGCGGGGGCGTGCGGCCGTGCCAAGGAAACGTCGCGCGAGCAACGAGTTGTCTGAGGCGGGCGAGGTGCAGAGGTTGCATGACCGCCGGTGGCGTGCAACAGTGGGCCGCGAGGGGCTGGACGACCATGACAGGGAGATGCTAACATTGCAGCCGCCAATGCACCCCCCAAGTACACTCGAACGCCTACCGGCGCCCCCCCGACCCCGAGGCGCCGCGATGACGTTTGACGGACGCGACATGTCGCACCTCCTTCCGCTGAACCATGCGATGAAGGCGAGCGTGCGGATTCTTGTGGTCGATGACGAACACACGCTGCGCGACAGTTGTGCGACGGCGCTCCGGTTCGAAGGGTACCAGGTCGACGTATGTAGCCGCGGGGAAGAAGCGCTCCAAACTCTGCAGCGTCGCACGTTCGATATCGTCCTGGTCGACTTGTACATGAGCGGGGCGGCGGGCATGCAGCTGCTGGGCGCGGCGCGCGACACGAATCCGGACGCGATCGTCATCGTGATTACCGGCAAACCAACGGTCGAAACCGCGCTTGAGACGCTGCGCGCCGGCGCGTGGGATTACCTGCCAAAGCCGTTCACTGGGAGCCAGCTGCAGGTGCTGGTGGGCCGGGCCGCGCATACGGTCCACGTGGGGCGCGAGACGCAGGCGCTGCGCGCCGGCGCCACGGTCGGAGCGGACGAAGCTGTCGGCATGGGCTCGGCGCCCACCTTCCGCGAGGCGATCGCCCTGGCGCGGCGCGTCGCCACGACAGATGCATCGGTCTTCATCACCGGCGAGAGCGGCAGCGGCAAAGAAATGATCGCGCAGTTCATTCACCGCCAAAGTCGCCGAGCGAGCCGGCCGCTGGTTGCGGTGAATTGCGCTGCGCTCCCCGAGACGCTGCTCGAGTCCGAAATGTTCGGGCACGTGAAGGGCGCCTTCACCGGAGCGGTCCGCGACAAACCCGGGCTGCTCGAAGCCGCCAACGGCGGCACGATGTTCCTCGACGAATTGATCGAGATGTCGAAGCCAATCCAGGCAAAACTCCTGCGCGTCATCCAGGATGGCGTGGTGCGCCGCGTCGGCAGCGAGGAGACAGACGCGGTCGTCAACGTGCGCTTTATCGCCGCCACGAACGGCGACCCGGAAGCGGCCGTTCGATCAGGCGGCATGCGTGAGGATCTGTACTACCGCCTGCGCGTGGTCCCGATTCGTGTACCGACGTTGCGCGACCGCGCCGAGGACATCCCGGTGTTGGCGAATCACTTCCTCGATCACTATTGGCGGCGCCACCGCGGCGCCCAGGAGAAGGCCCCCAGCTTCACCACGGCCGCGTTGTGGGCGCTGCGCACCTACACCTGGCCCGGCAATGTGCGCGAGCTCCAGAACGTCATCGAGCACGCGGTCGTGCTCCTCGAGCCCGGCGCCGAGATCGGCGTGGAGGACATCCCCTTCATCTCCGATCAGCGCACCGACGCAGACCTGATCACGGCCTGCGAGGAGGAAAACGGGGAGGACAGCTATTACATCGCCCGCGATCGCCTGCTCGGCCAGTTCGACAAGCGCTTTCTCACCCGCGTGATTGTTCGCGCCGGCGGGAACCTATCGAAAGCGGCCCGCCTGGCGAAGGTGGATCGTACGACGTTCTACCGGCTCATGGAGCGTCACGGCCTCCAGCGGGACTTGCTCAGCGGTCCAGAGAAGTAGGTCGTCGCAGAACATCCCCGCAGTTGTAAGCCAGCCGCGGCATTCCCGCCGGCGCCCCGCGAGACCCACTGTCGTAACCTCTTCGGCTGCAACGCGATAGCAAATGTGAGCGGGTGCACAAGACCTGCTTGGAGGAAGGCTGGCCATGGCAAGCGCCAGCTACCTCGACTCCACTCTCTTTGCGCCGTTGGGACAACCCGCGGCACCCCGTCGCGTCCTCGCGATCGCCGCCCATCCCGACGATGAGGTCCTGGGCTGCGGCGGAACACTCGCGCTGCACGCCCGAGCGGGAGACGAGGTCACCGCCGTCATCGCCTGTGAAGGGGAATCAGCGCGCTTCGGGCCTGCGGCCCTAGGCCAAGGCGAGCATTCGCGGCGCGCCGCCGAAACGCTCGGCCTGTTCGAGTCCCGGCAACTCGGCTTCCCCGATCAGCGCCTGGATACGTTGTCGCTCCTCGACCTCATCACCCCGCTCGAGCGCGTGGTGCGCGAGGTGCGACCCACCGTTGTGTACTGCCAGTTCGGGAGCGACGCCAACCGCGACCACGAGCTCTTGTTCCGGGCCGCACTGGTTGCGACGCGACCGCTCGAGGCCTGCATCGAAGGCGTCTACGTCTTCGATACGGCGAGCAGCACCGAGTGGGGCTACCCACGTGAGTTCGTCCCGGATACCTGGGTCGACATCTCCGAGACCCTCGAACAGAAGCTGTCCGCCATGGCGTGTTACGAGCGCGAAATGAAGCCGTATCCCCACCCGCGGTCGCTCGACGCGCTGCGCCACCGCGGCCGCGCCTGGGGCAACCAGTGCTGCATGGACGCGGCCGAAGTATTCATGACGGTCCGGCGTACCCTCCGCGCGGGCCGGATACCGGTATGAGATCCCGCGTCAGATGACATCGCTCTGGTTCGAGCGCGACTCGCTCGCACGACGGTTGGGTTGGCCGGCGCGGGTGGTGGGGACCGCCGCGCGCGCGCTCGATGGCGCGCTCCACAGGCCGGCGCTGCGCCGCGGCGCGAAAGCGGCAGTGGACTTCATGTGTGCTGCCGGCGCGGTGGTGGCGGCGATAGCGGCCAGCGAAGGATTCGCCGCGTATGGGTTGCCCGAGACCGCCACGCTGATCCTGCTCGTCGGGATCCTGCTCGTGCTGACCGACACGCTGGTCGGGAGCTACCGCACGATGTGGCGTTACACCAGCCTGCCCGAGGCACGCGCCCTTGGTGTCTCGAGCATACTCGTGCTGGTGGCGTTGCTGGTGGTGCGCGCCGCTGGCATGCTGGATCTCTCCGTCGCGACGCTGCTGCTGATCGTGATGTTCATGCTGTTGCTCTGCGTAGCGGTGCGCGGCCTGCGCCGCTGGTCGCTCGCCGAGGACAGCCACCGGATATCGCAAGTGGACGCGCCGCGCCGAGTGCTGATCGCCGGAGCGGGCCGGCATGGCCTCTCGATCGCACGCGAGCTGACGGCGGGTGACGTCCCGGGAGTGGAGCTCGTCGGCTTTCTCGATGATGACCCTGCCAAGCAGGACGTGGTTGTGAACGGCGTGCCGGTGCTGGGACGGCTCCAGGAGGCGCTCGCGCTGGCGGAGCATCGCGCGGTGAGCGAAGTCATCGTCGCCATGCCCTCCGCCAGACGAGAGGTCGTACGCGCGTTCGGGCGGCGGCTGGAGGACGTCGGGATTCGCGTGCGGGCCGTCGGCGGAATCGCCCGCTTCGTGCAGGGGCGCGACGTCCATCGCCCCGGCCGCGTCACGCTCGACGAACTGCTCGCTGCGATGCCAGCGTCAACAAAGCATCGGGCCCCCGTGACCGACTCCCGCCGCGTGCTCGTGACGGGCGGGGCCGGGTTCATCGGATCTCACCTCACTCGCATGCTGCTCGAGCGCAACTACCACGTGCGGGTACTGGATCGATTCGACTACGGGCGCGCCGGCCTCAATGGCCTGGTGCACCCCCGCCTAGAAGTGCTCTCCGGCGACGTGTGTAGCAGCCGGGATGTCAGTCGGGCGCTGCGGGACGTCCACGGCGTCATCGCCCTCGCCGCGATTGTGGGGGACCCTGCCTGCAACCTCGATCCTGAGGAGACGATCAACCTCAACTACACTGCGACCAAGGTGCTGGTCGAAGCGTGCAACTTCTACGGCGTCCAACGGGTGGTGTTCGCGTCGAGTTGCAGCGTCTACGGGGCAAGCAATCAGGACGTGCTGACCGAGCATTCGCGCCTCAACCCCGTTTCCTTGTACGCCCGCACGCGCGTGCTGAGCGAGAACATTCTGTTCGATCGCGCCGGAGATGTTGAGCCCGTGGTCCTGCGACTTTCCACAGTGTTCGGCCTGTCGCCGCGGATGCGTTTCGACCTTGTGGTGAACACGCTCACCGTGCGTGCGGTGGTGGACGGGAAGATTGCGATCTTCGGCGGCAGCCAATGGCGCCCCAACGTGCACTGCCGTGACGCGGCACGCGCGTTCATCACGGTGCTCGAGGCGCCGGCAGGGCTGGTCGCGGGCGAGATCTTCAACGTCGGTGGGGACACGTTGAATCATACCATCGCGGACCTGGGCGACATGGTCGCCGAGATCGTGGGCGGCGTGCAGGTGACGATGCAACAAGACGTCGCCGACCTGCGCGACTATCGAGTCAGCTTTGAGAAGATCCGGAAGACATTGGACTTCGAGCCCGAAATGAGCGTCGCGGCGGGGATCCGTGAGGTCGCGACCGCCGTGCGCGCTGATTCCGCGCTGCGCGAGTATCAGAATGCCGTCTATCACAACGTGCAGGCGCTCAAACAGAACTTCGTCACCCCGCGGCGGCGTCGCACCGACTGGTTGCCTGGCCTGGCGTCCTCGGCCCGCGCGTCGGCGACGGCCTGACGCGGTTGGCCTGCGATGGCCATCCAGACCACAGATTTCCTCGTCGTCGGCGGCGGCATCGTCGGGCTGACCCTCGCCCTGGAGCTGAAACGCCGCCACACCGACAGCTCCGTCACGCTGCTCGAGAAAGAGCTGGCTTGCGGCCTCCACGCGAGCGGGCGCAACTCGGGCGTGCTGCATGCCGGTTTCTACTACAGCGCGAACAGCCTGAAAGCCCAGCTGACCCGCGACGGCAACACTCAGCTCGCGGCCTACTGCACGGAGCGCGGCCTGCCGCTGTCGCGCTGTGGCAAGCTGGTCGTCGCGACGAGCGCCGAGGACCTCGAGGGGCTGGAAGAGCTGCAGCGTCGCGGCGTGGCGAACGGGGTGCGGCTCGAGGCGCTCTCGGCAGCCGAAATCCGCCGCATTGAACCGCGGGCCCGGACGCACGAGTGGGCGCTGTTCTCACCCTCCACCGCGACCGTGGCGCCGGCCGTCGTCGTCGCGTCGCTCGTCGCCGATGCGCTCAGGGCCGGCATCGTCATTTGCACCGGAGTGGCGTATCGCAAGCGCGGGCGCCGGGGGGGGGGCGTGCTGACCTCGGACGGCCCGCTCGCCGCCGGCTACGTGGTCAACGCGGCCGGTCTCTACGCCGATCGCGTCGCGCGCGACTTTGGCTTCTCCGAGCGCTATCGCATTCTCCCGTTCCGCGGCCGCTACCTGGTGTCGGAGCCCGGGGCCCTGCCGATGCGCACGCACGTGTACCCGGTCCCCAAGCTGGCGAACCCATTCCTGGGCGTGCACATCACGCGCCGGCTGGACGGCAGCGTAAAGATCGGGCCCACCGCGACGGCGGCGCTGTGGCGCGAGAATTACGGGGGCTTCGGGGGCTTCGGGGGCTTCGCGCTCAGCGAGTGTCTCGCCATCGCCGGTCGCGAGTTGGCGCTGCTGGCCAGGGATCGGACCTTCCGCCGCCTCGCGGCCGAGGAGCTCGTCTCCGGCACGCGCCAGGGCATCCTGCGCCGTGCGGCGGCGCTCGTCGATGGCGTGCGTCCCGACGCGTTCCGGCAGTGGGGACGTCCCGGGATCCGCGCCCAGCTCTACGATCTGCGCGAGCACCGGCTGGAAATGGATTTCCGCTACGAGGGCGACGACCGCTCGTTCCACGTGCTGAACGCGGTGTCGCCGGCATTCACGTGCGCCCTGCCCCTCGCCACCTACCTGGGGCAGCGGATCGATGAGCGTCTGAGCGGACCGGCGCGGATCGAGGAAGGGTCGTTGAGCGCCGCATGGGCCGCGCCATGATCAAACGCGCGCTCGACGTACTGCTCGCGGGGCTGGCCCTGGTCGTTGTCAGCCCGATTCTCGCTCTGGCCGCCCTGGCCGTCCGCCTCTCCAGCGAAGGGCCGATTCTCTATCGGGCGCGCTTGACGGGCCGGGACGGCCGCTGCTTCACGATGTACAAGCTGCGCACGATGCATGTCGATCAAGTCCAATCGTCGAGCATCATCACGGCCGCTCGAGACCCGCGCGTGTTCCCATTCGGCGCTTGGCTGCGGCGGGTCAAGCTGGATGAGTTGCCGCAGCTCGTAAACATTTTGCGCGGCGACATGTCGATCGTCGGGCCGCGGCCCGAGCATCCCCGGATCGTCGCGAACCACTACAGTCCGGAGGACCATGAGCTGCTCCGGGTACGCCCCGGCCTGACCAGCCCTGGGACGCTCTACGACTATACGCATGGGGAAGACATCATCGGCGGGGTGGATCCGGAGCGGTCTTACGTCGAGCGATTCCTACGCATCCGCCTGGCGCTGGATCACGTATACCTGCACCACGCATCGCTGCGCTACGACGCGGCGCTGGTCGGCCGGACTCTCAAGTTGATTGCGGCTACACTCGTCGGCCGTCGGGTCTTCGATCTCCCTTCCGAGTACCTGGAAGCCCGGCTGCTCCTCGCCCGTAGCCAGCCTCCCGCGCCGCCCCCCCTCCCCCCCCTCCCCCAGAGCCCAGCAATCGTATCGCGGTAGGCGCTGCTCCTAGTCGCCGCCCCGCAGTACGCGCGACCGCGGCCCTTCGATCTCCTCCCGAGCTTCGTAGCCTTCGAGGTAGTAGGAGTAGTAACGGTAGGTCCCGCCCGGTTCCACATCGTTCAACACCGCCCCCAGCATGCGAACCGGCAACCGATCGAGGACGTCGAGCTTCGCCTCTGCCATTTCACGATCGGACACTCCCGCCCGGAGAACCATGAGCATGCTCGACGTCAGCGTGCCGAGCACGTAGGCATCGACGCCGGCGCTCAGCGGCGGACTGTCCATGACGATGACGTTGTAACGCGTGCGCAGGTCCGCCATCACCTGGGCCATTGCCGCGGTCCCGAGCAGCTCCGGTCCATTCGTCGTGCGTGAGCCGCACCCGATGAACGAGAGACCCGGATAGCGGGTCGCCTGGATGATTTCGTCGAGCGGCAGTTTTCCGGCGAGCACGTCGGTGAGGCCGGGCTTGCGGGCGGCGCTGAGTAGGCGATGCAGACCGCCGCGGCGGACGTCCCCATCGACCAGCAGGGTCTTCGAGCCCATGACCGCGAACGACAGGGCCAGATTGCACGCCACAAACGACTTCCCATCGCTGCGGCCGGGGCTCGTGATCGTGAGCATCAACGGGCCGGCAGTGCCGTGCGCATGAACGACGTTGAGCCGGACGCCGCGCAGCGCCTCGATCACCTGGAGCGTGCCATCCCCCTTGCTCCCGCCGTTGCGCGCGACGCGCGGCACGACGCCGAGGATGGGAAGTCCCATCGCCTCGGTCACCTGCTGCGGATAACGCACCTTCGGGTCGGAGCGGTCACGAATCACGGCGCCCAGCAGGCCCAATCCGAACCCGCCGATCAGGCCGGCGAAGATGAGGAAGGGGGCGGTGCGGATCGCGGGTGTCTCGGGCTCCGCCGCCAGGTCGAGCACTTGGACGTCCGGGATGCTCGTGGCCACGGCCAGTCGGGCTTCGTCATAACGCTGCTGCACGCTACTGAAGAGGCGATCGGCGTTCTCCACGTTGCGCCGCAACTGCTCCTCCTCGATCGCGAGCGGCGGAATCCGCTGCAGCGTACCCGAGGCGGCCTTGATTCGCTGTGAGAGGTCCGCCTCGCGAGCTGCGAGTCCCGCCATGACCGCACGCGCAAGTCGCGGGATAGCGACCCGCTCGAGGTCTCGCACTTCGCCGGCAAGTCTCTGCACGGGTTCGTGCGCATCGGTGTAGCGGAACTGCAGCGCGCGCAGCTCGGCGCGCTTCGCCGTGAGGTCTTTGAGGGCCGCAGACAGCTCCGTGGAACGGTCCACCGACTCGATGGCCGCCAGCTCATCCACCGAGATCCCGGAATCGGAGGCCAGGGCCCGCTGAATCGCCATCCGATCGCGGTGGATCAGCTCGACACTGACCTTCATATCGAAGTAACTCGCCATGGCGGGATCGCGGGCGAATTCGAGACCTGGAGTTACGCGGGTCGAGCCGCCCGTGACGTAATTCACGGTCTTGCCGAGATAGTGCTGGCGCGCGGCTTCCGCAGTATTGAGGTTGTCATGCGCGCGCTTGAGCTGCTCGGACAAGATGTTCACGAGCTCGGTGAGCTGTTGCTTCTTGAGCTCACCGGCCACACTGACGACCCGTTGCGCCGCGGCATTGACCGTGGCAGTGATGAGCGCCGGATCGCTGCCGTGAAGCTCGAGACGTAGAAAATTGCCGTCGAGGTCGGTCTTGACTCGCAGTTTGCCACTCAGTCGCACTGCAGCTGCAATGGGCGACTCGGCGGTAAAGTCGACGCGCCGTCCCGGTCTGAGCTCCGCCGCCGGCGGCGACCAGCTCCACCCCAAGGCGGGCCCGATGACATCCCCAGGGCTCCCGCGCTGTACTACGCGGCCCTTGCTCGTCGCGAGCGTGAATGCGCGTCCGTTCGTATCGACTTGCAGTCGATACCTAGTCACGCGCAGTGGACCGTTTACGCTGAACGTGCTGAAGAGATTCGAGTCGGCGGCGTTCTCGGGACGGAGATACAGTCGCTGCTCGCGAACCACCGGTTCGAGTACTTCCGATGAGCGTGCCAGCTCGACCCACCCTGTGGTTGCAAGGAACTGACCTACCCCGGCGCCGACCTGGCTGGCAGCAGGCGGTGTCTTTTGATTCGCCGCTTCGATCCAAATCGATGCGCGCGCCATATAGACCGGCTTTACGTACCTGGCGGCGGCCACACCAGCCAGCGCCCCGAACACCGTCACCGCGAGAACCGGCCACTTGTAACGGCGCAGTGCCAAGACGTAGCGTCCCCAATCCACGTCCGGCGGCGTTTGGGCGTCGGCATGGGGGTGGGGGTGGGGGTGGAAGTGGGGGTGGGCAGTCGAATCGTCGCCGTTCATGCGGGAGACGAGTGGCCGCAGCGGCGCTCTAGAGGCCGATACGGGAAGCGGCTGATTTGTATGGCCGTCCGACGGGATCAGGGTTCCGTCCTTCGCGAGCAGTGAGCGTGGGTGATCATCGCACTGCGTCTCGCAAGGGCGGTACCGAGTGGGGTCCGGGAGCGAGGCGACGCATCGTGCGTAGTGGTAACAACCTAGCAGCGGCTGCGGCGCCGACCAGGGAGACGCGGGAAGGGCTTGTAGCTACGTCGTGACAACTCCGTAACGCGCTCGGACAAACGTCGCTTTACAGCAACCGAAAACGCGCTGTCGCACTTCACTTACATCCAAGCCAACAGGTTGCCACAACGGGCGTGTTCGGCGCTGGATGATGTTTTGCAAATCATTACAGCTTGGGCACTTAGATAAACTCAGCGACCCGCACACGCCTTGCCACGTGAGCGGGCATGAGCGATGACCGGGGCCTCCCGGGCCGCACCGTTATTGCCGCCTTGAGCCGACCTGAGCGGCCAACGCCGACGGATGTCAGGGTGCGGCCGCAAGGCGCGCTGGACGCTGCCATCGACGTGCTGGCGGCGCTGCGGCGCGAACGTGTCCGTTACTGCCATTGGAAGAGCGTCTGGGGCATCGAGCGCTCGCTGGCCGGCGACGCCGATCTCGATCTGCTGATCGATCGCCGGCAGTGCCGCCATGCGCAGGAGGTGTTCGCGCGTGGCGGGTTCAAGCGGTTCATGGCAACGGAGGCCACCGGGTATGCGGCGGTCGAGGACTATGTCGGTCTGGATGCCGAAGCCGGCAAGCTGGTGCACTGCCACGTGCATTATCGCCTGATCCTCGGCGAGCCCAATCTCAAGAGCTACCGGCTGCCGTGGGAAAAGCTCCTCCTCGATACCCGGCGGCTGGATGCCGCGACGAATGTTTTCGTTGCCGAGTCCAACCTCGAAATGGTGTTGTTGTTCGTCCGCTTCTCCGCGAAGCTGCGTTGGCGCGAGATCGTGGCCCACCGCTTCGGGCGCGATTGGGTCAGTCTTATGGTGCCCGAGTACCAGTGGATTCGCGATCGCGTCGATCCCGACAAGTGCGTTGCGCTCTGTCGCGATCTGCTCGGGGAGCCCGCCGCGGTCACGCTGCGAGAGTTGCTGGACGGGCCGATCACGCTGGAAAAGGTCCTCCGCTTCAAATCACGCGCCGGGCGCCGGCTGCAGCTGTTCCGCCGCTACGGGGTCTGGGCGCGGTGGCTGCTGAAATGGCGCAGAGAGCTAGCCTCGGTGCGCGGCGCGATCGGGCAGCGGATGCTCTCAGCGCGGCGGCCGCAGCGGCGCAGCGTGCCCACCGGTGGTCTGTTGATCGCGTTTCTCGGGGCGGATGGCTCCGGCAAGTCGACGATCGCGCGTGACATCGCGACGGTGCTCGCGGGAAAGCTGGACGTGCTGCTGCTGTACTTCGGGAGCGGCAGCGGTCCGAGCTCGTGGCTTCGCTGGCCGCTGAACGCGCTGCGCGCGGGGGCTGCCCGGCTGGGGCTGCTGCCCACTGGCCAGGGCCTGCCCGGTGGACCGGACGGTCGTGGCAACGGGGGAAGACAGGCGCGGCGTCGCGGGCCGCTCCTCACTTTCGCCCTGATTGTCTGGGCACTGGTCCTGGCGCGCGAAAAGCGCCGCAAGCTGCTCGATGCGTGGAAGGCCCGCGATGCGGGGATCATCGTGCTGTCCGACCGCTACCCGCAGTCGCAGATCAGCGGGTTCAACGACGGCCCGCTGCTCAATGAATTCCTGCATCACCGCAATTGGCTGCTCCGCTGGATCGCGCGGCACGAATCGAAACCGTACCTTTGGGCCGAAGAATTTCCGCCCGATCTCGTGATCAAGCTGAACGTGTCTCCGGAAACCGCGCTGCAGCGCAAACACGACATGAAATTGCGGGATATCGTTCGACGCATCAAAGCGGTCCGCGACCTGTCGTATCCGTTCCCGGTCTCCGTCGCGGAGGTCGACGCGAACCGGCCGCTTCTCACCGTGCGTGCAGACGTCGGCCGGATTGTATGGGACAACATCTAGCACTCTCTGCAGGTGACGGCGACCGCGACACGATTGTTCGCCCGCCGGTCCGGGCTGCCGGCGTGGTGGCGCCGCAGCGGAGCGGCCGGGGCAGAACCCTGCTCATCGTGTTGTTCTCGGTCCTGTACCCGTGGCACGTGGCGATGTGGGCGACCAGCTACACCGGGACAGACCCCGTTATCCCGCACGGCGGACTCAATGTCAGCCTTGGCGACTCCCTCATCGCGATTATCGGACTCATTCTCGTGCTGCAAGCGGTGGCAGGCGCGCTGCGGTTGCCGCGTTATACGCTGCACGCATTCGTCTGGCTCATGGTGGCGGCCATCTCGACCACGGCCAACGCGCTCACGCCCGCAGTCTATTTCGCGATGCGCGACTCGGAGATGGGGCTCGTCAAGATCATTGCCGCGATCCTCTGGATGGTCGCCGTGTTCTGGTTACTGCAGGACTCGTTTCCTAGGCGCTTCCTGCAGCTGGCGGGGTTTTTGGTCCTCGTCGCGGCCGGGTTTGCCATCCAGTCCGTCTTCGAAAACATCTTCCTGGGTCGGCAGCGGTCGTTCGGCCCGTTCCAGAATGCCAACATCTACGGCAACTACGTCGTGCTGAATCTGTTTCTCGCCATCGGGATCGATCGCTTCCTGGGCGCGGGTGCACCGGGGACGCACCTCCGCCCGGCGACGCGCGCCGTGCTACGCCCGCTGGTACGCTATGGCGCCGTCACGGTCCTGTTGCTGGGGCTGCTGGCGACCGGCTCGCGCGGCGCCATCGTGGGTCTCTTCGCCGGATTGATCCCGGCGCTGCCGTGGTCCGAGCTGAAGCGCATCAGCCGGCGGGGGCTCATCGCTGCCGTGATCGGGATCGTCGTGCTGGGGCCGGCGCTCGGCTGGTACTTCTCACAGAATCCGTTCGTGGTTTCTCGCGTGACTCAAACCGCGGAAGGACACGGCCCCAACGTCGAGGAGCGCTTCGAGCTGTGGCAGGGGGCGCTGCGGGCATTCTCGCAAAATCCCGTTCTGGGAATCGGCTACACGCAATTCCCCAACTACGCCGAGCACGAGCCCGACCTCCGCGCAACACTTACCCACCAGACCTACCTCGCCACCGCGGCTGAGCTCGGCATTGTGGGCCTGCTCGCCCTGATGTGGCTCCTGGTCTCCGTCATCAAGGATAGCTGGCGCGTGCAGGACCGGGCGTTCGTGGGGGTCGCACACGCCTGCTGCGGCTTTGTCGTCGCGGCAAGCACCCAGGGGCTGTTCAACAATGTGCAGCAAGAACGGTCGCTCTGGATCGTTTTCGGGATGATCGCCGGGCTGATCTTCTACCTGCGTTCGCGTCGCGTCGCGCCGTTCACCGCATTAACGCAACACAGCCTCCGCCGCGGCGGGCGCCGGCTCGTCACTCGCGACTGAGAGCCGTTGCAACACATCGGCAAGCTTCTCCGCCTCTTCCGGTAGTTCTGCGTCCGCGTCGTTGTGCAGCCGCAGGAGCGTGATACGTCCGCTCTTCGCCAGTCGTGCGATGGCCGCCTCCGTGCGGGCCATCGCGCCCATGGCGCGCGCGAAGCCGGTGACCGACAGGCCGGCCGCCATGTCGCGCTCGACGCGGCTCGCCAATCCCGGGCGCAGCTGCAGCCTGCCGCCGATGGTGGGGAGGCTCGCTTCCACCAACACAATGACGGACTGTGCGGGTAACAACTGCGCCAGACGGGCGAGCGACTCCCGCGACGTGATTTCGGCATATGAGGCTTCATACGCGATCGACCAGATCGCCTGACAGAGCCCCTGATCGAACAGGTGAATCCCGCGTTCGGCCGTCTCGCTGCGGACGGTTGTCATCAGGTAGAACCAGTTCATCACTTCCGCGACCAGCCGGCCTATCGTGGGCTGACCCGATAGCCAGAGGACCTTGCTCCAAAAGGCGGCTTCCCGTAGCTCGTTGAAAAGGCCCCGCAGTGCATACCACGCTTTCAGCACACGTCGGCCGGCCGGGCGCAGCACATGGTCCATGTGGTATGTGGGCTCGGTGACGGTGAGACCCATGTGCCGCAACGAATCCGCGACCCGCCGGGATGCGACCGATTTCCCCGCGCCCGGCAGACCGACGAATTCGACATAGACACCTGGTCCCCGCTGCGGAAGCCCTTCCCCGTTCCCGTCCGCCCCCTTTTTCCTGGTACGCAGCAGGAACGCGAATCCTTCACGCATGAGCCATGTCCCGTCGGGCCCGAGCAGCCAGTCTGCGCTGATGAGCACCACGGGCATCGCGACCAGCGCCGTCCCCAGCAACGTGGCGCCGAGAACAATGGGCGACGGCAGCTGGAGGACGGTGCGCGTGATCGTTGCGATCACGACGGCGGGGATCGCGACGACCAACGCAAGACGCACACCCGGCGCGTGCGCGCGGAAGTAGTCGATCCACCGCAGCGGCACGAGGTGCGTGCCGAGCTGGGCCGTCAGCAGATAGTTCGCCAGCAGCGCGAACAGCACCGCGGCGGCCACGCCCGGCAACCCCCAATTCTGGCCGATGATGGCGCCGCCGATGACGAGCGTCGCGTACATCCATTCGCGCCACGCGCGGCGGTACACGGCGCCGAGCGCGCGCGTGAGCGAATCACTGACCTTGTAGCTGGTCCGGAACAGGGTGCCGATGGCGAGAATCCGGAATGGCAGCACGACGTCGCCCCACTTGGGACCGAGGAGGACGTTCACGATGTCCGGGGCCAGAATCAGCACCAACGCGCTGAGCGGCAGGGCAAAGAGCGCCACGGCCGCCGCGACCCGCCGGTACGCGCGCGCCACGCGCTCCGACTCCGTCTGAATCTGCGCGATCGCGGGGAACAGCACGTCGTCGAGGACCTGCCCGACGAGAATCGCGGGCATCGCCATCAGCTGATACGCGCGCTCATAGAGACCGAGCGCATAGACGCCCAGCCACTTGACGGTGACGAGGTAATCGCCTTCGGTCGCAAAGTAGTTGCCGATCTTCCCGATGCAGAGACCCGCCCCGAACGACATGAGATCGCGCAAGGCGGGGCGAGACACCCGGATGCGTTTGCTGTGGGGGCGGCGGCGCAGCAACAGCGTCGTGTTCAGCGCAGCCTGCGACAGGTTCGCGGCGACCAGCGCCCACAACCCGCCGCCGAGCAAGGCCACGGTGATGCCCACGCCCCCGTACCCGATTGCATAGGAGGCGATGCGAATTCGCGCGACCGATCGAAACGCCAGATCGCGGCGCAGCAGCGCGTCGGCGACGGCACCGGCGCCCTGGAGCGGCAGAATCCCGGCCAGCGCGCGCAGCACCGGACTCAAATCCGACGCATGCAGCTCCATCGCCGCCATGGGGCCGAGCAGCCAGAGCAAGCCGAACAGGACCACTCCCCCTGCCAATGCGATCGCGAACCCAGTCTCGACGTGCTCGGTGCGGAGGCGTGGGTGCTGAATGAGGGCCGGCCCGACCAGCACCTGCGAAACGTTGGAGGCGAAAGTGACCACCAGCATGCCCGCGGAGACCGCCCCGAAGTCGCCTGGTGACAGCAGGCGCGCCAGTACCGCAAGCGCGCCAATCGTCACGAGACCCTGGACGACGGCGCCCGAAGACAACCACAACCACCCGCTCAGGGCCTGATCAACCCGGTTGGGACGCGGAGCGATCTGTTGCGGCTGGCTCATTTCCTAACCTTGATAATCGACGTCCCGCTCTTCCCTTCACTCGTCGCGGTGATGGTCGCCGAGCCCGTCGCCAGTCCGCTCACGAGCCCGCTCGCATTGACTGTCGCCGTCTTCGTGTTACTGCTCGTCCACGTAACGGTCCGACCGGTGAGCACGTTGCCGTTCGCGTCCTTCAGCGTCGCAGTCAACTGGACGGTGTTGCCCACCCTGATGCTCGCCGATGCAGGGCTCACCGTCACCGTGGCCACGGGAGCTGGATTCACCGTGATCGCTGCCGTCCCACTCTTGCCCTCGCTGGTTGCGGTGATCGTCACCGATCCCACGCCAACTCCCGTGACCAGCCCGCTCCCCGAAACAGGGGCGACGGTTGGATCGCTGCTCGTCCAAGTCACCGTCCGGCCTGTGAGCGGGTTTCCCGCGGAATCGAGCGGCGTCGCGGTCAGTTGTTGAGTCGCACCGACAACAATCGTCGCCGACGCGGGAGCAACCGCAACCGAAGCCACCGGGACCGGATTCACCGTGATCGTTGCCGTCCCGCTCTTTCCCTCACTCGTGGCAGTGATCGTCGCCGATCCCGGCCCCCCTCCAGTCACCAGCCCGCTCGCAGACACCGTGGCAACGGCCGTGTTACTGCTCACCCACGTCACTGTCCGGCCACTCAAAGGATTGCCGTTGGCATCGAGCGGCGTCGCCGTGAGCTGTTGGGTCCCACCGACCAGGATTGTCGCGGCGGTGGGGCTCACGCTCACGGACGCCACCGGTACCGAAACCGTGATTGCCGACGTGCCGCTCTTCCCTTCACTCGTCGCCGTGATCGTCGCCGAACCCGTCGCGACCCCCGTGACGAGGCCATTCGCATCCACCGTCGCCACCCCCGGTGCGCTCGTCGTCCAGCTAACCGCACGCCCGGAGAGCGGATTCCCATTGGCATCGAGCGGCGTCGCGGTGAGCTGCTGGGTCCCACCCACCGCAATTGTCGCGGAGCCGGGACTCACCGCCACGGATGCCACCGGCACTGGATTCACGCTGATCGCCGACGTCCCGCTCTTCCCTTCACTCGTCGCCGTGATCGTCGCCGAACCCGGCGCGACCGCCGTGACGAGGCCATTCGCATCCACCGTCGCCACCCCCGGTGCGCTCGTCGTCCAGCTAATCGCACGCCCGGAGAGCGGATTCCCGTTCGCGTCGAGCGGCGTCGCGGTGAGTCGTTGAGTCGCGCCAACGATGAGCGTGGCCGACGCGGGGCTGACCGCCACCGATGCCACCGGGACGGAACTAACGGTGATGGCCGCCGTCCCGCTCTTCCCTTCGCTCGTCGCGGTGATCGTCGCCGAGCCGGTTGCCACGGCGCTCACGAGTCCGTTCGCATCCACCGTCGCCACGCCGGGTGCGCTCGTCGTCCAACTGATGGTTCGTCCGGAAAGCGGATTCCCGTTGGCATCAAGCGGCGTTGCGGTGAGCTGCTGGGTCCCACCTACTGGGACGGTGGCCGCGGAGGGGCTCACGGTCACCGATGCCACCGGCAGGGCCGCCTTGCTATGACAGGCAGTGCTTCCCGCATCGGTGAAGGTCTGGCCCGCGATGGGGACGAATTGCCAGTCGTAGCTTGTGGCGTGCAGCGTGAGCTTCAGAACTCCCCAGGTTTGCGTCGCTCGGACCTCGCTCCTGGGCAGTGGTGTGCCGAACGAGCTCCAGCTTTGCCCGCCGGTTCCGACCACGAACTCGCGGATGCCACCGAGCGCGTCGGCCACGCCCGCCGGCGTCTGGAGCGCGAAGCGCTCATAGAACTGGTAATGCGCGCCCAGCACGACATCGGCGCGGGCAGCGTACAGGTCCGTCCAGAGTGGCTGCACCGACCCCCATACCTGGGAGCCGTTCGACGACGAATACAGCGGGTAATGGAAGTACGCGAGGACGCAAGGCTTCGTCGTGGCGGCCAGATCCGCCTTGAGCCAATTCTCCTGGGTTGACCCGCTCGATGTCGAGATGCTGCTGTTCAACGCGATCACGTGCCAGCTGCCGAGATCGTAGCTGTAGTAGCCCTTGGTCGGATCGCCGGCGGCGGCGCCGAAGTACGAGTAGTAGCCGGCCGCGCCCGCGGTCTGGTAATCTTTGTCCCCCGGCACGGGCTTGGTGCGCGGGAAATCACGGCCCCAAGTCGGCGCATAGCAGTTCTGAAACTCCGTGAGCGAGCCGGTCGCGTACGCGTTGTCGCCGACGGTGATCACGGTGCCGCCGATATGGTCGAGGAGATTGGCCGTGTTGTCGTCGTTCTGAGAATCGCAGCGCGAGATATTGCCGCCGGCGACCAACACGTTGTCGTTCGTCACCGTCACGTTCGCATAGCTCGAGCCCGTGAGTCCGGTATTGTCCGTCACCGCCACACTCAGGACGTAGGGACCAAGCGCGCTATAGGCATGGCTCGCTTTGATGCTGTCAACAGCGGCGGGGGCGGTGACGGTGCCGGTCGTCGTCGCGCCGTCACCCCAAGTGATCACGTAATTCCAAGGACTGTTGTTGTTGTAATCGGTGAATGTCGCGAAGAGGTTGAGGGGGACGTTGGGATTGACCACTTGGTCGTACCCGGCGCTTACTATCGGCTTCGCGCCATGACAGGCTGTGCTGCCGGAGTCGGAGAATGTTTGGCCTTTGACGGGAATGAACTTCCAATCGTAGCTCGACGGATGCAGCGTGAGCCGCAGCACGCCCCAGGTCACCCCGTCTCGGGCCTCGCTGTTGCGACGCGTGCTGGTGAAGGCGGTGCCGGCGAGACCCGCGCCGCCCGTCCCGACAACGAACTCGCGGATGCCTAACTGCGGATCCGCAATGGCGTAGGGGTCCTGCGGCGCAAACCGCTCGTACTGATGCTCGTGACCACCCAGGACGACATCGGCACCGGCATTGTAGAGATCGATCCAGAATGGCCTCATCCAGTTGGCCATACCCGTGTCGGTGGTCGAGGTTGGTGAATAGAAAGTCGCGTGGTGCCAGATCGCGAGCGTGCAGAGGTTCGTGTTCGCGGCGAGATCGGCCTTCAGCCACTGCTCCTGCGGCGAGCCAGCGTTGACGGGGACGATTTGTGGGTTGCCGCTATTCAGCACGATGATGTGCCAGCTGCCGAGGTTGTAACTGTAATAGCCGTTCGGGTACCCAAAACCCGTCGTCCCGAAGTAGTCGTAGTACCCGGTTGGGTTGCCGAGATAGTACTCGTGGTTGCCCAGCGCAGGAAAAGTCCGCGCCTTCTCCTTGCCCCACGTCGGCGCGTAGCAGTTCGCGAAATCCGCGTCTGACGCATTTGGGTAAGCGTTGTCACCGATGGTATACACGGTTCCGGCAATCCCCTGCAGCAGCGTGTCGGTGTTGTAGCTATTGCGATCGCACTCGGCGATGTCACCGGCACCGACAAAGACAGGATCGCCACCCGTCTCGGCGGTCGTGGAGGTCTCTGGGTGGGGAACCATCGGGTCTTGCCGATCGGTGCACGTTGCGACTGTGGCGAGCGCAAGGAGTCTGGCAAACGCGGCGATTCTGGATCGCAATCACTCCTCCAAATGAGCCACGTTCCCGGCGGCAAGGGTGCCGCGCCTAGTTCCTGCGACTGTGACGACTTACAAGTCTTGTGCCGGACCCGGCCCCGTTCGGAGTCGGGAAGTCGGAGTGAACTGCTTATAGGGGAAGGAATTGCGAGGTTGACGATCGCTCTGCGCCGCCTGCCCCGGACGTGCGGTCAAGAACTGCTCTAGCCAGCCCCGATTCTTGTAGCAAATCGGTTACAAGTCCGCCGGTGAAAGCCCGCCGCTGGCTGCGCCCGGGGTCGAGCCTCCCGTTGGAACGCGTTGCATTCACGCGCGTTACACCCGACGCCATATCTGCATGCCACTTGCGAAGGGGAACAGCGTGACCGCGCCTTCGCGTCCTCGGGCCAATGCCCGGCAAGAATTCCTGCCCTTTGCACCGCCCTTGATCGGAGAGGAGGAGATCAACGAAGTCGTGGCGACGCTTCGTTCTGGGTGGATCACAACCGGTCCGAAGACAAAACGGTTCGAAACCAATCTCGCTGCCTATCTCGGCGCGTCCGGAGCGCTGGCGCTGAACTCATGTACCGCGGCCCTACACACCGCACTCGTGACGCTGGGCGTGGGTCCCGGCGACGAGGTGATCACCACGCCATTGACGTTTGCCGCCTCGGTCAACGTCATCGAGCATGTCGGGGCCCGTCCCGTCCTGGTCGACGTGGAAGCAGACACCTTGAACATCGACCCGGCCCTGGTGGAGCGCGCGATCACGCCGCGCACCAAGGCCATCATCCCGGTGCACTTCGCCGGCCATCCGGTCGATCTCGATCCACTCTACGACGCCGCGCAGCGCCGCGGGCTCGCAGTGCTGGAAGACGCGGCTCACGCCTTGGCGGCGCGCTACAAAGGCCGCCTGATCGGTTCCGGCGAAAATCCCGTCGCGTTCAGCTTCTACGCCACCAAGAACCTCACCACAGGCGAAGGGGGCATGCTGACGGGGAGTCCCGAGTTTCTGGAGCGGGCACGCCTCATCAGCCTGCACGGCATGAGTCGCGATGCCTGGAAGCGCTACGACAAAGGGGGCAAATGGTACTACGAGGTCCTGTACCCCGGGTTCAAGTACAACATGACCGACATTCAGGCGGCACTCGGCCTGTGGCAGCTCAAGAAGCTTCCCGGTTTTGAGGAGCGTCGGCGCGCGGTGGTGGCGCTGTACGATCAAGCCTTCGCACAGGAAGACGCACTGGAGACGCCGGTCGAGCGACCGGAGGTCGAGCACGCTTGGCATCTGTACGTTTTGCGGTTGCGGCTGGAAGCGCTACGCATCGACCGAGATCAGTTCATCGAGGAGCTCACGAATCGGAATATTGGCACGTCGGTCCATTTCATTCCCATTCACCTCCATCCGTATTACCGTGACAAGTACGCATTCACGCCCCAGTCGTATCCGATCGCATACTCGAACTATCGCCGCATGATTAGTCTGCCGCTCAACGTCCGACTGAGCGATGCGGATGTCGCCGACGTGATCGAGGCCGTACGTGACGTCGTGAGTGACTTCCGCCGATGACAGCGCAGCCGGTCACACTCGCGCCCCACACGACGGCCGACAATGTGACCGCAGGCCTGCGCGTTGCCTACGTGATTACCCGCTCCGACTCAATCGGCGGCGGCCACATCCATATCCGAGATGTGGCGCTCGCCCTGCGCGCGCGCGGCGGCGAGCCGTTCGTCCTGGTCGGCGGCCAGGGACCATTCACCGACGAGCTGCGGCGGCTGGAGATCCCCTACCGCTCACTGCGTCATCTCGTTCGGCCGATTCACCCCTGGCACGATACGGCGGCGTTCTTCGAGCTGCGGACTCAGCTTCGCGAGCTCCAGCCCGATCTCGTGTCGACGCACAGTGCCAAGGCCGGCTGGCTGGCCCCCCTGGCGGCAGCGGCGCTCAATATTCCGTGCATCCAAACCACGCACGGGTGGTCGTTCACGACGGGTGTCCCCCGCGTCGCGGCACTCTGTTACAGCTGGATCGAGCGCATCGGCGTCCTCTCCGCCGACCGGGTGATCGCGGTGTGTGACTACGACCGGCAACTCGCGTTGCGTTACCACGTTGCACCGGAGCAAAAACTGATGACGGTGCACAACGGAATGCCGGACATCGCCCCGGAGCTCCGCACCGCTCCTGAGCGCTCCCCGGTGCGCCTGATCATGGTCGCGCGCTTCGAGACACAGAAGGACCACGCGACATTGTTGCGAGCATTGGCTGGGTTGCGCTCCCGAGCGTGGCAGCTGGACCTGATCGGCGATGGCCCACAGCGAGAGGCGACCGCGACGCTCGCTCGAGAGCTCGGCGTTGCGGAACGCGTGCGCTTTCTCGGCGCGCGCAATGACGTTGCCGAGCACCTCGCCCGCAGCCAGATCTTCGTGCTGACGAGTCGCTGGGAGGGCTTTCCCCGCAGTATTCTCGAAGCGATGCGGGCCGGGTTACCGGTCGTGGCGTCGCACGTCGGCGGGGTACACGAGTCGGTCGTGGATGGCGTGACGGGCTTCCTCGTACCGCCGGGAGACGCGGAAACGCTGCGGTTCCGTCTGGACCTGTTGCTCGAGTTCCCCGCGTTGCGGTGCCGCTTGGGAGGGGCTGGCCGTGCGCGCTACGAGACCAAATTCACCTTCGACCACATGTTCGCGCAGACCGCGACGATGTATCGGCAGCTGAGTCGGCGTAGAACCGTTCAGCGCGCGTCGACAATGTAAGCCTGGATGATCGGCCGCGCGGTTGAATTCGCGCGGTCCGACCAGATACTCGCCCACACGACGCGTCTGCCGTCCCGCGATGGTGTGGCGTGCGCCTCACACCGATAGCACCCCGACGTTTCGGTGCGCGTATGAGCGAACCGCTCCACCGCGCCCCCATCCAACCGCACGGCGATGATCTCGTCGCTGAACCGTCGTCCCGGCGCCGGCCAATAGGAAACGTACGCCCACCCGGGTCGATCATAATTGCGTGTCGATACGTGGTACGGATACGCTTCGTTCGTCGGGTCTGTGAGCGCCCTGATCGCGCCGTCGCGGAGTCGGACCATCATCACGCCACCAATGAGAACGTCCCCCACGCGGCGTCCGCGATTGCCGCAATGCTCTTGCCCGATGATGACGTCCTCATCATGATCGAACGGGTTGAGCGTCATATCCTGGTGTCCGAGGTCGTAGATGAATCCCTTCACGGCCGCTCCGCTGCAGTTCGGATAGGTGCCTGGCATCGGACGGGGGGTGGCGGCGAGCGTGCTGGGATTGACGTCGTAAACGCGCAGGTAATCGCCATGGTAATTCACCACCACGAACCTGCCGGACGGTGAGATCGATACCCAGCTCACCGAACAGCCGCCGGGTAGCCCACAGTCCGTAATGAGGTCGCGCGCCGGGCCAATGCGCCGCTGGGGATAGGGCGCCAACGGCGGCTGTGGATCCATATCGACGATGAAGAAATGCCGGCGATCGGTTAGCGCGATAAACCTGCCGTCGTCAGACGCGTTGCCGCCGATCCCGATCACAGGAAACGGCAGCGTCCAGCTCCGCGTCTCCGTGCAGGTGACGACGTCAAACCAACTGAGCCTGTCTGTGCGATTGACGTTGATGCGTTCGTGCGGATGCCTGCTGCTTGGATGCCAGCGATCGTCGTAATAGTCGTAGTTGGGGCACGGTGCGCGCACGGGCTGATACGTCTCGCCATCGAGATAGACGTAGTCGGGCGCAGCGCTGTTCTGGATTGCGAGGAGAGTACCGTCTGCGCTCCACGGCTGATCGTTGGAATAGTGGTGCCGCGCGTCCGTCCCCCAGGTCCCGCGCGCACCCGCAGGGAAATCGATCGGAGTTCCCGGATCGCCCGAAACACGGAATACCTTGAGCCCAAACGGGGACGGGAAAACCGGCGCAAGGTATCCCGGCTTCGGCAGCGTGTTTTCGAAAAGGACCGCTTGCGGATCCGTGAGCGGATGTCCTGCCTGGTTCGTAACGAGCAGCATGCAACACGCCAGAGCGCTCCAGACAGCAGAACGCATCATGCCCGTCCTAGTGGCAGCTGCCGCTACCCGAATCAGTGAACGTTTGGCCCGCGATGGGAATGAACTGCCAGCTGTAGCTCCCGTCCGCCAGGGTCAGCTTCAAGACGCCAAAGAGGTTCGTCGCCCGGACTTCGCTGTTCGCGATCGGGGTCCCGAACGTATCGATGGTCGATCCGCCGGTCCCCACGGTGAACTGTCGGATCCCGTTCGTCGCGTCCGCCACCCCCGCGGGCGTCTGCGGCGCGAACCGCTCATACAC
>DASWCE010000281.1:0-51711 GCA_036390255.1 Gemmatimonadales bacterium | reverse complement strand
GATAGCGGCGGTGGTAAACGTCGCCGAACCAGCCGTCATAGGTCCAGGTGGACGTGCCGAAGCGGATATTGGGAGGGATGCCCCGAGCCAGCTCGACGACTTCGCGACTCGTCGGCGGAAGCGCGTCGATTCCGAATAGATCCTGTTGTGTCACGAAGGCTGAATCTATTCGGGCACGCGCAACGCGTAGAAGCCAGGCCCTGGACTGGTCGGGTCCACCGATCCGACGAAAACCACTCCATCATGGTAGGTGGCGCCGGTATTGAAAACGGGTTGACCCCATCTCTCTCCGCCGTAGCGCCAACGCAGCTCGCCGCTCGAGGCGAATGCGTAGATCACCGCCGATGAGATGAGCGCGGTACCCTTGGCGCGCGTGATCGGCGTCAGAATCGTCCCGATGGGCCCCCAGCTCCACCGCAGTTTACCCGTCGCGAGATCCAGTCCTTCGGCGCCATCCACGCCGGTCACTACGGTACTGTCGAGAATGACCGCGCCCGCAGTGTACGCATTGTCAACGCCGCGGTAAGCCCACAAAAGCCGGCCCGATCTGCTGTCGAGGCCATACACGTTGCGGTTGTAGCATGCAATCACGAAGACCGTGTCGCGTAGGGCGGGTGGGCCAATCGATCCCGACTTTCCGAGCTGGGGATCAGTAATGGGAAAGCGCCACAGCACGTTGCCGGTCGCCGCATCGACAGCCATGGCGTGTGCGGCATTGACGACGCTGCCCGCCGGCTTCGTGGACAAATAGACGATTCCATCGCTGGCGACGGGCCGCCAGACTTGCTCCGTGCCCGGCTGTATTCCGACATCCACCCGCCACTGCATCTGGCCCGTGCGGGCGTCGATCGAGTAGAGATACCATGCGCCCGTGTAGATATGTCCGTCTGCGACGGACACCTCACTCCAACCGGGATAGTCGTCCGGTGTCTCGAATTCCCAGCGGATCTCGCCCGTCTTACGGTCCAGCGCGAATAGGTCCCAGGCAGGGACAATCAGGAGATCGCCGGCAGCGACGATGTTAGCGTGAGGCATGCCGTAGAATGACTGACCTGGCGTCGTCGGAATCCGTCGCTCCCACCGCAACGCCCCCGTTTTCGCGTCCAGCGCTACGACGCGCATGTCGAATTCAGTAGTGAAAACCGCCAACTCAGAGTCCGCGTACGGTCGAGCTGCCGCACCAGCTAAGTCTTTGTGAAACCAGAGGATCTGGCGATCGGCCGAAGGACCGGCTGACTCATGACAATCGCCAGCCAGCGTGAGAACAACGACACAAAGCAGCGCGGCGACGCGCATACCTCTTACTACACCCATCGCTTGCGGCTCTCCCAGGCTTCGGGATATATTCGGGTCCCCTTGGGACTTTTGCCAATGTCACGACGTCCTACGAGCTCGCTCGCTGCCTGTGTCTGGATTCCCCTCTTCCCGCTGCGCTGTGAAGAGGCTCGGCATGAGGGACTGGCCGCCTACCCCACAGCGCTGCTCGCACCCGACACCACGCGCAAGCTCTGGCAAGTCTCATCGCTCGCCCGCCATGTGGGGGTGAAGCCGGGCATGACGGTGAGCCAGGCAATCGGACTTTGTCCCACGCTGCGTCTCATCGAACCCGACCCCATTCACTACGACGAGCGCTTCGCGCATCTGCTTTCGGCGCTGAGCGAAGTCAGTCCGGTGGTCGAGCCAGGCGAGCTGGGGTTGGCGTACGTGGGCGCTGATGGCTTGGAGGGGATTTACGGTTCACCGCTAACGATCATCGAAGCGATTCGTCAGTCCGTCCGGCCATCTGATCGTTCCACTGTTCGACTGGGTTGGGGAGTGGGAAAATTCACCGCTTGGGTCGCGGCCAGCCGCGCCAAGCCGAGCGAAGCGATTGTTGTGCCAGCCGGTGCAGAACAGAAGTTTCTCGCTCCCCAACCCATCGCCGTGCTGCCGCTCGACAGCGATACACATCGCCGGCTCCGTCAGCTCGGCGTCCGCACCCTCGGTGCACTCTCCGCGCTTCCCGAAGCGGCGGTCACCGCGCAGTTCGGCGACGTCGGAAGACGATTGTGGCGCCTCGCCGCCGGCCGCGTCGCGGAGCCAGTCGAAGGCCGCGTCACACCCGAGCCGATCGTCGCCGCGCTCACCTTCTTCACACCGGTCGGCGAGCGCGAGCTGCTCGTGCATTCGGTCGAGCAGCTGATCGCGCGCGCCCTCAAACATCCCCGTCGCATCGGCTGGCGCGTGCAGGCGGTGCGGCTGCGTGCCGATCTCGAGCACATGGCGAACGGCGGCGGATCGTGGCTCGCCGACATTCTGCTCAAGGACCCGACGGCGGACGGCGATCGCATTGCGGCGCCGTTGAAAGTCCGGCTCGAGCAGTCGCCGCCCACCGGCGCCGTCGAGCGACTCGTGCTCGAGTTCACCGCGTTCGCTCCGGGCACGACCGAGCTGCAGCTGTTCGCGCGCGATGCCCAGGCTGCCGCCCGCGCGGGACAGCAGCGGGCGTTGCAGAGCGCCGCGCGCGAGATCCGGATGCGCGTGAAGCGTTCTCCTCTCTATCACATCGTCGAGGTCCAGCCATGGTCACGTCTTCCCGAACGCCGTTACGCACTGATCGACTACGAGCCGTAAACGAGCCGAAACCGGTGGCATTGGAGTGGGACGAGTCCGGCGCTCTCACGGTCGTCAAAGCGACCGGAGAAGCGAGCGGCAAGGTCGAAGCCATTCTCGAATCGTGGCGCATCGATGACGAATGGTGGCGCCAGACGATTTCACGCAACTACATGGAAGTGATGCTGGAGGGCGGAAAGCGCATGGTGCTGTTTCAGGATCTGATCACCGGCCAATGGTTCGCGCAGATGCCCTGATGTACGCGGAGCTGCATTGCCATTCAGCTTACTCCTTCCTCGACGGAGCGTCGCCACCCGATGAAATCCTCGCCGCCGCGCATAGCCTCGGCTATCCTGCCCTGGCCCTCACCGACCGCAACGGTATCTACGGCTCGCTGGCGTTCGCCCACGCCGCGCAGCCGCTCGGTATCCAGGCGATCACGGGTGCGGAGGTCACGCTCTCGGACGGCTGCCATCTGATCCTGCTCGCCGAAACCGCGAAAGGGTACACGAATCTCTGCCGGCTGCTCACGGAGGCACACCTCGGTGCGGAGCGTCTCGACCCACGCTTGCCGCTCGCGCAGATCGAAGAACGGCACGAAGGGCTGATCATGCTTTCAGGATCGCGGCGCGACGGATTGCTGTCGCGAACGCTGCAGACTGAAGGCCTCCGTGCGGCCTCTAAACTCGCCGAGCGCTGCCGCGGGGCATTGGGGCCTGACAGGTTTTTCGTCGAAATCCAGAGAAACAGGGTGCGCGGTGATCTCGCCCAGACTCGAGCGCTGATTGATCTGGCTGGCAGCGTGCAACTTGCGGTCGTGGCGACGGGCAACGTGTACTACCACAAACGCGAGCTGCACCAGCTGCATGATGTGATGGTTGCCATCCGGCATCGCACCACGCTCGATGGCTCGCATCGGGTGCGAAATCCGAACAGCGATTTTTACTTGCGGCCACTGGACGAAGTCGTGGCGCTGTTCAGTGACTGTCCGGATGCTGTCGCCACGACACTGGCCATTGCCGAGCGCTGCAAGGCCTTCGATCTCACCCGCGACCTAGGCTACATCTTCCCCGACTTCCGCGGGGCCGATCGCGCGCCCGCGCCGCAGGCTCTCGCCGAGCTGTGCAATGCCCGACTGCAGGAGCGCTACCCGCCCGGCTCACTCTACCACGCGCAAGCGGTGCGCCGGCTCGCTGAAGAGTTGCAGCTCATCGAGCACCACAAGCTCAGCGGCTTTTTTCTCGTCTATCACGATCTCTTCGACCTGGCGCGCGAAGTTGCCGCCGACATTCGCCGTGGCTCGCGTCGCGCGATGGGCAATCTCCTGCCCGGGCGGGGGCGTGGATCGTCCGTCTCTTCGATCGTGTGTTACCTCCTCGGCCTGTCGCACATCGATCCGATCGCCAACAAGCTCTTCCTCGGCCGCTTTCTCAACGAGACGCTCGCATCGGTCCCGGACATCGACCTCGATTTCCCGCGCGAGATCCGCGAGGAGCTGATCCGTCGCGTCTACACCCGCTACGGCCCGGAGCACGTGGGACTGGTGTGCTCATTTCCCACCTATCGGTTGCGGTCGGCGGTCCGCGAAATCGGCAAGGCACTCGACTTGCCGCTCGGCGAAATCGAGCTGGTCGCCAAGCTCGCCGATGGTCGCGCCGACGATCTGCCGGACGAGATGGACACCCTGCCGGGATTTCAGGGACGCAAAGATGCGCCGCTCTGGAAGGAGCTGTGCCAGCTCGGGCAGGACATTCGCGGACTCCCGCGCCATGTGTCGCAACATCCAGGTGGCATGATCATTTCCTCACGCCCGCTGATCGAGCTGGTGCCGCTCGAGCGCGCCGCGATGGAAGACCGCATCGTCTGCCAATGGGATAAGGATTCATGCGACGACGCGCGATTCATCAAAATTGACTTCCTCGCCCTCGGCATGTTGTCGCTGGTGGAAGAATGCGTCGAGCTGATCGCGCGCCGGACAGGAACGGCGCCCGATCTCTCGCGCATCGATTTCGAGGACCCCGCGATCTATGACCGCATCTGCGCCGGCGACACGATCGGCTTGTTCCAGATCGAGAGTCGCGCGCAGATCCAGATGATCCGGCGCAGCCGGCCACGCAACCTCGAAGATCTCGCTGTCGAAGTCGCCATCGTCAGGCCGGGCCCGATCGTCGGCGGCGCGGTGAATCCGTATGTGCGCCGGCGCGAAGCGCAGCGGCGCGCGCACGCGGCCGGCCGGCCGTACGAGCCGCCCGTGGATCACCCGCTGCTCCGCGAGTGCCTCGCAGAAACGCTCGGTGTCATTCTGTATCAGGATCAGGTGTTGCAGGTCTGCAAGGCACTCGCGGGATTCACGACCGGGCAATCCGAGGCGCTGCGTCGCGCGATGAGCCGGCGCCGCTCGCACGATCTCATCGCCGGCTTCTGGGAGGAATTTCGTGCCGGTGCTCTCGCCCGCGGCGTCCCCGAAGCCACAGCTGAGAAGGTCTTCGCCCAGGTGACCGCGTTCAGTGAGTTCGGATTCCCCAAATCGCACGCCGCCGCGTTTGGCCTGCTCGCCTACCAGTCGGCATGGCTCCGGCACTATTACCCGGTCGAATACTACGTCGCGCTCTTCAATAATCAGCCGATGGGCTTCTACTCGCTCGACGCCCTGGGGCGCGATGCCATGCGCAATGGCATCGCGCTGCGGCTGCCGGATATCAATGAGAGCGATGTGTGGTGCACGGCGGAGGGAGCAGGGAGCGGGGAGCGGGGTGCGGTACGAATTGGACTGGGGTTCGTGCGCTACTGGAGTGAAGCAACCGCGACCGCTACCGTTGCAGAGCGCGAGCAGCATGGCCCATTCAAGAGCGTAGGCGATTTCATCCGGCGTGCGCCGCCCAAGCTCAAACGCTTGGGCGTCGAAGCGCTTATGTGGGTCGGCGGGTGCGATGCCTTCGGCTTGACGCGGCGCGAGCTGCTCTGGCAGGTCGGTCTCTGGCTCCCGCCCAAAGCGTCGCGCTCGGCGGACGGCCGGGGCCGCCGGCAGCTCGAGCTGGCGCTGAACCATCCCCATGAGCAGCTGGCGTTTGGCGGCCTTGCGCCCCACGAGCGCCTGCTCGCCGAGTATGCCACGCTCGGATTCTCCGCCAGCGGGCATCCTCTGTCTTTGGTACGCAATGCCTTACCACCAGGGCTCACGCTCAATCGCGATCTGGACGACCTGAAAGCCGGCGTGAAATGTCAGGTTGCCGGGCTCGTCGTCGCCCGCCAGCGACCCGAGACCGCCAAGGGCATTGTCTTCCTCCTGGTCGAAGATGAAACGGGAATGACCAACGTGATCGTGCGAACCGACGTCTACGATCGCTATCGCGCAGCGGTGCGCGGCGAGCCTTTCGTGCTGGTCAGCGGCAAATTGGCCAAAGATGATGGAACGGTGAACGTGTTGGCGGAGAGAGTGGAAGGATTGAAGCTTCATGGGACGAGTGACGCGGGACGGGGAACGGGTGATTTTAACGATAACCCCTCCCACGTCCCCCGTCCCGCCTCCCCATTCTCTTTCTTGCGAGCCATGCGCCGCGTCGCACCCGATTCGAAGGATTGGGGATGAGCGCTCGAGCACCCTGCACCCTGGGCTTTCGCGTGAAGTCGGGCTGGGCGGCTGCCGTACTGATCGACAACTTCCCTCCCACCGTCCTGGACAGCCGCGTCGTCGTGCTGGCGGATCCCGACGTGCCCGAGGCTCGACAACCGTATCACGCCGGCTTCGGGACTGCAGAGACCGACGCGGCCAAGGTGACCAGCTTGGTGCGAGGTATCGAGCGTTTTTCGAGTCGGACTGTGGCGGGGTTGCTCGCCGATTACCGAGCGCGGCACCACGTCCGCGATGCCGGCGTCGTCGTTTCGTCGTTGACGGATCCCGCGAGCATCGCCAACCAGCATATGCGAGCCCACGCGTCGGAGGGGCGACTATTTCGCACCGTTCTCGTCGCCGCGCTAGAGCAGTGCGGTGTGACCGTTCGCGTCATTCTGGAGCGCGAGGTCTACGAGCTGCTGGGCAAAGCCCTGCGGCGCTCTCCAAGCGAGGCGAAGCACAAGGTCGCCGCGCTGGGTGAGGGTGTCGGCCGGTGGCGCGCCGAACAAAAGGTCGCGGCCGCGGCAGCCTGGCTGATCAGGTAATGGCGTTTTGAGGCCGGGCGTCGCATCCTGTAGACATGCGAATCATTTTGTGCTGCCTGCTGGTTGTCGCCTGCGGCGGAACGCCCGGTCCCGAGAAAACCGCGCCCGCGCCGCCTGCGGCTCCCATGCGCGTCTTCGATCACACGCTGCACGCGACGACGTTCAATGGCACGCGACTGACCTACCGGGTGACCGGCGACAGCGGCGCTCCGCCGGTGGTATTCATCCATGGCTCGCTGGGAGATCTGAATTCGTGGGCGGGCCAGGAGAACCTCTTCGCGCAGCGCTATCGCGTGCTGGTGTACAGCAGGCGCTACCATCCGCCGAATCCCACGCTGGAAGACAATCAGACCTACTCGCCGAAGCTGCACTCCGAAGATCTCGCGGCTATGCTGCTGACGCTCGATCTCGCGCCGGCGCAGATCATCGGCTCATCCTACGGCGCATACACCGCGCTCCAGCTGACCCGCGACCATCCCCAGCTCGTGCGTGGGCTCGTGCTCGCCGAGCCTCCGGTCGTTTCGCTGCTCACCGGGTCCGAGTCGGGAGACTCCGCCCGACGGGCGTTCTACACGTACGGCCTCGATCCGGCGCGTGCCGCCTTCGCGCGCGGGGACTCGGTCGCTGGCGTTCGCCTCTTCTACGACGTCACATCAGGACGTGGCGCGTTCGATCACCTCCCCGCCGTCGCGCGCGCCAATCTGCTGGCGCACGCCTTCGAACTGCGTCGTGAGATGCTGGCCGAGCGTGCTGACTACTACCCGCCCATCACCTGCGCAGAGCTGCGCCATATCACGACACCCGTGCTGCTGGTTCGCGGCGAGAAGAGTCCGCGGATGTTCCAGCTGATCAGCGACGAGCTGGCGCGCTGCTTGCAGAACGACACCACGGTCATCATTCCTGGTGCCGGTCACCCACCGAATGCAACCAACCCCGCCTACTACAATCTGGTCGTGTTACGCTATCTCGCGTCTCACTAGCACTCGTTGCCACCGCAGCCGCGCACTCCCTGGCGGCGCAGAGTCGTAGCACGGAGTTGCTTGCAGCGGCCCGCGCGCACATCGCGAGCCGGCAATGGGACAGCGCCGACGTCGCACTCTCGGAGGCACTGGACGCCGCACCGTACATCATGGATAGCACGTGGGCATACGTCTGGCGGGGCGTGCTCGAATACCAGCGCGGCAACCGCCAGCTCGCCCGGCTGAGTTTCCGGCGGGCCCTGGCGCTCTATCCCGATCCGGGGATCCGTGGACTCGACACGATCTCGCCCGGCCTGGCGAATCTGTTTGACACCGAATTCCGGGCGACGCGCACTTTCCGGCGCTGGGATCTCGATCAGCCCGTACGATGGCTTGCCTCACCGCAACTCGCCTACCCGCGTGAGCTGCGCCCCCGTCGTGTATCGGGCCCCGCTCTCGTCCGCGTGATCGTCGATACGCTCGGACATGTGGACGAGCGCAACATCGAAATTCTGGAAATCCCCGACCCCGCCTTCACGACGCCGTTGAAACAGATGATGACGGCGGTCATGTTCAGCCCGGCGCGCATCGCCGGGAAACCGGTGCGCAGTTTGGTCTCTTATCGCCTCGATCTCACTCCACCTGCGCCGCGGGATCCGGTCCGGCTCATCGACCTCGCCCGGACCTGGGTGCGGGCCGGAGAACCGGACAGCGGCCTGGCACTGGTCGAAGAAGCGCTCGATCCAGCAAACAATGCGACAGCCGCGGTGCGGGTCTATGCCGAGCTGGCGCGGGGGATCGCATGGAAAGCCAAGCACGACTCGGCGCGCGCCGTTGCATCGTTCGAACAGGGTCTCGACCACTATGACAAGCTGGCCGCAGAGGGCGTGGTCTTCGCTCCCTTCCTCCGCAGTCTGGCCGACTCGATCCGCTTGACAGCCAGGCGAGAATGAAGACATGAGCACGCAACTGGCGACCTTGGCGGGCGGCTGCTTCTGGTGTCTCGAGGCGGTTTTCGAGCAGCTGCGCGGCGTGAAGAAGGTCATGTCCGGCTATGCGGGCGGGCACGTCCCCGACCCGAGCTATCAGGCGGTGTGTACCGGAACCACCGGGCACGCCGAGGTTGTGCAGGTCACGTTCGACCCGGATGAGATCTCGTTCCGGGATCTACTGGGGGTGTTCTTCACCCTCCATGATCCGACGACGCTCGACCGCCAGGGCGGCGACGTCGGGACGCAATATCGGTCGGCGATCTTCTACCACGATGACGAGCAGCGCCGCACCGCCGAGGAAGTTGTGGGCGAGCTGGAGGCGGAGCACGTGTTCGACGAATCGATCGTCACGCGGATCGAGCCGCTCAAGGCGTTCTATCCGGCTGAGGAGTACCACCGCGAGTACTACAGAAGGAATCCCAACCAACCCTACTGCCGCGCCGTCATCGCGCCGAAAGTCGCAAAGCTGCGCAGCAAGTATCTCGAAAAGCTGAAGGCCTAGCCGGCGGCCTTGCTCTTGCCGAGATAGGTGCGCACCAGCGGCGCCGGCCGGCGCCGGAGCAGCGCGCCGCGCAGCATATCGCGCTCCTCGGCTGGGACGTCCACGAGGAACCGCTCCTTGCCCTCCCCTTCTTTCACCACGATCGGCACCCCATCCCTGTAGAGCACGCGGTTCGAAGTTATCGCGGCAACGGCTTCGCCCGGTGTAAGAATCCCGACGAGGTTCAACGGATCCGCACCGCTGACTGCGGTCAGCTCATCGGCTCCCTGCTCCCTGCGCGTGCTGCGGAGCAATCCGATTGCCTCCGCCAAGGCGTACTGCTCCCCCGAGAACCCGCCTACGAACCGGCCGCCACGGATCTCGCCGCGCGCCTCGAGCCGTCGGTAGACCCGCAGGATGTCGCGCCATGGCGCGAGCAGCGTCTCGCGCTGCACGAGACGCCGGAATACAACCCCGTAGCGGCGCAACAGCTGCCAGGCGATCGCTTCGGCGATTTGTTCGTCGGGAATCGGCGGCCGTGCGTGCGTGCGAGCCCACCGCCCCGCCGTCTCGACGCCGAACGGCGCGATGCGGCCACGACGCCGGTAACCGCCACCCAGGGGACGCCGCCGATCCGAAGGCACGAGCAGGGCGCGCAGTCCGGCAAAGCTGTCCGAAGACACGAGGCCCCAGGCGACCAACTCGGCGAGTCCCTTCTCCACTTCCGTCCGCAGCAGGCCGGTCGCGTTCACGAGATCGCCGAAGAACAGCGCGCCGCGCGACTCGAATGCCGCCAGCAAGGCCTTGGCGGTTGAAGAAAGCGGAAGCGTCGTCACATCGACTTCGGGAAGACCAGCCCGCCAGATCTCTCCCCGGTCGCGCCGGAACACCGCGATCGGCGTGCTCTTTACGGGACCGACCTTGCGATTCCGCATTCCGACTTCCGCATTCCGAATCGCGTTCAGCCGCCCCCAGGCGATCTCGCCCGAGAGGCACAACCCGTCGAGCCAGAGTGGATCGTAGTCGGTCAGCCGCGCCGGCAGCACCTCGGATTCCCACGCCCCAGCCGCCAACTCGTAGCCGTCGAGCAGATCGAGAACGGCGGCCAGTCCCTCGGGGCCTTCCGCACGAGAACCCGTCGCGACCCGCTGCCACTTGAAGAGGAAGCGCAAGAAGTCCGCCGCGGTGACCGGCTCGATCTCTTTGCGCAGCCGGTCGAGCGTGTACCGATGAATCCGCGCGAGCAGGCGCCGCTCGCACCATTCGATCCCCTCCACGCCAGAAGAGAAGCGCCCGCGCAGCGCGAACCCTTCGTGCTCGAGGGCTGCCAGCGCGAAGTCCACGTCCGCGATGGCAAGGCCCAGTGCCTCACTGATGTCGTTGGCCGTCGTCGGCCCGACGACTTCGAGCCGTCCCCGAACCACCTCGCGAATCGCATCTTCTCTGCTCCACACCTTGGCCGCTTCGCGCTCTGGTGGCACGACCGCGGGCTCGTGGCGGGCACCCGGGAATGCCGCCTGGACCATCGGCAGTCGCTCCGTCGCCGCCCACAGCCGCTCGTCAACCGTGGTCACCCGGCCGGCGCGCGCCAGCTCTTCGTACTTGTCGTTCCACGACGCGTGCGTGCCTGCCTCGACGCTTGGTACCGCGCCCATGATCAGCAGCGCGTCGTGCAGCTCGTCTCCGGTTTCGGGATCGGGCCATGCCTGCTCCCGTACGAGATCGATGGCGGACTGGTCCAGCTTGCCGAATTCCTCGGCCGTCTTCACATCGAGGCCGCGACGCGTGATGACCGCCTGCGTCCGGCGCTCCTCGAGTGGCGCATCATCGAGGAAGGCATAGGGCCGCGCGTTCAGAACCTCGTGACAGAGTGGGGACGGTTCGGTCGTGTCACGCGCGATCAGCGTGAACTGGCCTGCGTCCATGCCTTCGAGCACGCGTTTGAGGCCTGGAAAATCCATG
This sequence comes from Gemmatimonadales bacterium, assembly GCA_036390255.1. Lineage (GTDB taxonomy): Bacteria > Gemmatimonadota > Gemmatimonadetes > Gemmatimonadales > GWC2-71-9 > 20CM-2-65-7. The sequence continues at coordinate 40,567 of DASWCE010000281.1, read as the reverse complement.
GCCTCAAGCAGGCAGTCGGCGATCGTCTGATTGACCAGCGGGTGATCGGGAATCTCCCGGTCACCGACGAGGTTTTCCGGGCACGCGAGCTGATCCGGGAAGACAGCAGCAACCAGGTCTTCCGCCTCCATGCGCTGCAGCGGCGTGGGCACTTTTCGCCCACCGCGGAACCGGAGCACCGCCAGGGCGCGCGTCGCGTTCCAGCGCCACCGCGTGCCGAACACGGGCGCATCGAGCATCGCCTGCACCAGCAAATGCTCGGCGGTCGCTGGCTTCAAGTACTGGAAGACATCCTCGAGCGGGAAACTGTGCTGCGGTCCGAGGGACAGGATGATGGCGTCTTCGGTTGCCGCCGCCTGCAGCTCGAAGTTGAAGCTGCGACAGAAGCGCTTGCGCAGCGCGAGTCCCCAGGCCCGGTTGATCCGGCTGCCGAACGGCGCGTGCAGTACCAGCTGCATTCCGCCCGCCTCGTCGAAGAACCGCTCCAGGACCAGGCATTTCTGCGTGGGGATCGTGCCGAGAATGACGCGGGTCGCGCCCAGATACTCGACGACCGTGCGCGCGCCCGCTTCGTTCATGCCGATCGTGTCGACCAGCCATTGGATCGCGGCGGGCGGGTCGTCCAGGCGGTCCGCGATGTCCTGCCGCAGCCGCGACACTTCTTCCGATAGTTCGTTCGTGCGCCCCGGCGCTTCGCCGAGCCAGAACGGCAGCGTCGGCGGCTGGCCTTTGGCGTCGGCCACACGCACCTGGCCTGATTCGACCTTGACGATCTGGTAGGACGTGTTGCCGAGCTGGAAGATGTCGCCGGGCGAGCTCTCGATCGCGAAGTCCTCATTAAGCGTCCCGACGAACGTCTCCGTGGGCTCGAGGATCACGCGATAATCACCGAGATCGGGAATGGCGCCGCCGGATGTGATCGCGGCGATGCGCGCCCCGCGCCGGCCCTTCAGTTTCTTGTTGATGCCATCATAGTGGATGTGCGCGCTGCGCCGCCCCCGCCGCGTCGTGAACCCCTCGGCGAGCATCTGCACGACATCGTCGAATTCCTTGCGCGTCAGATCACGGTAGGGATAGGCCGAGCGCACGCGCTCGTAGAGCGCGTCTTCGTCCCATTCTTCTCCGGCGGCGGCCGCGACGATCTGTTGGGCCAGAATGTCGAGCGGTTTGTCGGGAATGATCAAGCGGTCGAGGCGCCCCTCGCGCGTCGCGCGCACCAGGGCCGCGCATTCGATCAGCTCATCTCTGGAGAGCGCGAAGATGCGTCCCTTGGGAATCGCGCCGAGCCGGTGACCTGCCCGGCCGACGCGCTGCAGCAGCGTCGCAATGGAGCGCGTCGACCCCACTTGAATCACGAGGTCGACGCTGCCGATATCGATCCCCAGCTCGAGCGATGCGGTCGCGACCAGCGCCTGCAGCTCGCCGCGCTTGAGCCGCTCCTCCGCCTCGAGCCGCTTCTCGCGCGACAAGCTGCCGTGATGGCTGGTGACCCGATCGGCGCCGAGGCGCTCGGAGAGATGCATTGTGAGCCGCTCGCACAAACGGCGTGTGTTCACGAACACCAGCGTCGTCTTGTGCTGCGTGATCAGCTCGGCAATCCGCGCGTTCACCTCTTCCCACACGTCCGCCGACATCACGGCCTCGAGCGGCGAGGACGGGATCTCGAGCGCGAGGTCCAGCGTGCGGATGTGGCCCGCGTCCACGATCGTGGGCAACGGTTGGCCGGTTCCGACCAGGAATTGCGCGATCTCTTCGATCGGCCGCTGCGTAGCCGAGAGGCCGATGCGTTGCGGTCGCTTCCCGATCAGCGCATCGAGCCGCGCCAGCGAGAGCGTGAGGTGGCTGCCGCGCTTGTCGCGTGCCACCGCATGGATCTCGTCGACGATCACCGTTCGGACCGAGCGCAACATCTCGCGCGCGCGCTCGGACGTGAGGATCAGATAAAGCGATTCCGGCGTGGTGACGAGGATGTGCGGCGGCCGCTTGAGCATCGCCTGCCGCTCCGACTGCGGCGTATCACCCGTGCGCAGCAGCGTCCGCACCGCGACGTCGGGCAGCCCCTGCTCCGCCAGAGTCCTGCGGATCTCGGCCAATGGCTCAGACAGGTTTTTCTGGACGTCGTTGGAGAGTGCCTTCAGCGGAGAGACGTACACGACCTGCGTCTCATCTCGCAGCTCGCCCCCCCCGTTCAGTCCCTGCCGCACCAGCCCGTCGATCGCCGACAGGAACGCCGCAAACGTCTTACCGGAGCCGGTCGGCGCGGCGATAAGCACGTCCGCGCCGTTGTGTATGACCGGCCAGGCACGTCGCTGCGGCTCGGTCGGCTCAACGAAGCGATTCGAAAACCATCTTTCGATGACGGAGTGGAAACGGGACAGCGGCATAGAACCCGAAATATACCCGAAACTTCGCTAGAGGAGAACCTCGTTCAAGCTGGTGCCGCGCAAGGCGACGATCCGTTCAATCGTCTCTCCGATCTTGTTGTTCGGCGTCGACGCCCCCGCCGTAACTCCGATCGTCAGAGGACCCTGTGGCAGCCACCGCTCGCGTCGCTCTTCGCTGGAATGGATGCCGACCGGCCGGTAGCGGATGCTGCCGTCTTCACCAGCGATGCAGGCGGCATCCTCGATGTGATACGTCGTCACCTTCTCGTTGCAGATCGCCGCGAGATGGGTCGTGTTGCTCGAATTGTATCCGCCGATCACAACCATCAGGTCGAGCGGCTCCGCGATCAGCTTTAGCACCGCGTCCTGCCGCTCCTGCGTCGCCGAACAGATCGTGTCGAACGTTCGGAAATGTTCGCCGAGCGCCTCGGCGCCCCACCGCCGCGCCATGCTCTTGCCGACTTCGCCCGCGATCGCCAGCGACTCGCCCGAAAGCATGGTTGTCTGATTCGCGACGCCGACGCGCTGCAGGTCGCGGTCCGGATCGAACCCCGGGGACATCTTACCCTGGAACTGCTGGAGGAACTCCTCCGCCCTCCCCCTTCCCTCTATGTACTCGCAGACCACGCGTGCTTCGTTCATATCCCGCACGACGAGGTATTTGCCACCCGGGTACTTGTTGACCTGACTGGACGTTGCCTTCGTCTCTTCGTGGTAATTCTTGCCGTGAATCAGCGCGGTGTAACCGTCGCGGGCGTAGGCCTCGACGCGTTTCCAGACGTTCAGCACCGAGCCGCAGGTCGTATCGACCAGCACACACCCGATCGCGCGCAGGCGTTCGAAGTCCCGCACCGTCACGCCGAACGCGGGCAGGATCACCACATCGTTCGCGCTGACCGAGCTGAAATCGAACTCACCGTTCCCTGGCCGGTGCAGAAACTCGACGCCCATCGCAGCGAGCTTGTGATTCACGTGCGGATTGTGGATGATCTCGCCGACCAGAAACGTCCGCTTGCCGGGGAACTTGGTACGTGTTTCGTAGGCGTACTCGACGGCGCGGTCCACGCCGTAACAGAAGCCGAACTCCCGCGCCAGCCGGAACGTGAGGTCCCCGATCTCGAGCGCGTAGCCCGACGCGCGGATCGCATCGACCACCCGGCTGTGATAATCCGCCGTCAGCGCGCCTTCGATGGCGCCCTTGAGCCCGAATCCCTTGCGGAAATAGGTCTGTTCCACGGGCTCAATCTAACTGGACGCCGCGCCCGCCGCGGATCGCATCGAGCACGCGCTGCACCTGCCAGCCGTCGCGGAACGTAGCCGGTTCGCTCTGCGGGGCACTCCCGCGAATCACCTGCACCATCTCCCGCATCAGCCGCACGAACGAGCGCGCCCACATGTTGTTGGGTTTGGTCTGCTCCCAGAGATCGTCCGGCGCTGAGATGTCCTCGAGCGGACCGCCCGGCTTGCCGAGCTCGAGCTTCGTTTCCCCGCTGAGCACCAATGTCCCCTCGCTCCCGGTCACCTGGCCGTAGTGGCCCGGACCGTGGTGGGCCACCGTGCTCAAGGTGATGGTGGCGACAGCCCCGCTCCCCGTCTGTAGCACGCAGCTCGCGAAGTCGTCTGCGGTCACGGGACGGAGTGTACCCGATTCATCCTTGCGCTGCTTCACGAACGTCTCGACCAGTCCGGCAACATAGGTGATCTCGCTGCCCGTCCAAAACCGGCACAAATCGATGAGGTGCGACCCCACGGCACCGAGAATGCCGCCGCCCCGCGAATCGTCGGACCACCAGGTCCACGGCGCGTCGGACGCTTGCGGCCTGCCGTCTCCCCGGAGATACGGCTTCAATGACAGTTCGACGTGCCGAACCTCTCCGATCGCGTTGGAGCGCATCAGCTCGCGAGCCCGCCGCCGGTTCGGCTCGTAGCGGAGCTCGTGGTCGATCCACGCAAGCCTGTCGGGACGCTGTTCGGATGCTGTTACCATCTGCGCCGCTTCGAACGCATCCAGCGCCATCGGCTTCTCGCACAACACGTGCTTTCCCGCCTCGAGCGCCGCGATTGCGTAGCGCGCGTGCGAATCCGGGGTGGACGAGACCACGACGAGGTCCACATCCGCCGAGCGTGCTAACTCCGTTCCGTCACCGAAGACCTGCAGCCCGAATTCGCGGGCGACTGCTTCAGCGTTTGCGCGATGCCCGCTCGCGATCGCGGTGGCCTTCGCACCCGGTACGAACGCGAGGGCCGGGATTTGCACCCGCCGCGCGAATCCGGACCCGACGAATCCGATACGAATGTCGTTCGATGGACTCATGGCTTGGTATAGGCGCAGGACACACTGTCGGACGGCAATGGCAGCGGGACATCATGGTACTCGATGCGTGTGGGCGTGCGGATCGCGTTCTCGATCCCCGATCCCTGGATCTGCCCACCGATCGTCGCACCTTCCCGTCGGACTTGGACGGAGCCGGTATCGAAAAAGAATGCGTGCCCAACGTCTCTGAGTAGATACCGCACCGCGACCATCGCGCCAGGCGTGGTTGTATCACCCGGTATGACGATCGGGTAGCTCGCTGTGACCAGACTGTCGCGATAGTGCAGGCGCATCAGCACGCCACTGCCCTCGGGACTCACGGCCTCGAGCAGGACCGATCGGCCACCGGAACACCGGTGCGTCGCGGCTGGAAGCGAGAACCGAATCGTGTCTCGCGGCGGAAACGCGACAACCGCATCGACGGCGAGGGGCTCGCTGGAAGCGCCGTCGCAACAGGTCAGGAGCAGAAGCAGGGCAGGGAAGGCTCTTAGCGGGGTGATGGCGCGACTCCGAGAGATTTGCGCGCTGCGTCGGGGCTGAGCGTATGCGGGGCGAGCGACGCGATTAACCCAGCCGGCAGCGGTAACGGCTTCAGTTTCTTCCGATCGACGCAAACCAGCACCATCCAGCCCGCCGCGCCCAGCGCCGCTGCGTCCGCGCGTAAGACATCAAAATGGAGTGTCAGGGACTTTGTCCCGACCTTGCCGACGTATGCCGCAATGCGTAACCGGTCATCGAGGCGCGCCGGCCAGTAGAACTCGCTGTGCACGGCTTTGCGCGGCAAAAAGATGTCGTATTCGTCGAACATCCGTGCGTACGCCAACCCGCAATGCCGAAACATCTCCGTTTCGGCAATCTCGAACAGGCGAACGTACGAGCCGTAAAAGATGATGCCGGCGAAGTCTACGTCAGACCAGCGGACGTATTCCTCGATGACGAACGGCTGCGGCGCGGTGGCGGGGGAGGGCATCCCCCGGAGAAGCTAGGAGCCTACGGAGAGGCGCGGAAGCCTTCCACCCCGTAGGACTTGAGACGTCGCCAGAGCGTCGTGCGACTGATACCGAGCCGCCGCGCGGTTTCCGCGAGCTTGCCGCTCGTGTCCTGCAAGGTCGCGGTGATGGCCTGACGCTCTCGCTCGGCGAGTGTCAGTGGACCAGTCTGTGGAAGGATCGCGGCTTCACCGAGATTCTGCGGGCCATTCTTCAGGGGAGTGAACCTGGCGCCGAGCGTCTGCAGTCGGTTGCGGACATCGCCGCCGCCGTTTTGCCCATCGATGACCCGCCGGGCCGGCGCATTGGCGTAAAGCAGGCGACCCTGCTGATCGAAGATGACGACCCCCTCGCTGACAGAATCGATGACCGCCCGCACGAGAGGGGAGAACGTGGCGGGGGGGTTGCCCGCGGGGCTGACAGGTTTGTCGATCATTGGATAGTTATCCTCATACAAATCTTGCTGGTCCAAGGTTTCATTCCGACCAACGACGGTGTTAGGTTCGTGTCAAGATGAGACTCGCACATCCCCCAAAAGGTTGCTGGTTTGTTTCGGCTTGCGCCCCTGTGACTAAAGCGCGGTATTGACCACCGAGACCACATGCCCAAGGACGCCACCGCCACGCGGTCCACGATTCTCACGGCAGCCATTCAGACGCTACAGCGAGCGGGTGTCGAGGGATTCACGCTCGACGCGGTCGCGAGGCGGGCCGGAGTCGTGAAGGGGTTAATCCTCTATCACTACGCATCACGCGGCCGATTGCTGCGCGCCGCTGCGTCCCAGGTCGACGCATCCCGCAGTGCGGCATTGCAGCGAGCGTTGTCCAGCGCGCCGGGGGCAGCTGGTCTGGAAGCGTGCTGGCAAGAGCTACGGCGTCAATCGGAAGACGGCACGACGCGGGCCTGGTTAAGTCTCTGCGCTGCTGGTTTGGTTGACCGATCGGCCAAGAACGCGCAGTTCGAAGACGCCGCCCGCGATGCGATCGTCGATGGCTGCGCTGTTGCGGTCGCAACGGGAGTGCCGCTCACCGATGCGCGCGACGCCTACGACGCGCTGTGGCTTTCCTTGCTCGAAGTCACGGCCAAGACCTAGCGCCGCCGGGGCCGGCGACCGCCCCGCATCACACGCGCGCGATGCAGGGACCCAAGAGCGCGCAGTCCGTGTCGCAGCTCCTCGAGCGAGCTCGCGCGCACGGCCTCGTGCTTGCCACGGGTTACGGTATACCGCACCGGCCGATCGAAGGGCGGCAGATCCTTGGGATTGAGTCGGCGCGCCTGTCCTTCCTTCAGCCGCAGCCGCACCACGCCGATGCCATGCTCCACGTCATAATCCACGGGCACCCTGTCACCATAGAGGAAGACGGACGCGGGCAATTCGTCTAGCCGGCGCCGTTCGCTTTCCGGGATCGCCGCTTCGGGGTCGATACCGATCCGCCTCCCGATGAACGCGTCCCACGAATCCACGCCAGCGAGCTGGGCCGCAATCGCGCTGGCGACGCGCTCTCCTTGTGCCTGGCTCAGCCGGCCACCCGAGCGCCGCCAGTAGTGTCCGAATCGCTCCAACGCGCGCCGGATCTTGCCTTGATCGGGGTGAGGCGTTGCACCTGCGACCAGCCCCTCGACCAACGCCTGCCGGGCGGAATCGGCCAGCTCGGTAGGGAAGGGGCTAGGCAACGGCTCGACGTCCCGATCAAGCGTGAAGCCGAAATACTCGACGGTCCGAATGACCATGAGTCCCTCACGCCGCCGCTGCCGTTCGAACGCAACCACGGCCTTGCCGCGGCGGGCGTAACGGCGAATCGCCCGCTCCGGGATCTGCGTGCCTTCGATGCTGGCGCGCGGCACGCCGAATCGGTCCGCGAAATAACGCAGCGACCCCGCGATCGCGCCCCAACTGCCGCACACGGAGCTGCGACTGACGCGCGCCTCCCGACCGTCTGCCGTCTGCTCGTCAATGATGAGGTCGAATGGCATGATCTTGGCCAAAAGGTCAGCAAAAAGCTCCAAGGTCTTCCGATCCCCATACGGGAGCTTGGCGGGTAAGGGCAGATCCAGCTGTCGGTAGACCGACGCGGTCCCTAGAGCGATGTCCTCGATCGCCTTGACCAGCACCCCACGCTCCTCCGCCCAGCGTTCGATCTCTTCATCTCGAAATAGGTGGCGGGGCAGCCCATACACTTCGCCAAGGTATCCGTACTTGTTCACCGCCTCGGCGTACACGTTGTAGGCAGTGATGTGATCCGATCCCGGCACGATGAGTCCGCCGAGCTGGCGCTCTTCACGCGTCATGCGATGCAACGATTCGATGTTGGATGCCACGGCGACCAGGGGGACCAGCGCCGGCTCGCCGTGATACAGCATCTCGCCCCACGGCCGCTCGACCGGCATAGCCTCTACTTCACGTCCGTAAGTCGTTAGCCGGCCATGCTCTATGAGCCCTCGCTCGGTCAGCAGGTCGACGCTGTCACGATAGGCGCGCCGATCGAGCGGGACCGGCAGATCGAGCTCGGTCGCGTCGACACCGAGTGCCGCGCAGGTGATCGCCACGCGCTCCGCATCGCCGCCGAGCTGGAATTCGGGGGCGGTCGGCCGCAGCTCGTCGAACGCGAGGTCGCGGTCGCTGAGAATGTAGACCTCCCCGTGCTGGACCCGTCCGTGCACGCGGCCCGCCATTTGGAGGATCTCGTTCGCCCCTAAATAGGCTCGCGTCAATACGTTCTTCCCGCGCTCGACCACGTTGGTGTAGCGGGCGTCGTAGATGACGACCGTATCGAGTCCGCGAATGTTGAGCGCCGACTGGCCGGCCGCCGTCATTGCCAATAGGAAGGGCCGTTTGACCAAACCGTCAAGAAACGGTCGGATCACTCGGATCGGCTCGCCACCGTGATAGAAAGCCGTCGCGAGGTTGGGCCAGCTATCGCCGAGCTCACGGGCGATCTGCTCGACCTCGGCCCTCGTAGGCACGAAAACGGCCACGCCCCGACGCTCCCTCATGATGCGTTTTATGAAACGATCGTTCAAAAACTCGAGCGGCTGCTGGGCGAGCACGTTGACCTGAGCTGCTTTTGCAGGATCGAACGCGCGCGTTTCCAGGACCTCGGCGGATCCCAGATAGTCAGAGTAGAAAGTTGGATCGACTGTGGCTGACAGCCAGATGAACCGGCAGCGGGCGCGCTTGCCGAGCGCGAGACAGAGCTCCATTTCGGCTGAAGTCTGATGGATCTCGTCGACGACCAGTGTGTCCTGGGCCGTGATGAGGCCGTCCTGGAACCAGCGCCGCGCGATCCCGGTCGTGACAATCACGACGTTCCATGTGGGCGTCTCGGGCGTCGCTTCGCGCTCGCGATTGACCACCCCGACCTTGAGCGGCGCCTTGAGGATCGTCTCCGCCATCGTGCGGATGGCCAGCGTCTTTCCGGTGCCGGTCCCCGCAACGATCCCGAACCCTTGACCTGACCCGGCGAGGCGCCGGATGTCGTCGCCGTGCTCGCGCTCCAGCAGCGTTTCGAGTTCGAGACCCAGCGCCAGCTCGATTGTTTCGCAGGCGGCGCGCGTCGGAGCGATGACGATGACCCGTCCGGTAGACGGTTCAGCTGCGAGGAATGCCTGGGGATCGGGGGGGAGAAAATGGTCGCGGGAGATGCGCACTGCTGCAATATAGAAAACGGCCCAAAAAAGAAGCCCCCTCTCCACAGTGTGAGAGGGGGTCAACGGCTGAGGTGAACCTACCAGCGCCGATAGCGGCGCGCGTAGTACCGGTGAGGCCGGACGACGAAAACTCGGGGTTCTGGGTAATACCGCGGTTCAACCACGATGACGGGAGCAGGCCGGTAGCGATAGAAGTAGGGATATGCATAGCGACGGTAATAGGGACGGTAATAGGGACGACCGATGAGGACCTGGCCGGCAAAGTAGGGATCGCCGAAGCTCAATGAGACACCAACACGGGTCTGCGCGCGACCAACTGAAGTCGCAACACTAAACAACAGCCCGACGAGAATAAGGATGCGTTTCATGGCTTCCTCCTTTGGCGGAGCCTCTTAGGGAAGAGGCGTGCCATGAAGGGCGTGGTTGTAAGTTGTTTGGTACGAGTTTGTTATGACGTGAGACCCTAGCAACGGCATGTCCGTAGCCAGAAACAATTGTCCTGCTTCAGTCTCCGAAGCTTACACCGAGGTCGCGGGCTGTTGCGATGCTATCGGAGTCCAGCGGCACTCGGCGAGGCATCGCCAGCGCCTCTTCGAGCGGGACCGTCACGATGCGTGGCGGTTGGAGCGCCACCATCGTGCCGAACTGGCGTTCGGCGATCAAGCGGACCGCGGCCGCGCCGAAGCGCAGTGCCAGTAACCTGTCGAATGTCGTCGGACTCCCACCGCGCTGGAGATGGCCGAGTACGAGCGCCCGCGTCTCTTTTCCGGTCATCTGCTCGATCGAGTGCGCCACCTTGTCACCGATACCGCCAAGCCGTTCGTGCGAGGGATCGACGAGCGAGACCGTGCCGCCCTTCGGAACGGCGCCCTCGGCGACCACGACGATGCTGAAGTGTCGCCCCTCGGCTTCCCGGCGGCGGATCTTGTCGCAAACCTTGTTGATGTCGAAGGGAATTTCGGGAATGAGAATCACGTCGGCCGACCCGGCGATGCCCGAGTTCAACGCAATGAACCCCGCGAGCCGGCCCATGACCTCGACGACGATCACACGCTCATGACTCTCGGCCGTCGAATGCACTTTGTCGATGGCATCCGTGGCGGTTGCGACGGCGGTGTCGAACCCGAACGTCGCGACGGTGCCGCCAACGTCGTTATCGATCGTTTTCGGGACCCCGACCACCGGGAGCCCCTTCTTCCATAAAGCCAGGACGATGCCGAGCGTCCCTTCACCGCCAATCGCAACCAGGGCGTCCAGCCGATTCGCGCGAAAGGAATCGAGCAGCTCCTGCGTCCGGTCGCGCTCCTCCCAGGAGCCGTCCGGCAGCTGCATGCGCCATTTGAGGGGATTGCCGCGGTTCGACGTTCCGAGGATCGTGCCGCCCAGGTGCGTGATGCCGCGGACTTCATGCGGCCCGAGCGGCATGAGATCGCCTTCGCCCAGCAGGCTGCCGAATCCCCGCCTGATTCCGACGCATTCCCAGCCACGATGCACGGCGCTCAACACGACCGCGCGGATGACGGCATTCAACCCGGGCGCGTCACCGCCGCCTGTGGAGAGAGCAATTCTCACCGCTTCTTAGGAAGAGGGCCCGCTGCCTCGCGAATCAATCGCAGCACTTCACCGGGTTCGGCGTGGCGCTTCGTCGTCTTTTTGGAGAATACGTGGCGCCCGTCGACGTCCACCTCGAAGACGCCGCCCGACGATTGGATCAACCGCACTTCAGCATGCTGAAACGCATCGCGGATCTCGGCCGCCAGACCGGTGGCCCGAGGCTCGTAGTTTCAGATGACGCAGTATTCGATTGTGACGGTCATGGCGTGAACGATAGTCGCGCTTGACACCCCGCGCCACGGCGCCGACTTTGCGCGACATGCGGCTCCCGTCGCGCTTCTCGGCGGCACCGGCGCTCATCGTCCGTATCGCGGTTTCGTTCGCCGCGCTGGTGAGTTTCGGCGCCGGGCTCGTCGCCTACGTCAACGGCCGCGTTCCCGCCGGGGCGAATCTGCCGCTCGCCGGCACCCTGCTCGTCCTCGTCGCCGCCGTCACGCGTCGCTACGGCATCGCGCTCCCGGGAAACGGCTTCTCGTCGTACGTGCTCGGCGCGATGCTGTACGCGATTCTCGATCGCGGGTGGGCGTTCGCCGCCATCGTGGCTCCGCTCGGCATGCTGGTCGGCGACGTGCTCTTGCGGCGGATGCCGCTGCGCAACGCGCTGGGAAACGCGGCGCACCTGACGGCCGGATCGGCGTTCGTCGGCCTGATGTATCTCCGGCTGAGCGGCGCGACGGGGGCCGCCGCGTTATCCGCTGATAACGCCTGGGTCGTCGCCCTGACCATCGTGATGTTGCCGCTCATCGTGAACGGCACGTTCTACCTGGAGCTGGCGCTCGGCCAGACGATCGCGTGGGTCGATGCGCGGCTCACGCTGCGGTGGGAATCGATCGTCTATCTCGCGTCGGCGACGCTGGCGCTCGCGTGGTTGGCGGTCGTGCACGTGGGCGGGGGCATTCCCGTTGGAACGCGCGCGCTGTTGTTCGTCGCTTTGGTGATCGCCACCGCAGGCAGTCTCCAGGTGTTGCGACTCGGGGTGCGCGCGGACGAGCTGCACTTGATTCAGCGGCTCGCCCAGGTGATCGCCGCCGAGTTGACCCTGACGCAGAGCTTCAAACGAGTTCAGGAGCTGACCCGCCAGCTCGTGCCATGGGAACAGATGGGATTTGCCCGCTACGACGCCCGCACCCGGCAGATGGAGCTCGTCGCCGATACCGCGGCGCAGCCGGGCACGATATTCCGCTTCGATTCCGATGCCGGTCTCACCGGCGAAGCGTTGCGACTGCGCCGCCCCGTCGTCGCGCACGGCCTCGCCAAGGATCAGGTTATCGTCCCGGGTGCCGAGACGCCGGGCTCCGAAATGCTCGTCCCGCTCTATCACGCCGGCCAGCTGGTCGGGCTCTGGAGCGTGCGGCACTCCGACCCCGCGATGTATCGCCAGTCCGACGGCGATCTCCTCGAGCTGCTGGCACCGCAGCTCGCGCTGATGGTTGCGATCGACGGCTCGTTGCGACCCGTCACCGGTGCCTCCGATCAGACGATGCAGTACGTGCAAACGCTCACGGCGACTACGCAGGAGATCCATGCGTCGAGCCAGGAAGTGGCGGCTGCCGCCCAGCGCGCCAGCCACGGCGCCGGCCAGGCGACGACGCTCGTCGGCAGGGCTGCCCGCGAAGCCAGCCAGTTGAAGGAGAGCGCGGCCGAGCTGGCGGCAGCAGGCGATCGGACGCGCGAGGCGGGCGCGCAAATGGAGAAGACCGCCGACCGCGTGCGCACCGGGACGCAAGACGCTGTGCGCCAGTTGACCGACCTCGGGGCTACCACGGAGGAAAGCGCCGCGGAGGTGGGCCGGCTCCGCGAAGTCGCGACCCAGGTCGAGAAGTTTTCCGAGACGCTCGGTTTTGTGGCGAACCAAACGAATTTGCTCGCGCTCAACGCCACGATCGAGGCGGCGCGCGCCGGTATTCACGGCCGAGGGTTCGCGGTCGTCGCCGACGAAGTGCACAAACTCGCCGAGGCGAGCGGACGTGAGGCGCGCAACGTCGGTAAAGCGGTGCAGGACACCCGCCGCGCGCTGGATCGCGCCGCCCAGCTGATCGAGCGCATCCGCGGGGACCTGAGCCAGGTCGTCCAGAACTCCGCCGCGTGGGTGCAGGACCTCGATCGCATCGCCGAGGCCGCCGCCGGGACGGCGCGCGCCGGAAAACAGGTCGCCGAATTCGGTCGCCAAAGTGCCGACCTCGCTGCAAAGATCACGGAGTCACTGGGCCAGGCGCGGGCGGGAGCCGAGACTTCGAGTCAGGAAGCCCAGGCCGTCGCCGCCGCGGCTGCCGAACAGCTGCGCGCGATCCAGGATCTCGCGCACGGCGCGACCAAGTTGTCGGCCCTTGCCGAGCAGCTCCGCCAGGCGCTGCACTTCATTCGTGGAGGAAACGGACACCGCTAGACCGAACAGTTGGTGACGCGCGCTACGGGGGTTTCTCAACCCGGGACGGATTATTAACGTGGGAGTGCCGTTAACCTCAGGGGAACGACATGCGCGCCCAGATGACATTGTTGGTGTTGTGTCTCAATGCCCTTCCAGCCCTCTGCGACGCCCAACATACGCATCAGTTCGAGATCGGCGGGTACGGCTCGTATACGCGCTATGATCGCGCGTTCGAGCTGGACAAACAGGTCGGTGGTGGCGGCCGGCTCGGCTATTTCTTTAGTCCCCACGTCGGGATCGAGTTCGAACTCGGCTACCAGCAGCCGACTCCCTGGGCGGGCGGAGTCAACCCGACGGTGACGCTGGGAAGCGGCAGCCTCGTGCTGAACACCGGGAACGCACACAACCTCTTCTATGTCCTCGGCGGCTACACGCGACTCGAGTTCAGCGACCGCCCCGGCTACAGCTTCAACGACAACGCGGTGCATGGCGCGATCGGGGATCGGTTGTTCTTGGGCGACCGCGTCGCCCTCCGACTCGAGGGGCGCGCCATCTACTCTCCCAGTACGCGGTTCTCAAGCGGGAGCTGGGCCGGCCACGTCGTAGCGTCCGCTGGCCTATCCATCTTCACAGGTCCAAGTGCGTTCCGTGACGCCGACCAAGACGGCGTAGCCGACCGCAAGGATGCCTGCCCGGGCACACCGGTAGGCGCGGTGGTGGACGCGCGCGGCTGCCCGACCGATTCCGACCGCGACGGCGTGTTCGACGGCCTCGATGCCTGTCCCAATACGGTCGAGCACGCGGAGGTCGATGCCCGCGGTTGCCCCAAAGACACCGATGGCGACGGCGTGTACGACGGGATCGACAAGTGCCCCGGAACAATGACCGGGGCCCGCGTGGACGCGCAGGGATGTCCGACGGATGCGGACGGCGACGGCGTTCCGGATGGTCCCGATCAGTGTCCCAATACGCCACGCGGCGCCACCGTCGACGCTACCGGCTGTCCGGTCGACAGCGACAAGGATGGCGTGCCCGACGGCCTCGACAAATGCCCCAACACGCCGGCAGGGACGGAAGTCGATACGGCAGGTTGCCAACGCGCGTCCGACAGTGACGGCGACGGCGTGGACGACACCAAGGACAAATGCCCCGGTACCGCGGCGGGCACGCGTGTCGATGCGGCAGGTTGTCCGATCCTCTTCACCGAGGCCAAGACGCCCGTCGTGCTCCGTGGCGTAACCTTCGAAACCGGGCGCTCGGCGTTGAAACCCGACTCCTACACGATTCTCGACATCGTAGCGGCATCGCTCGCCGCCAATCCCGCTATCAAGATCGAAATCGCTGGTCATACAGATAACACCGGATTGTCTGCGACCAATGTGCGCCTGTCACAAGCGCGCGCGCAGGCGGTGCTGACGTATCTGGCGAGCAAGGGGGTCACGCTCGACCGCATGGTCGCGAAGGGCTACGGCGCCACGCAGCCAGTCGCGCCCAACACGACTGCGGCCGGCCGAGCGCTGAACCGGCGCGTCGAGCTGCGGCAGACTAACTGAGGGCGGAGGAACTCGTGAGGAGACTCGCGGCGGCATTCATCGTCCTGGCCTTTGTCGGCGGCCACCGGCTGGCGGCGCAGTACGATCGCCGGTACGAAGTCGGCCTGTTCGGCGCGTTCACGAAATACGACAAGACTTTCGGTTTGTCGAACAAACTCGGTGGGGGAGTGCGGTTCGCGTACGCCGTGACGCCGATGATCGGCCTGGAGGTGGAGGCGCTGTTTCAGTCGCCGCAGGATGTCGGCACGGCGCACATCGAACCGCTGATCGGCGGTGGCAGTCTCGTCGTGAACACGCTGAACGCGAGCCGGATGAGTGTCTACGTGCTCGGTGGATACTCGCGTCTCGACTTCGGCGGCACCAATCCGTACCGGTTTACGGACGGGGGATTCCACGGCGGTGCCGGCGTGAAGATGTTTATGAGCTCACGAGCGGCGTTCCGGTTCGAGGCACGGGGCATCTACACCCCAACGACCAGCAGCACCTTCGGCCAACATGCCACGCACCTCGTTGCATCGGCGGGAGTCGCGTTCTTCCAGCCGGACGCCGGCCGACGTGTCGCGGCCAACGACGCCGATCGAGATGGCGTCTCTGACAAGGACGACGCCTGTCCCGACACGCCGCTCGGCGCTACGGTCGACAAGCGCGGCTGCCCGGCCGACGCCGACAACGATGGCGTCCTCAACGGCATCGACAAGTGCCCCAACACTCCCGCCGGCGCCACGGTTGACGCGACAGGCTGCCCGCACGACTCGGACAGCGACGGGGTACTCGATGGTATCGACCAGTGCCCCAACACACCAGCGGGCGTAAAGGTCGACGCGAAGGGTTGTCCTGCGGCGCAGGCCGGACTGGCGGATTCCGACAACGACGGCGTGAACGACCTGCTCGACAAGTGCCCCGCAACCCCGGCCGGCGCCAAAGTCGATGCGGATGGATGCCCCATCGATTCCGATCATGACGGCGTTTGGGACGGGATCGACAAGTGCCCCGACACGCCGCAAGGCGCGGTGGTCGATGCGACGGGCTGCCCGATGGACTCCGACCACGATGGGGTGCCGGATGGAATCGATCGCTGCCCCGACACCGCCCCGGGCACTGCGGTGGACGCCACCGGTTGCCCCGCCGACGACGATCACGATGGCGTGCCGAATTCGCTGGACCGCTGCCCGAACACGCCCCCTGGTGTGCAGGTAGATCCGAACGGCTGCCCCATTGCGAAGGATAGCGACGGCGATGGCGTCCCCGATACACAGGATCGTTGCCCCAACACGCCACCGGGATCGCGTGTGGATCAGTTCGGGTGCTTGCTGTTGTTCGAGGAGCACCCGGTCACCCCAGCACCGCCCGGTGCGCCACCGGCTCGTCCGACGCTCATTCTGCAAGGCGTCAACTTCCAGACGGGACGTTCGGTGCTGACACGCGAGTCGTACGCCGTGCTCGATCAGGTCGCGGCCTCGCTGATTGCCAACCCGGAGATCCGAATCGAAATCGCCGGCTACACCGACTCGACCGGCGGCAAAATGACGAACCTGCGACTCTCCATGGGCCGCGCCGGCGCCGTGCAGCACTACCTTGCGCGCAAGGGTGTCAGCCCGCTGCGGATGCGGGGGCGGGGATTTGGAGCCTCGGGCTACATCGCGCCGAATTCGACACCGGAAGGACGAGCGAAGAACAGACGGGTCGAGCTACACAAGCTGAATTAGCAGACGCCGCGAGCAGGGCCGAGGGGTCAGGACGAGCAAACCGTCCTGACCCCTAGTATTTTTGCTCGCCCCCGATCGGATCGAGCTGCGTATGCGTTTGCAACATGCCCTGGTCGCTGGATTCATCCTCGTGCCGGGCACACTTTTGCCTCAGCAGCGCGCCTGGCAATCCACCGACTACTATCGGTTGAACGTCGTCAGCAACCCGGCGCTTTCTCCGGACGGCCGACGGGTAGCGTTCATCCTGACGACGGTCGTGGAAGACAAGGACCGCCGCCACACCGAGATCTGGATGGCGCCCGCCGACGGATCCGCCCCTGCGTTCCGGTACACGAGCCCCTCAACGGAAGCCACGGGTCCCCGCTGGTCGCCGGACGGCGGTCTGCTCGCGTTCTCGAGCAAGCGTGAGGGCTCGGACGACGACATCTGGTTCCTGCGGACGGCAGCCCCCGGCGGCGAGGCGTTCCAGATCAAAGGCGTGCACGCCATGCCCGTCTTTTCAGCGGATGGCCAGTGGCTGGCCTACACGTGGCGCGGCGACGAGCCGGACAGTATCAAGAAAGAAACGTGGCGCACCCGCGTTTCGCCGACCGCGATTACTCGCGGACCCGATCCGAAGCGTTTCGACGGTCGCGTGTACACGTCGATCCCCATCGTCGCCGATGAGCGGGGCTACCTGCCACCGCGCGAGCTCCGCCGTCCCAGCCATCTGTACCTCGTGCCGATCGCCGGCGGCACGCCGCGCCAGCTGACCAAGGGCGAACTGAGTCAGACTTCACCCGCCTGGTCGCGGGACGGAAAGACCATCGTGTACGAGCAGGACTCCACAGAGAATACCGAAGTCCGTGACGACGCGTATCCGGCACTGTTTCTGCTCACGATCGCCGACGGGACGACCCGTGCGCTTCGAACCGGTTTCGCGCAGAGCAGCTTGGCCGCGTGGTCTCCCGATGGCCAGACGATCGCGTTCGTGTGCTCGAAGGGCCGGGGAATGGAGAACGACATCTGCGTCGTCCCGGTCAATGGTGGAAGCACCCGAAACCTGACTGCGGACTGGAGCCTCGATCCGAACGACCCCACCTGGTCGGCCGACGGCAAGACGATCTACTTCAACGCCGAGACAAACGGCAACGTCCACCTCTTCGCCGTCGCCGCCTCGGGCGGCACAGTTCGTCAAATCACGACGGGTGAACGGCAGCTACGAGGCTTCACCCTGAGCGCCGACAAACGCTCGCTCGCCTACACGGCAAGTGACGTCACGCATGGGACGGAGCTGTATGTGGCGCCCCTAGCGCCAGCCCGGGGCACCGAGCGACGGCTGACGACCTTCAACGATTCGCTGTTCAAACAGGTCGCGCTCATCCCCGCCGATACATTCTGGTTCACCGGCGTCGGGGGCCTGAAGATCGAAGGGTGGTTGATGAGACCGTTCGGATACCAACCGGGCAAGAGCTATCCGCTGGTGCTCTCGATCCACGGCGGGCCGCACTCCAACTATGGCAATGTGCTGTTCCCGGAATTTCAAATGCTGGCCGGCCAGGGGTACTGGACGCTGTTCACGAACCCCCGCGGCTCGACTGGCTACGGCTACGCATTCACGTACGCGACGCGCGGGCGCTGGGGCATGGAAGACTATCAGGATTTGATGCAGGCGGTCGACATCGCGATCGCGCGCGCCAAACGCGGCGTGGATACGACTCGGATGGCGGTGCTGGGCGGCTCGTACGGGGGCTTCATGACGAACTGGATCGTCGGCCACACGAACCGCTTCCGCGTCGCGCAGACGGACCGCTCGATCTTCAATTGGTATTCCTGGTATGGCTCGTCGGACGCTCAGGGGCTTACCGAGTATGAGTTCCGCGGCGCGCCCTGGGAGAGCGATTCGCTCTATCGCGTGCTGTCGCCGATGGCGTATGTGAACAACATGCACACGCCGATGCTGATCGTGCATTCCGAAGACGACAAGCGTGTACCGATCACCGATGCCGAGCAGCTCTTCATGTCCCTGCGCAAGCGTGGCGTTCCGGCGGAATTCGTGCGCTATCCGCGCTCTTTCCACGGCCTCTCCCGCACCGGCCCCCCGTGGTTGCTCGTCGATCGTCTGGAACGCATCCGCACGTGGTTCGCGCACTGGATCGGGACGGGCGAGACGGCACCAGCGGCAGCTGCGAGCCAGCACTGAACGTGCGCCGGTGGGGTTTGATCGCCCTTTCGGCCGCGCTGGTGGTCGCGCCGCTGAGTGCGCAACGGCGCGCGACGCGGCGGCCTCCCACACGGACGACCGTCCCCCCCGCCGCCCCCGGGGAGCCGGGGGGGCCGGGGGGGGCCGGGGGGTCGGGGGGGGCGGGGGGGCCGATTCCGACGCCGCGGTCCGTCCTGGGTTTCGAGCCAGGCGACGATCGCAAGCTGGTCGAATGGCCGGTCCTGGTGCGGTATTTCGAGGCGCTGGCCAAGGCAAGCGACCGCATCGATTATCGAGAGCTCGGGAAAACGACGCTGGGCGCGCCATTCATCGCCCTGGTCATCTCGAGCCCGCAGAACTTGCGGCGGCTCGACCATTACCGGCAGCTTAACGCCCAGCTGGCTGATCCTCGCACGTTGCGCAGCAGCCGAGCCGCGCGGGATGCGCTGCAAAACGGCAAGACCATCGTGCTGGTCACGTCGAGCATTCACTCGACGGAAGTCGGCGGCCACCTGTCGCCGGTCGCGCTGGCCTATCGGCTGGCGACCGACACGAGCGCCGCCACGCGCGCGATTCTCGACAACGTGATTCTCTGGCTCGTCCCGTCATTGAATCCCGACGGCGTCACCATCGTGGCGAGGTGGTACAACCACACGCTCGGCACCGGCGCCGAGGGGACGTCGCCACCCGAGCTGTACCACCACTACACCGGCCACGATAACAACCGGGACTGGTACGCCTTCACCCAAGTCGAGACGCAGCTGACCGTCGACTCGCTCTACAACGTCTGGCATCCGCAGATCGTGCACGACATCCACCAGATGGATGCGAACGGCGCGCGGCTGTTCCTCCCTCCGTATCTCGATCCCGTCGAGCCTAATGTCGATCCGTTACTGATCGACGGCGTCAACGCGCTCGGCACCGCCATGGCATGGGAGCTCGCCGGTCAAGGAAAAACCGGGATCTCGATCAACTCGACGTATGATGCCTGGACGCCGGCGCGCGCATACCAGCACTACCACGGCGGCGTACGCATCCTGTCGGAGGCGGCCAGCGCCGATCTCGCCACTCCCATCGAGATTCCGTTCGACCGCCTGCAGGCACGCGAGCGCGGGTACAATCCGCGCGAGCGGTCGTGGAATTTTACGAACCCGTGGCGTGGTGGCCGCTGGTCGTTACGGGATATCGTGTCGTACCAAACTGAAGGCGCGTATGCATTGTTGACACATGCCGCACGCAACCGCGAGCGGTGGCTCGCCAATTTTTTCAATGTCGAGACGCACGCGGTCCGCGGTTGGCGCGATTGGCCGTACGCCTACGTGATCCTGGCGCGCCAGGATTCGGTCGCGCTGACCACCTTGCTCAGCATTCTGCACCGTGGCGGCGTGGAGATTCGCACCGCGACACAGTCGTTCACGCTCCAGGGACAGCGCCACGCGGCCGGCACCTATGTCGTCGTGCTGCGGCAGCCGTACGCGGCGTTCGCCAAGACGCTCCTCGAGCCGCAGCACTATCCCGACAGGCGTCTCTACCCCGGCGGGCCGCCGGAAAAGCCGTATGACGTCACGGCCCATACGCTCCCGCTCCTGATGGGGGTGACGACAATCGTCGCGAGCGACTCGCTTCGCGTCCCGCTCTCGGCGCCCGTGACGCCCAGAAGCGTGAGCCCGGTACCGCCGCAAACCGACTCCGTCCGGATCGGTCTCTACAGATCGTACGATGCCACGATGGACGAGGGTTGGACCCGCTGGGTATTCGACAGGTGGAAAGTACCGTACACATCGCTCGTCGACTCAGTCGTGCGCGCGGGAAAGCTCCACGATCAGTTCGACGTGATCATCCTTCCAGATCAGTCACCGAATGAGATTCTCGCCGGGCTGCCGCCGCGTTATCCCGCGCCGTATGCGGGTGGGCTCGGTGCGGACGGCAGCGAGGAGCTGCGGCAGTTCGTCGTCGACGGCGGAACCCTGATCGCGTTGAACGAGGCGAGCCGTTTCGCGATTCAGGCGCTGCTCCTCCCGGTGCGCAACGTGCTCGAGGCAGTGAGTGACGAGGACTTCTACGCGCCGGGCTCGATCTTTCGACTCGAGCTGGACACCGCGAACGCCATTGCGCACGGCATGCCGCGAGAAACGATCGGGTGGTTCCAGGGAGGACCCGCCTTTGAGGTCCTCGACTCGACGGTCACACGCGTCGTCGGGCGGTGGCCCGAGGACCCGGCGCGCGTGCTCCTCTCGGGGTGGGTCCTGCACCCCGACCGCATCGCCGGAAAGGCCGCAATTCTCGAAGTGCAGCAAGGCGCCGGACGCGTAATCCTGTTCGGCATGCGGCCGCAGTATCGAGGCCAGAGCATCGCGTCTTATCCCTTGTTATTCAATAGCTTACGGAAGAAGTGACGGTCTAATCCTTGCCCATGCAGGGGTTCGTTTCCTATGTTGGTGACCCCTATGAAGTTGGCTCGGCAGGCCGGTGCGCTCTTGCTCTGGGCCGCGACTTTAAGTCGCGGCCTTTTTGCCCAACAACTGCCGTCGTCGCCCGACAAGTTTCAGCTGCGCGGGGTCGAGCTGCGGTACGTCCTCCCGGAGCCGCTGTTCGACAACGCGCGCGATGCGGAGCCGATCAAGGCGCTCTACGTCAACGCGTGGGCCTTCGGCTCGAGCAAACTCGCGCACCTCGTCCGTCTCGCCGACTCGACGGAGATCAATGCCTTCGTCGTTGACGTCAAGGATGATACGGGGTGTCTGCTGTACCCCTCGGACGTGAAGGTCGCGCAGGAAATCGGCGCCACGAAGTGCGTGCGGACGCGGGACGTGCAAGCGCGGCTGGATACGCTGCACGCGCACGACATCTACGCCATCGCGCGCATTGTCGTCGCGAAAGATCCGCTGCTCGCGGAGCGGCGGCCGAAGTGGTCGGTACAGAATCGCGACGGCAGCGGGTTGTGGCGCGATCGGATCGGCACCGCCTGGGTCGATGCCTACAACGACTCAGTGTGGATCTACGCCGCGCAGCTCGCCCAGGAAGCGGTCGCGCTTGGCTTCAACGAGGTGCAGTTCGACTATGTGCGCTTCCCCGACGAGCCGAAGGAAGCGATGGCACAGGCGCTCTTCGCCGCCCGCAAGCGCGGCGAAACGCAGCGCGAGGGCGTGCAGGCGGGGATCGCCATCCTCACGCACCGCATTCAACCGCTTGGCGTACCGGTCACGTTCGACATCTTCGGGTTGACGTCATCCGCGACCGGCGATCTGGGGATCGGGCAGGTGTGGGAAGACTTCGTCACTGTGGCCGACGTGGTGCTCCCGATGGTGTACCCGAGTCACTACTATCGCGGCAGCTACGGACTCGCCTGGCCCAACGGCGAGCCGTATCGGGTCGTGCGCAATGCGTTGAGTGAAGCGCTCGAGCGCTCGCGGCCTCTCGCCAAGGCCGCGACCATCCGGCCGTTCCTTCAGGCGTTCACGCTCGGTCGGCGCAAGCCGCGCTACACGCCGCACGAGATCCGGGAACAGATCCGCGCGGCCGAGGAGTTGGGCATCGACACCTGGGTGCTGTGGAATCCCCGCAGCGTGTATCAACGTGACTCACTTCGCCCCTACCGGGATCAGATCGCGACAGTTCCGGGCGACTCTCAGTAGCGCCATATTCCCGCAATGAAAAATCTGTTCCTTCTCCTGACACTCGTCGGGATCGTTGGCGCATGCTCCGATGCCGGGGGCGTCGACCCGGACGCGATCCCGGAAGCTCAGAAACGCGCTGTCTGGATGGCGCTCGATTCCGCGTTTCGGCATGACACGACCCTCGATCCGGCATTTACCGGCGACTCCGGTCTGTATGTGCTGATGTCGACCGTCGTGATCCCGTTCGTCGATCGCGCGTCACGCATCGGTGTTGGAGCGGATACGACGCGGGTCGTGGGAATCGAGTTCGACATCGATGCGACCCAGAACGGCGCGCACGTGGTCAGCAATCTGACGGCGGTACTGGCGTGGAAGGGTTACGACGCCACCAGCCGGACTGTCGATTCGGTGTTCTTCCTGCTGGGCTCCGGCCGCGCCCCGGTCACCGACTCGCTGTGGTCACGGTTTACACTCGATACGGCGGGCACGGGGACGGGGTTCGTGATTCACCAGGCGACAGATTCGACGGTGTTGAAATGGCTCTCACGCGGCGGGCACCTGCACACGACGTCCAGTCAGTACGGGTCCGCTCAAGGCGGGTCGACATTCAACGTGGCCCGCGGCACGCTCAGCGGCGGGTTCACGATCAACGCGAAATTGGTTCCCGATTCGACTACGACGGTGACGTCGGCCTTGGACTTTGGCAGCGGCGCGCGGGCGGTGAAGATCAAAATCCGCGGCACGCTACCCTGAGCGAGAGGTCTCCAGCACCATCCCTGGCTCCCACACCGTGATGTAGCCGGTAATTGCCGAGGCGGCGACGGTGTAGGGATTGGCCAGATACAGTTGACCCGGCCCGGAGCGCCCCGGGAAGTTGCGGTTGATCGCGCTGATCGTCACTTCCTCGCGAGTCTTCGACACGCCGGGCCCCGCATTGATACAGGCGCCGCAGGACGGCTCGAGAAAGGTGGCTCCCACGCGCCTGAACACGTCGAGGTAGCCGCGCTCCTCGCAGTACCGCTTCACATCCTGGGAGCCGCACTGAATGAAGAAGCGCACCCACGGCGCCACCCGCTCGCCGCGCGCCGCGGCCTCAGCCAGCACGCGCGCATACATGTCCATGTCTTCCTTCTTCCCGGCGGTGCAGGAGCCCGCGTACGCGATGTCGACTTTGATGCGCTGAGTCACGTCATCGATGTACAGACCGTTTCCAGGATCACCCGGCAGCGCGATCATCGGCCGAATGGTCGACGCATCGATCTCGATGACCTCGCAGTACTCGGCATCGGGGTCGCTGGCGAGGCCGGAACAGAGCCGCTCCGCCTGCACCCTCGACATCTTCCGGTAGTCCATCAGGTAATCCACGGTCGCCTCGTCCGGCGCCACGTAGCCGGTAAAGCCCCCCACCTCGGCCGTCATGTTGGTCATCGTGGCACGCTCATCTACCGACAGCGACTCGACAGCATCGCCACAATATTCCACCAGCTTGCCTATCGCCTTGCCGGTCTTCACGTACGGATGCCGCAGCACTTCCAGCATGAAGTCCTTGGCGGTGACGTTGTCAGGCTTCTGACCACGGATTACGACCTTGACCGTTTCCGGCACCTGAAGGCGGACATCTTTGGTAATCCAGGAATTGAAGATCGCCGTCGTTCCCACGCCGAACGCGATGCAGCCAACAGCGCCGGCGTGCGGCGTGTGCGAATCGGAGCCGATGATCACCTGACCGGGCAGCGCGTGCGCCTCGAGAATCTTCGAGTGACAGATCGCTTCTGAGCCGTGGTGACCGAGGCGCAGCTCGCCATAGAGCTTGATCCCCTGGACCGTCGCGAACTCGCGCTGTTTCTTCTCGAGCTGCATCGCGACGTCGAGCAGTCCTTCCTTGACACGCTCCGGCGTCATCGCCTCGGGCAGGAACGTGAGGTGATCCCGGAACATCAGGATCGAGCCGGGATCGTTGACCTTCGCGTCCTTGCCGACGAGCTGTTCGAAGAAAATCGCCGCCATCGGCGTCACGTATTCGTGGCTGAAGCGGATATCGGTCAGGACAAATCCTTCGTCGCCCGGCTTCACGGCTGGAACGCCGATTTTTCCTTTCGCCGGGTCCACGACCCAGCGGCGGGCGAGGATCTTCTCACCGAGCGTCATTGGACGCCGCGGCGTGTCGGGCGGATGGAGAACGACCTCGCCCTTCAGTCGCGCCGTGTTGTAGTTGAACAACCCGCCGTGCTCGATGATGCCGCGCGTGATCTCGCCCTCACCTGCGGTGAACGTCGAGAGCGGGATGTCTTCGCCACGACGGACCTTGTCGAGAATCGAGAAATCGGTCGTGGTGAGGATACCGAGGTTCTGGCAGTTCTCGCGATAGATGCGTTCGATGCTTTCCGCCACGACCAGCTTGATGCCGGCGCACATCTCAGCGTACGGCGACTGCTCGCGCGAGGAACCCTTGCCGCGACGTTTGCCGCTCACCGCGGCGACGAAGCCGCCGCGTTTCACCGAGCCGCGCGTAATCGGAAACTCGTCGCGACACTTGAGCCCCAGGTACGGGAATTCGCCCAGGGTTTCGTCGTAGTAGTAACAGATGTACGCAGGAGTGATTTCGTCGGTGGAGATGTCGTCGCGCAGCTTCATCTCCGGCGTCCACACAGGGTGATTCCCCGCCAGCTGCGCCCGCACGAACGCGGGATCCTCCGACAGATAGAGGATCCGGCCGTTCAGGCGAACGTTGGCGTCGCGCATGCGCGAAGTATCTTCCGGGACGCGCATGTTCGCAACCGCATTGCTGCTGCTCCAAGCGACGTTTCAAAGCCCGCGCCTCATCGAGAGCTCCGGCGTGGCGGTCAGCCACGCGTATCCGGGCGTGTTGTGGACCCACAACGATTCGGGCGACGGGCCATACGTCTACGCGACCGACCTGCACGGCACTGACAGGGGGGCTTTGCTCGTTCCGGGAGCACAGGCGATCGACTGGGAGGACATCTCGCTGGGTCCCTGCCCCGTCAACTTCGTGCCCCGAGCCGGATCGTGCATCTATCTCGCGGATACCGGGGACAACCTCGAGTTCCGGCCGTACGTGACGGTGTATGCGATCCCAGAGCCAGCACCACCGGAACGCGCGGGAGATACGCTCGGGACCACGAGGGCGCCGGCGGTTCTGCGTTTGCGTTATCCCGATGGCCCGCATGATGTCGAAGCGGCGTATGTTTCGCCACACGACACAGCTCTGTATCTGGTAAGCAAAGGAGCGTTGCGGGGAAGCGCGATCCGTCTGTATCGCGTGGATCGCCGCGCCTGGAGCACCCCCGACACAACGATCGACATCGTCGTCGCGACCGTGGTGCAGACGCTCGATATCCGACCCAGCCCTGTGGCGGGCCGGGTCGTCACGGCCGGCGCGATCCGAGCAGATGGCCGTCTCGTTGCGATACGGACCTACTCAGAGATCTACTTGTTCTATCCAGGGGTTGGGGGACGCCTGGTGCCGGCGCGCGAGCGCCCCTGCAACATCGCCGGGCTCGAAATCGGGGGAGAAGCAATCGATTTTCTTGGTGATTCGACGTTCGTCCTGACCAGTGAAGCATCCAGCCGCCGTCGCGGCACAATCGACACCGTCACCTGCAGTCCCTAGCGGAGTAGAGACCTAATGACGAGCAAATGCTGGAATACTGTCTCGATGCTGGCACTCGTTGCGACGACCGCCGTGGCGCAGCGACCTGCGACGCTTCCGGTCGATACGGCCGCCATGGACGCTCACCTGCGGTTCTTGGCGAGCGATCTCCTGGAAGGCCGTGCGCCCGCAACTCGCGGCGGCCGCCTGGCAGCGGCCTACGTCGCCGCCCAGTTCCAGACGCTTGGGCTCGAGCCGGCAGGCGCGAATGGGACCTACTTTCAGCCCGTCGCGCTCGTCGGAATGACGCCGCAGCCGGCTTTCTCGTGGGGCAAGCCGGGCACCGCACCCGATACTCTCGCGTACCGTGACGCGTTCGTTGCGTGGGCGGAAAGACCGGAGGCTGATGTCTCGGCGACTGGCGAGGTGGTGTTCGTTGGCTACGGCATTCGCGCCCCCGAATGGCAGTGGGACGACTTCAAGGGCGCGGACCTGCGGGGCAAAGTCCTGCTGATGCTGGTCAACGATCCGGGTCTCGTGGACACCACCATTTTCCTCGGCAAAATCCTCACGTACTACGGCCGCTGGACCTACAAGCTCGAGGAGGCGGCTCGCCAGGGCGCGGCCGGTGCGGTCCTGATTCACACAACGGAGAGCGCGACGTACCCCTGGGAGGTGGTACGCGGCTCGTGGTCGGTCGAGCAGTTCAAGCTCGATCAACCGCAGTCGCCCAGTCTTGCGTTCGCCGCATGGGTGACGGAGTCGAGTGCCCGCGGGGCGTTGACGAAGGTCGGGCTCAACCTCGATTCGCTGACGCGGGCGGCCGCGCGTCGGGATTTCCATCCCGTGCCCACTGGGCTCACGGCTGCAGTGCGCATCCACAGCGCCTTGCGCCGGGTGGAATCGGAGAACGTCGCTGCGCGCTTACCGGGGGCGGGGGGGAGAAGCGATCCGCGACTTGCGTCGCAAGCCGTCCTGCTCACCGCCCATTGGGATCACAAGGGGATCGGCCCAGTGGTACGCGGTGATTCGATCTACAACGGCGCAGAAGACAACGCCTCCGGCGTTGCAGCGCTGCTCGGCGCCGCGAAGGCGCTGACGCAGCTGCCGCGACCCGCGCGCTCGATTCTGTTCGTCGCGACGACAGCCGAGGAGAGTGGTCTCCTCGGCAGCGAAGCCTACGTGCAGCATCCACTCGTGCCGCTCGCGCAGACCGCCGCGGTGTTGAATCTCGACGTGACGAACGTGCGTGGTGCGACCCGCGACATCGGCGCACTCGGGATGGATCGGTCGACGCTGGGCCCGGTGTTCCAGACGGCCGCCCGCGCCGAGTCGCTAAAGGTAGGATCCCAACCGGACGTGCGGGGATCGTTCTTCCGGTCCGACCACTTTCCGTTTGTGCGCGCCGGCGTGCCAGCCCTGTCGATCAAGCCGGGAATCGATTTCGTGGGACGTCCACAAGGGTGGGGCGAGGAGCAAGAGAACATCTATAACCAACAGCGCTATCACCAACCCAGCGACGAATTCCAGCCGACGTTCCGATACGCGGGGCTAGCCCAGGAGGTGCGCGTAACCGTGCGAACAGCGCGGGCCATCGCGAACGATCCGACGATGCCGCGTTGGCTCCCGACGTCGGAGTTCCAGCGGCCGCAGCCCTAACCTCACCCCCTGGCCCCCTCTCCACAACGTGGAGAGGGGGAACGGGGGTGAGGACGGAACATGGTGGAACAGAACGGGTTAACATGCGGCGATTGCCTATTGGCCGGGTGGCGGATAAGTTTGCGCCCGTTTTTGACCCCGCGGCACCGGCTGTCCCGACCTCCTACGATTGGAGCGGCGGTTGGAGATTCCCTCCACGCACACCGTGCCTCTGTCGTGGTTGTACGAGGCAGCCAGTCTTCCACTTCAGTATCGCACGCTCACCGAAGTCGTCCCCGAACCGGCTCGTGACTCCGAACAGGTAGCAGCGCTCCGCGAGCAGATGCTCCATTACAAGGAAGCGCTCGCGATCGTTCGAAAGCAAAAGGACACCGGGCTGTGGGGTGCGAACCTGTTGGCACCCGCGCCGTCGAAGGCGATGGGGTGGAAGGAAGTCGGCACCATCACCCAGTACCGTCGCCTGCTCGAGCTCGGCTGGCCACCAGACGCGCGCGTATTTCGATTTGCCGACCGGTTCCTATTTCGGCTGTTGTCGCGTGATGATGATCCCACGCTACTCGTAGAGTTTCAGCGCGCCGCCAAAAGCGATCCGGGGCTCGGCGCCTGGGCGAGAAATATGGGGGCGCAGGCGGCGGCAGCCGCTCTGGCACGGGGCGCTCACCAGGATGATCCACGGCTGCGCGGCGCCGCGCATCGGATCGCAAGCGATATCTCGATGTATTTGCGCGGCGAGCTGGCGCAAAAGCCGTTCAAGAAGGCCCAAGGCAAGACGGTGCTTGATCCGCTCACCTATCCGCCGACCGTCTTTTCGATCGAGATGCTCGCCTTTATGCCGGCAGTGCAGCGAGAGCGGGCCGGCTTCCTGGAGCGACTGGCGTCGTACTTTTCGGTACCGACACCGCGTCGCGCATTTCTCATTCTGGCCGGTAAGAAGGTCTTCCGGCCCCTGTTCGAGATTCTCGGCGATCCCACGCACGCCGACGCCCAGGGCCGTGTGAACGATGTCGCGTTTGCGGTCTATTGGCTCGAGCTGCTGGCGCGCCTGGGGATTGTCCGCCAAGTCCCCAGCGCGTTACGCGTCCTGGCCAGGCTGTACAGCGAGTGCGACGATCGCGGCATCTGGAGTCCGGCGGGACTCCGAGTCATGCCGAAGTCGACTAATCCGGTGATCTCCCACTACTTCCCGCTCGAAGGGCCGGGGAAGAGCCCAGCGCAGCGGCAGACCGATGTCACGTTCCGGCTGGCGTTGATCGCTCGGATTCTGGGAATTCCGCTCAACGTCGTCTGACAGTGGTGAGTAACACGAATAAGTAGTAGTATTTGCTACTACAGTGGCGCCAGATCTTACGCCGTTCGGCTTTACGCCCACCGAGTCCCTGGTCTACGCGACCCTCTTACGCCTTGGCCCCTCGACCGGTTACGCCGTGGCCCGCGGCGCCCGGTTGGCCCGCGCGAACGCCTACAGCGCTCTCGAGGGATTGGTCTCCCGCGGAGCCGCCACTCGCACGCCACCGCCGGAGCGGCCAGCGCGCTATCGGCCGACAGACCCGCAGTCCCTGCTCGCGCATCTTGCAACCCTGCAGGGCGAGGCGTTGGACCGCTTGGGTCGCCAACTGCGCGACCTGTCGCGGCCGGGCGAGCCCGTGGTTCGGGAAGTCGCCGGCAGTCGCGCGGTGGCAAACCTCATGATGCAGCTGGTCGCACGTGCGGAGCGGAGTGTAGAAGGAATCATGGCGCTCGAGCTGTGGCGGCCGACGTTGCCCGCCTGGAGACGCGCGAGTGAGCGCGCGCAGCTGAAGGTTCGGTTGCGCGGCGGGATGCCCGCGGACGCTCCGTCGTGGCTCGAGCCCGCAGCCGCCGATGCGCCCGCTGCCACGGTGCTCGTGATCGATGAGGCCCATGTCGTAATCACGTCGGGCGAAGGCGACGCGGTCACAGGTCTCTGGACATCACATCCGCTCATTCTGCTGCTCGCGCGACGCGCGCTGCGAACCTTCTCGTGATTGCCCGGCCACTCGTCCTCGGCAGCGTCCTGCTCGCGTGTGCGTGCCGCGCCGCCGCGATTCCCGAAGCGCAACGATATCCCACAGGCTCCGCATTCCGCGCTCAATACCGCGTGGTGGACGGTTCCCGTCTCCGTCTGATCGATTCGGGAAACGGCACACCAGTCGTCCTGATCCATGGGTTTGGTGCGTCCATCTATGGCTGGCGCTACCAACTCGTCCCGCTCGTCGCCGCGGGATACCGGGTCGTCGCATTCGACAATCGCGGTTTTGGATTCTCGGATAAGCCGGCGCACGGATACCACAATGCCGAGTACGCGCATCTCGTCGTGTCACTGCTCGACTCACTCGGCATCGCCAGTGCGGTGTTGGTCGGACACTCGATGGGCGGTGCAATCGCTGCCGAGGTCGCGCGGGCCCATCCCGATCGCGTGCGGGGCCTCGTGCTCATCGATGCCGCCGGCTTCGGTATGCGCTGGCCCGGCGTTCTCAAAGTGGCCCGCTGGCCATTCGTGGGAGCCATCGCCACCGCGTTCCGCGGGCGCTGGATAACCCGCCGCATCCTGCGCTCGACGTTCGCCGATCGGCGCAGGGTCACCGAAGCCGACGTCGATCAGTACTACGCTCCCGTCCCCGATCCCGATTATGGGCGTGCCTTGCGAGGGGTGCTCCGGGAGTTCAGGTTCGACACGCTGGGCGGTGGACGTCTCGCCAGCGTACAGACGCCCACGCTGATCCTCTGGGGCGATGCGGACCGCTGGATCTCGATCAGCGACGGCACCCGCTTCGCACATGAGCTGCCGCGCAGCGAATTCGTCGTCCTGCAGCGCACAGGGCATGATGGCGCCGAGGAATCGCCCGATCAGGTGAATCGCTTGCTGTTGGATTTTCTCAAGGAAGGTCTGTCCCGCATTCCAGAGAACGTTGCATGGTCGGCGCGACCAGTGGCGGCAACCAGCGATCGGCGATAGATTTTGTCAACCAAACGGTTGACGAAATCGCCACGTGCCGCCCAAACTCAGCAATGACAGGGCACTACGAATCATCGCCGCAGCCCGCGAAGAGTTCGCCAGGCGCGGCTTCGCGGGTGCGCGCGTCGAGCAGATCGCGGAGCGAGCAAGCGTCAACAAGCAGCTGCTGTTCTACTACTACCACTCGAAGCGCGGCCTCTTCCAGGCGGTGCTCACCCAATCCGCAGGCGAGCTGGAGAAAGCGCTCGCAGAATTCGCGCTCCCGCCGGGTGGACCGTTGGAGCGTTTACGCCTGACGCTCTCTGCGCAATTTGATTTCCTGGCGCAACACCCACAGGTGGTCGCGCTCATCGCGCAGGGGACGCGCTCCGGAGCCGCGTTCGCACCTGCAGTCAATCGCCTAGTCGTGTTGCTGGCGGAAGGTCAGGGCTTGGGCCAGGTGCGGGACGATCTCGATCCGCACCTCGCGGCTGCCCAGGCCCTGATTCTGATGGTCGGCTATCTCAATATGGAAGCGGTGGTCGCCGCCAGCGCCCGCCCCCTCGGCGCGGATGAACCGTCGCTCCGCGAGCGTTGGCGCGCAGCGGCGGTCGACTTAGTTGTGGCCGGAGTGAGCACGAGCTAGGCTCAACGGCGCTTCCGTCTCGAAGATGAGATGACCCGCTTCGAACCGGGCACCACGCAGCGCCAAGCTCAGCACTTCGCCCAGCTCCTCCACGAGATGCACCTCGAGCTTCTTGCGCACCTCTTCCGGGAGATCCTCGAGATCGCGCTCGTTTTCCTTCGGCAAGATTACCATGTTGATGCCCGCGCGGACGGCCCCAAGGACTTTTTCCTTGACTCCGCCGATTGGGAGCACGCGCCCGCGCAGCGTGATCTCACCCGTCATCGCGATGTCGTGGCGAGCGGGTCGCCGTGACAACGCAGAGACCAGGGCCGTCGCCATCGTGATGCCGGCCGACGGGCCATCCTTGGGAATCGCACCGGCGGGGACGTGGACGTGAATGTCCGTATCGATGAACGCACCTTCGGGGATGCCCAACAGATCCGCGTGTGATTTGGCGTAGGTGAGTGCCGCGCGCGCCGATTCTTTCATCACGTCGCCCAGCTGTCCCGTCAGGACGAGCTCCCCCTTACCGCGCATCACGCTGGCCTCGACGAACATGATGTCCCCGCCGACCGGGGTGTAGTACATCCCCGTGGCCACGCCGACCTGATCCTCGCCCGCCATCCGCTCGGGGTGCACCTTCGGCCGCCCGATGAGATCAGGAATGTCGGTCGGCGCGACGGTTACGGTCTTCGTTTCGCCGTCGGCGATCTTGCGGGCGATCTTCCGTCCCAGCTTGCCGATTTCTCGCTCGAGCTGGCGGACCCCGGCCTCACGCGTGTAGCTCGCGATGATCTCGCTCAGAGCAGCATCACTCAGCATCAGCTGATCGGCCTGCAAGCCGTTCTCGCGGAGCTGCCGCGGCACGAGATAGCGCTTGGCGATCTCGAGTTTCTCGCGTTCGGTGTAGCCCGCGAAATTGACCGTCTCGAGACGGTCGAGCAGCGGTCCAGGAATGTTCTGGATAAAGTTCGCCGTCGCGATGAACAGAGCCTCGGACAGGTCGAACGGCACGCCGAGATAGTGGTCGGTAAAGGTGTCGTTCTGGGCCGGATCCAGCACCTCGAGCAGCGCCGCGGCAGGATCTCCCTGGAACGAGATGCCGAGCTTATCGACCTCGTCGAGCAGGAAGATGGGGTTTTTGGCCCCAGCCTGTTTCATGCCCTGGATGATGCGGCCCGGCATGGCGCCCACATACGTGCGCCGGTGGCCCCGAATGTCGGCCTCGTCACGAGCGCCGCCGAGTGAGATGCGCACATAGGGCCGTCCCATCGCGCGTGCGATAGACTTGGCGATCGACGTCTTGCCGACGCCGGGCGGTCCTACGAACAACAGCGTCGGCGCGCGCGAGGCGCGATCATCCTCGTTGCCCGGCGCGGCTTCCTTGGGCTGCTGCTGCCGCCGCAGCTGCCGCACCGCCAGGAACTCGAGCACCTGATCCTTCACGTCCTGGAGACCGTAGTGGTCTTCCTCGAGGATCTCCGCCGCGCGCTTCAAATCGAGCGATTCCTCCGTCCGCTTGTTCCACGGCAGCTCGGCAACGGTTTCGAGATAAGTGCGAATCACCTGCGCTTCCATCGATTCGCGGCCGGCGCGCTCGAGGCGCGCGAGCTCGCGATCGACCTCTTTTCGAGCGGCTTCCGGCAAATCCAGCGCGTCGAGTCGCTTCTTGAGATCATCGGCTTCCGCCGCCTCCTCTTCCTCGCCGAGCTCCTTGCGAATTGCCTTCATTTGTTCGCGGAGCAGCATTTCGCGCTGGCGCTCGCCGAGCTCTTCCTGTACCTGCGACTTGATGTCTTCCTGAGCGTCGAGCACGGCGATCTGGCGCTGCACGTGGACCAGCACGCGGCGCAACCGATCCTCCACCGCGAGCGTCTCGAGCAACTGCTGACGCTCCGCAGACTGAATATCGAGATGGCCGGCGACGAGATCGGCGAGGGCGCCGGGATCGGCGACACCCTGGAGCACCTGCTGGACGACTTCCGTCGGGAGGCCCGACTTCTGACCCAGCTCGGCGGCCCGCTCGCGGACCTCGCGATGCAACGCTACGAACGCTGCGTCTTTCTCATTGAGGGGAGGCAGATCAGGCGTTTCGCGGACCGTCGCTTCGAGGTAGCCATTCGTCTCGCTATAGTGGACCGACGTACCACGAGCCTCACCGTGCAGGATCAGCTGGACACCGCCCAGATTGCGCTGGATCTGGCTGATCCGCGCGATCGTGCCGGTGCTGTAGAGCACGCCAGGGGAGACCTGGTCGACGTTTTCCTTTTGCGCGACCGCGAAGACCTTGCGGTCGGGATTCTTCAGGGCGGCTTCTATGGCGCGCAATGTCGCTGGACGGCCCGCGCCAATAGGCGACGCGACACCGGGGAACAGCACGGCATCGCGCAGCGGCAGGACGGGCAAAGTCATCCGGTCTGACATGGATTCTCCAATTATGGGTTACGGGGACGAGATTCCGGAGGGTGGAATGCACCGTCCATGCCACGACAAAACGCCATAGACGGCAGGTCCGTTCCGTATTACGCCGCCAAAGCGGCGCGTGGCTGCCAACTCGACAATCGAAGAGTATCTTTTTGGCCTCGAATGGATTGCAAAGGCGCATGAACGATCCGCTGGCGCAGCGGTTGAGTCAGGCCCTCGGCTCGTCGTTTACGCTCGAGGGTGAGATTGGCCGTGGCGGTATGGGCGTGGTCTATCACGCCCGTGATGAGCGGCTCAAACGGCGGGTTGCCGTCAAGGTACTGCCGCCGGAGCTCGCGTTTCGCGAGGAGATCCGCATTCGGTTTCTGCGGGAAGCGGAGACCGCTGCGCGCCTTTCGCACCCCCACATCGTCCCGATTCACTCCGTCGGCGAAGGTCCCGACGGGCTCGTCTATTTCGTGATGGCCTATGTGGATGGTGAATCGCTCGCGGCGCGCCTCAAACGCCGCGAGCGACTCCCGCCGGAAGAGGCCCGCCGTATCATGATGGAAACGGCGGACGCGCTCGGTGCAGGACACGCGCTCGGCATTATCCACCGCGACGTGAAACCCGACAACATCCTGCTGGAGGGAAGCCGCGGCCGCACGGTCCTGACGGACTTCGGCATCGCGAAGGCGCTGACGTCCACCACGGGCCCTGGAACGCTGACCGCCACCGGTGTCGCGATCGGGACGCCACACTACATGAGCCCCGAACAGGCGGCCGGCGATCGTGAGATCGATGGGCGGTCCGACATCTACAGCCTCGGAGTCGTCGGTTATCAGATGCTCGCCGGCGAGCTGCCGTTCTCGGCGCCAACCGTACCAGGCATCTTGATGAAGCAGATCACGGAGCAGGCGCCGAATCTCCAGGAAAAGACTCCGACCTGTCCCGACGATCTCGCCGCGTGCGTGATGCGCTCGCTCGAGAAAGAGCCCGAGGCGCGCTGGCCCACTGCAGACGCGCTGCGCCGCGCGCTCGAATCGCGCAGTGCGCCACCCTATTCCTATCGCCCTTCGCGACGCACGAGTGGCCCTGGCGCATTGGCGCGTCCGGAGACGCGCTTAGGTCCGCCTCCCGCGAGGATGTCGAGCGGGGGCCGCCCCGAGCGCCGCCGCGCTACCCGGCCAACCCCCAAGCGCGAGGCCAAGAGCGATCTGACCCCCAGTGGCGAGGCGCGCATGGTCGCGAAGTTCCGCGATTCGTTCGTGTCGTGGGCGTCCGTCTGCGGTGGATTGATGCTGATCGATCTGATACAGGGTGGTGGTCTCAGCTGGTCGCTGTTTCCCACGGCAATCTGGGCCGGCTTCGGCTTGCTGCCGCAATACATGAAGCTGTGGCAAAACGGCTACTCGTGGCGCGACGTCCTCAACCGGCCGGCGGCGCCCGACGCGCGGGAATCCCTCCTTGCGGGCGCGCGTCGTCAGTTGTCGCCGCCCAAGGCGGATGAGTTCGGGCGCCATGTCGACACGATTCGGCTGGTCCGTAACGACCGGGAAGCGATTCTCAAGATCATGGAGCGAGTCCCCACGTCGGAGCGCAAGCTGCTTCCGGACGTGGTGGTGACCGTGGACGCGCTGCTCAAGCGAGCCGAGGACCTCGCGCGCATGCTGTACGGAATGAGCGCGGATATGGACGATGGCGCCCTCGCGCGGATCGAGGTCCGTATCGAGGCGGTGAAGCAGCATGAGGAAGGTGCGGAGCGTGAACGACAGCTCAGCTTGCTCGAGCGCCAGCGGCAGGCGCTCAGCGATCTGCTCGCGCGGCGAAACAACGTTGAAGAGCAAATTGAATCGTGCGTTCTCGCGATGCAGAACGTGCGGTTCGATCTCCTGCGGTTGAGATCGGCGGGCGTGGCTGCCGTGCTCAGCGATCTGACCCACGCGACGCAACAGGCGCGCGCGCTATCGAGGGACGTCGATCACGTCATTGCGGCCGCAGGCGAGATCCGTGACGTGCTCAGCGCTTCTCCCGCACCCGCGTCGCCCCCCCCTCGCGGTCAGCGGCCCCGGTCCTCGCCGTAGAGTCCCGGCCTGCCCGGCACTCTCTGACGAGTGCCGGACCGTTTGCCCGCTCCACCGCAAAATCCAACAGCTCTATGAAGCTCGCTGCAGCGGCTTCGCAGTCGCCTGAGCGTAACGCGGCGACTGCCGCAAGCTCACGATAGCGCGCCGACCCGGGGCGTCGCTCCGCCGCATACCTGAGCAAGCTGTCGGCCAGGGCGGGCGGAGCGTCCAACGCAATCTGTCCCAGGGACTGCGTGAGAAACTCGCCCGGAAAGGGATGGCGAAACGTGCCTTGCGCCGTACTCAGCGCACTCCGCGCCTCTGACGCCGCCTCATTCCAACGCGATCCCCAAACCGCCAACCATGACAAGGCAGCGCGCACCTGCGCGGTGTCGGCACCCGCGGCAAGCGCTTCGCGCAGTGCCCTGTCGGCCGGCCGCTGCTTGCGGGCAGCGGCGAGCAGGCCGTGCATGAGCAGCGCATCCGGGGAGGGCGCCCCTGCGTTATGAGCCAGCGCGGCGCCGAGCAAGGAGTCGGCTCGCGCCGTGTCCCCCAAGGCCAGTTGAATCCCCGCGCTGCGCACGCTCCACTCCACGACGGTCGGTTGGGCACGGCGGGCGGCATCGAGATATGGAAGCACGCCCGCGTCGCTGCGCCGCACGGCGAGTATTCGCAACAGCGCGAAGGGGGACGTCCCGCTGTCGCGATTTCCCATCTCCATCAGGGAGTCGAAGACGGCGTAGGTCTGGACTCCGGGATCGAGGAAGCGGCGCGCGGCCTCGAACTCGAGACGCGGGCGATCATCACTGTGGCCGAAGGTCGCCCGCGCGACGAGTCGCGCCACGCCGGAGTCGCCGAGCAGCATGCGGCCAAAGTACTGGTCAGTCGATTCGAGGCTCAGCCATTCAGCGGCGAGCGGATGCAGCGCTCCGCCAGAGCCGATCAGCTGCGTGAGCCAGGTCCGATCGTATGTGAGCGGCCGAGCGGACGCGAGCACGACGAGGTCCGAAGTGCCCCCAAACCACACGTGCACGTGTGGGAATATCTCGCGCAGGCTGCGCACGATGCCGGCCAATACCGGAAGCGGCAGCTGGTAAAGCTGAATCCATTGGCAGAAGACTCCGCCGTCGGTGAGCCTGGCGCTCGCGATACGGAAGAACTCGGGCGTGTAGAGAGTCGCAATGCCAGCCACCCACGGATTGGACGGCTCGGAGACGATCACATCGTAGCGGTGCCGGTCGAGCTGTAACGCACTGCGCGCGTCATCGATGAGCACCTGGACGCCTGGGTGAGAAAGGACTGAGCCATTTACAGCACGGAACAGACCGTCCATCGCTACGACGGCGGGCTCGATTTCCACGACTTTGAGACGCTGCATGCCGGGGACGGAAGCGAGGACCCGTGCGGTGACCCCGGTCCCATATCCGATCACGAAGGCGGTCGTGGCACCGGGGCGGGCGATCACTGGCGCAAGACCGACCATCACCTGCGTGTCCATGTCGCCCCGATCGGAGGCATCGACCTTGCCGTTTACGCGGAGGGATCGCCCCGTTTCGCCTTCCCACACGCTCACCGTGGCATTGGGGCCTTCCCGGAAGGCGAGTTGGCGCACGCCGGGGTGTGCGAGAAACTGCCGGCGCGCCGGTTTGTCCATGCGCTGCCTTGCGTAAATCGTTGGTGCCAGGTCGATCAGGCGCGTG
Source organism: Gemmatimonadales bacterium (assembly GCA_036390255.1). GTDB lineage: Bacteria > Gemmatimonadota > Gemmatimonadetes > Gemmatimonadales > GWC2-71-9 > 20CM-2-65-7. The sequence continues at coordinate 3,173 of DASWCE010000281.1, read as the reverse complement.
TTCCAACCAGGCGCGGCGGCGGCCGCAACGAGGGCCAAGGTGCCGAGCCCCCCGGCGGTCAACACGCGCGCGCGGACACGGCGATCCTCCGTGGACCCTTCCGCGACGCCGCGCGAGGCGAGCAGCGCGAGCGCCAGCGCGGCGATTCCATTCACAACCAATCCGATCCGCAGGGTGGCCTGCGTCCCCAGCACGACAACCAACACGAATCCCGTGAGGACCGCACCGAGGATGCTGCCGATCGTGTTGAGCGCGTAGGCCACGCCGACATCGGCGCCGCGCGCATCGCGACTTCTGGCGGTGAGATCAGTCAGCAAGGGAAAGGTCATTCCCATGCCGATCGCGGGGATCAGGACGACCGCCCCGACAGCCACCGCCATGAGGAGGAGGCGCGGCACGGCGCTGAGATCGGGAATCTGGAAGATCGCGATGATGTACGAGGGCAATAACCCGAAGAAGACGAACAGCGCGGCAGCACCCAGCCCCGTGATCCCCTGTGCGAGGGCGGCGCTGGCCGCGGTATCGAGTCGCGGCGTGCTCCGCTTCGCAACGATGATGCTACCGAGACCGATGCCGAGCAAAAACACGAGCAGTATCAGTGTGAACGCGTACGTGGATCCGCCGACGATCATGATCAGCACGCGGGTCCAGGCGATCTCGTCCAGGAGAGAGGCGAACGCGGTCAGCCCCAATAGAACGAGCGCCAGCGTCCGGAGGTGATCGGATGCGACCGACTGGTCTTGGTATACCGCGGGCTCGGCCTTTGAGGAGCTCTCTTGTCTTTCGAGCGAGATCGCTACCGCGCCGATCGCAAGATTGAGCGCCGCGGTTGCCCAGAGCGACGCGCGCACGCCGACAAACTCGATCAGGAAAAACCCGGCGAGCGCGGTGCCGGTCATCGCACCGAGCGTATTCAAGCCGTACAGACGGCCGAGCGACGGTTTGAGCAGTCCGCGATCCTCGCCCATCAGCGCCCGGGTCAAGACCGGCAGCGTTCCGCCCATGAGCGTCGTCGGGATCATGAGGACCAGCGCCGCCAGGCCAAACCGGAGTGCGACACTGGCCGCACCGCCCAGCGACAGCGCTCCCGCCGTGCCGATGTAGATCCAGTGCGCAAGTCCGAGCACAAGCGGCGAGATGATGCCGAACGCGCCAATCGCGATTTCGAGCCAGCCATACAGCGCGGCCGGCCGTGGCGAGCGGTCCGCGGCGCGGCCCAGCCACCACGCGCCAAGGCCGAGGCCGCCCATGTAGGCGGCAACAACCGTGGTCACGGATTGGATGGTGGAGCCGAACGATTGATAGAGGACGCGGACCCAGAGCAACTCGTAGATGAGCCCGGTGGCACCCGACAGGAAAAAAAGAAGCGTGTATGCGAGTGCCGGCTTAGAACGCATGCAGCTCGCGCATCGCCTGTGCGAGATCCTCCACTTGTGGCAGGATGTAGTCCTCGAGGTTGGGTGCGTACCCCACGAATGTGTCCGTTGACGCGACACGCCTGACCGGCGCGTCGAGCCACGGGAAGCATTGATCGGCAATGCGCGCGGCAATCTCGGCGCCGTAACCCCAGGAATACGCGTCTTCGTACGCTACGATCCCCTTGTTCGTCTTCTTGATGGAGGCCGCGATCGTCTCCCAGTCGACCGGAGACAGCGAGCGCAGATCGATCACCTCCACGCTCACCCCGTCTTTCTCTTCGAGCTCTTTGGCCGCGACGAGCGTGCGTTGCACGACCGCGCCATAGGTGACAACGGTGACCGCGGTGCCCTCCCGGACCACCTTCGCTTTCCCGAATGGGATCATGAAGTTGGGACCGGGGTTCGGGGCCTTGTTGTAGGTCTGGCGGTAGAGGTGCTTGTGTTCGAGGAAGAGGACGGGGTCATCGCAGCGGATGGCGGTGCGCAGCAGCCCGTTCGCATCGAGCGCGGTGGACGGGCAGATGACCCGCAGCCCGGGCACCGACGTGAAGACGACGGCGCCGGTTTGGGAGTGATAGACCGAGCCTCCCTTGAGGTAGCCGCCGTAGGTGACGCGTACGACAGCCGGCGGGCTGAACGCGTTGCTCGAGCGCCAGCGCAGAGTGGCGAGCTCGTTGCGGATCTGGTGATAGGCCGGCCAGATGTAGTCGAAGAACTGGATCTCGACGACGGGCTTGAGCCCGCGCGTCGCCAATCCGATCGCGCGCCCGACGATGTTCGCCTCGGCGAGTGGCGAGTTGTAGACGCGGTCGCTGCCGAACTGGCGCTGCAGTCCCCAGGTCACTTTGAAGACGCCGCCCTTGCCCTTCACTTCCTTGAGGTACTGCTCGCGACTGACATCGGCGACGTCTTCGCCGAAAACGATGATGCGCGGATCGCGCGTCATCTCGTCCTTCATGCACGCGTTGAGCAGGTCCACCATCGTGGTCGGCTCGCCGGTGAAATGCGGGTCGTCCTCGGTATCGAATTGCTCCGAGGTCGGATCGACATCGGGCGAGTAGACCCAGAGGAGCGCGGATTCCGGTTTGGGCTGCGGCGACGCGAGCGCCATGTCGGCGGCCACCTGGATCTCCTCTTCGACTTGCGCCTTGATCGCCTCAATCTCGGATTCTGTGGCCACGCCGTCAGCCAGCAGACGCTTGGGGAACGTCGCCACGGGATCGCGTTTGGCCTCCTCCTCGCGCTCGCGCGGCGGCTTGTAGAGGATTTCGTCGTCAGACAGAGAGTGCGAGTAGGGGCGGATCACGTGGGCGTGGACGAGCGCGGGGCCTTTGCGCTGGCGGCACCAGTCGGCGGCACGGGTAAGCGCCGCGTACGACGCGATCGGGTCGCAGCCATCGACTTCCTCGATCACCAGATTCGGGAAGTTCGCGACGAGCTTCGATACCGACCCGCCGGCGGTCTGCACCTCGATCGGCACCGAGATCGCGTACTTGTTGTCCTCGATCAGGAACAAGACCGGCAGCTTGAGGTTGCTGGCGCTATTCAGCGCTTCCCACCACTCGCCTTCGCTGGTGGTCCCATCGCCGGCGGAGCAATACACGACCTCGTCGCCGTGGATCGGCTTCTCTTTGAGATCGTCGATGCGGTCGTACCGGAGCCAGGCCTCAGCACAGCCCACCGACTGCAGGAATTGCGTGCCGGTGGGACTCGACTGGCTGACGATGTTGAGCTGCTTGTGCCCCCAGTGGGAGG
>DASWCE010000280.1:0-2944 GCA_036390255.1 Gemmatimonadales bacterium | reverse complement strand
GGGCTCGTGTTGCGGCTGCGCTGCAAGACGGATGTGTTGGACGCGGAGTGTGCTGCCCGGATCGCCGGCTACCACCGCACCGCGCTGGCGTTGATTGCAGCCGATCCGGATGCTGAACACGCACGGCAGACGCTGCTCTCCGACGAGGAGTTGCGTTTCCAGCTGGACGGCCTCACTGGACGGCGCAGAGAGATGCCAGACCGTCGCGTGCACGAGTTGTTCGAGGCGCGCGTGCGGGCGCACCCGGACGCTGTCGCCGCCGAGCAAGGCGACACCCAGTGGACGTACCGGGAGCTCAACGCTCATGCCAATCGGCTGGCACGAGCTCTGTTGGCGCGGGGGCTGTGTCGCGAAGGTGTCGTCGCAGTGGTGACCGAACGCAATCTGGACTGGATGGCCGCTGTGCTCGCGATCTTCAAGGCCGGTGGCGCGTACTTACCCATCGAGCCGCATTTCCCGGCCGACCGCATCGCGAGGACGCTTTCCCGGGCTGGCTGCCGGCTCGTGCTCACCGAACGCGGCAGCACCGCCACGCTCGACCAGGCGCTCGACTCGCTGTCCGGGGTCCAGACGCTCTTCATCGACGCGTCATACGAAGAGGACCACGCCGACGATGATCTCGGGGTCGACATCGCGCCCGACCAGCTGGCGTACATCTACTTTACCTCCGGTTCCACCGGTGAGCCCAAGGGCGCAATGTGCGAGCACACGGGTATGCTCAACCACCTCTTCGCGAAGATCGACGACCTGAAGATCGGCGCGGGGGATGTGATAGCCGAGACGGCGCCGCAGTGCTTCGACATTTCGCTGTGGCAGATGTTGTCCGCGCTGCTCGTCGGCGGGCGGACGCTCCTCGTCGAGCAAGAGGTGATCCTCAACACCCCGCGTTTCATCGACAAGATAGTTGACGGCAGGGTTAACGTTTTGCAGGTCGTGCCGTCCTACCTCGAAGTGGTTCTGTCCTATCTGGAGCAGCGCCCCCGCGAGCTGCCGGACTTGCGGTGCGTGTCGGCTACGGGCGAGGCGTTGAGGAAGGAGCTGGTGCAGCGCTGGTTCGCAGTCCAGTCTGGGATCAGGCTGGTGAATGCGTACGGACTGACCGAGACGTCGGACGACACCAACCACGAAGTCATGGACCGCGTGCCCGAGCGGGAGCGCGTGCCGCTCGGCCGTCCGATCAACAACGTTTCAGTCTACGTGGTGGACGAGCACCTCGCGCCGGTGCCGCTTGGCGCGCCGGGAGAGATCGTCTTCTCCGGCGTCTGCGTTGGACGCGGCTATATCAACGACCCAGAGCGCACGCGACGAGCATTCATGGCGGATCCGCACCACGCGGGCCGCCGGCTGTATCGCAGCGGTGATTACGGCCGCTGGCTGCCCGACGGCAAGCTGGAGTTTCTCGGCCGCCGGGATTTCCAAGTGAAGATCAGCGGCTTCCGAATCGAGATCGGCGAGATCGAAAACACACTGTTGCGCGTGCCTGGCGTTCGAGAGGGCGCGGTCGTCGCCACCGCCGAGCGGGGCGACCGCGGCAGGCGCCTGGTGGCCTTCTATTCCGGCGAGGGGTCGCTGGATGCCAACGCACTGCGGGACCGGCTCAGCGCGTCGTTGCCTAAGTACATGGTGCCGACGGCGTTCCACTGGAGAGAACGCCTGCCGTTGACGGGCAGCGGCAAGATCGACAGGAAGGCGCTAACGGCGCTCGCCGCGGAGTTGGATGTTGCTGAGCGGAACCACGAGGAGCCGAGTACGGCGACGGAGCGCCGGCTCGCGGCCGCGTGGGCCCAGGTGCTCGGCATTCCCAAGGAGCGGGTCGGCAGGCGGGATCACTTTTTCGATCTCGGCGGCACGTCGCTCTCTGCTCTGAAGCTGGCGATTGCCCTTGACCGCGCGGTGTCCTTCAAGGACCTCTTCACTCAACCGATCCTCGCCGATCAGGCGGAATTGATCGATCGGCGGCTCGAACGAGAAGTCCCAGCAGCTCCAGGACCTGTGGAAAGCGGCGGCTGCGCGGCTACCCGTGCGACTGCCGCCCGGCGAGGCGAAAGGCGGCACTGAAATGACGCACTCATCCCCGACCTCAATGCTCAACGTGGACCTGCAACCCGGCAGGCCGGCGATCCTGCGTGTCGAGGCAACCGGCGACGCGACGCGCTGGGCAGCCGAGCACCGCAACGCGCTGCGCGTCTTGGTCGCCGAAAATGGGTCCCTCCTGGTTCGCGGTCTCGGGCTTCACGACGCGGCCGAGACCGAAGCAGTTTTTCGGCAGCTTGGCAGTCTGATGGCCGAGAGGGAGGCCTTCGCGCCACGGCGCCGCTACTCTGAGGGCGTATACTCCGCATCGAAGTGGCCGCCCAATCAGCACATGTGCATGCACCACGAACTTAGCTACACGGTCGAGCCCCCTGGGCTCATGCTGTTCGCGTGTCTCGTTGCGCCGACGGGCGGTGGCGAAACCCCGGTGGCCGACTCTCCAAACGTCCTCAACGGGTTGCCCTCCGACTTGGTCGAGCGCTTTGAGCGAGTAGGCTGGCTCCTGATTCGCAATTACAACGAGGAAATCGGGGCGTCCGTCGCTGAAGCCTTCGGCACCGACGATCGTCGCGCCGTCGAGAGTTACTGCCATGCGAATGCGATCCAGTTCGAGTGGCAGCCCAACGGTGGGCTGCGCACTTGGCAGCGCTGTAGCGCCGTGATGCGTCACCCGCACACCGGCCAGCGGTGCTGGTTCAACCAAATCGCATTCCTGAACGAGTGGACGATGGACCCGGAGGTGCGCGAGTACCTTGTCGATATCTTCGGCGTGGACGGGCTGCCCTTCAATACGCGCTTTGGCAACGGCGACCCGATCGGCGCAGATGTTATACAGGTGATCGATGAGGTGTATGAAAAAAACACCGCACGCGAGCGGTGGCAAAGCGGGGACCTGTTCCTGGTGGACAAC
>DASWCE010000279.1:0-10078 GCA_036390255.1 Gemmatimonadales bacterium | reverse complement strand
ATCGAGGCTCGGCAGCTGCGCATAGGAACCGAGTGCCATCGGCAGGAAGAACTGAACGCTGTCGTCCTTTCCGGCCTGGGCCAATGTCATGACGCGATTGAATAGGCGTGTAGCGCGCTCTTCGGGTGACATCTGCGAGATATCGGGAGGACGGAGCAGGGAGCTCGGAGCAGACTGCTCCGTGCTCCCTGCTCCTTCAGAGCGTGCTCCCGTTCCGCGCATTGCGACCACGGCGACCAATGCGCCGAGTGCCGCCCCCGCGAGCGCCCAGGGGAGCCCGGCTCGCCACGCCGTCACTCCGGCCGTTGCAGCGACAGCACCACACTTGTGACAAAACCGCGCCGTGGAAGAAAGCTGCGCACCGCACGCATGACAGGTCATAGGTGGGGGAATGTAACCCGGGCTAGCGGCTCTCACGAAAGCCGATAGAGTAGGGCCCATGGCGGCGACCGAATACGGCAAGCACATGGGGGAGCTGAAGCGCGGTGAGGAGCGCTGGGACGTCTATCTCGAGGGCCAGCCCGACACGTCACTCGGCGCCGTGCGCGGGCGCATCCACTTCGTCAGTGGGGGGGGCCAGCAGCATAAGGTGACCGGCTGGATCTTCCTCGAATGGAAGGAGAAGGATATGCAGGAGCGATTCGGGGAGTTTTCGGCGGTCGAGCTGTTACACTTCGTGGAGTCCTTGTAGCGCATTTGCTGCACATTTGAGTGTGCAGTTTGCACATTTCCACACTGTAAGCAATCCGTCAGCCGATGTTTTTTGCAGTTCGTGCATCGGTTTCTTGACACCCCCCTGAACCCCCTCTACTTTCCCATATGGCCCGCGCCTTGCGAAGCGATTCACCGACTCGGGAAGGAGACCCCACGCAATGACAGCAACGTTGGAACCGACCGCCGCTACCGGCGGGAAGGCGTCCCCTGGCACATCGCCGGCGGACGTCATCCGCCGCGCCAAGGAAGCGGGAGTGCAGGTCGTGGACGTGCGCTTCACGGATTTGCCCGGCACCTGGCAGCATTTCTCGACTCCGTTGAAGGAGCTCGAGGAAGACACCTTCAAAGAGGGTTTGGGATTCGATGGCTCGTCGATTCGCGGCTTTCAGGCGATCAACGAGAGTGACATGCTGCTCCTCCCGGATCCGGCGAGCGCATTCGTCGATCCCTGTCTCGAAGTGCCGACGCTCTCGCTCACCTGCGACATCGTCGACCCGATCACTCGCGAGTCGTATTCGCGCGATCCCCGGTACGTGGCGCGGAAGGCGGAGCAGTACCTGAAGAAGAGCGGCGTCGCCACGACAGCGTATTTCGGGCCCGAAGCGGAGTTCTACATCTTCAACTCTGTGCGCTTCGACCAGAACGCGCACGAGGGCTACTACTACATCGATTCGGAAGAAGGCATCTGGAACAGCGGATCGAACGGGACGGCCAACCTGGGTCACCGCCCGCGGCACAAGGAGGGCTATTTCCCCGTGCCGCCGACGGATCGGCTCCAGGATCTCCGCTCCAGGATCATGCTGGCGATGATTGCGGCCGGCATCGAGGTCGAAGTCCATCACCACGAGGTGGGGACCGCGGGGCAGACTGAGATCGACATGCGCTACAGCACGCTGACCCGCATGGCCGATCAGATCATGATGTACAAGTACATCGTGAAGAACGTCTGCGCGAAGAACGGCTACACGGCGACGTTCATGCCGAAGCCGATGTTCGGCGACAACGGCTCGGGCATGCACGTGCACATGAGCCTGTGGAACGGCACCAGCAACCTGTTCTACGACAAGAACGGGTACGCGCTGATCTCCGACAGCGCGCGCTGGTACATCGGCGGGCTGATCAAGCATGCGGCCGCGCTGCTGGCGTTCGCGGCTCCGACGACGAACAGCTACCGCCGTCTGGTGCCCGGGTATGAGGCGCCGATCAACCTGATCTATTCGCAGCGTAACCGCTCGGCGATTTGCCGTATCCCGATGTACTCGACGTCTCCCAAAGGCAAGCGGCTCGAGTTCCGGGCGCCGGATCCGTCGGCCAACCCGTACCTCACGTTCGCGGCGCTGCTGATGGCGGGTCTGGACGGCATCAAGAACAAGATCGAGCCGCCCAAGCCCATGGACGTGGACCTGTACGAGCTCGAGCCAGAAGAGCGGAAGCACGTGAAGAACACGCCGGGCAGCTTGCTGGAATCGCTGGCGGCACTGCAAGCCGACCACGCGTTCCTGCTCGAGGGCGGCGTCTTTACCCAGGATCTCATCGATACCTGGCTCGCGATGAAGAAAGTGAAGGACGTCGACGCGGTGGCACTGAGGCCGCATCCCTACGAGTTCTTCCTGTACTACGACGCCTGAACTAGAACGGCGGTAGGAGCGTGAGGGGGCGGTAGGTGGCGGTATACCTACCGCCCCTTACCGCCTCTTTACCGCCCCTAAACTCCTATGCCAACGAAACGTGAAATCTTAGAGGCCGCCAAAAAGCAAGACGTAACGTCGCTTCGCCTCCAGTTCACCGACATCCTCGGCGTCAACAAGAATGTCGAGGTGCCTCAGAGCCAGTTCGAAAAGGCGCTCGAGGGCGACATCATGTTCGACGGTTCCTCGATCGAAGGCTTCGTCCGGATCGAGGAATCGGACATGATGCTGCGGCCCGACCTGGACACGTTCCGCGTGCTCCCCAGCGGTGATGCGGCCGGCAAGGTCGCCCGAGTCATCTGCGACATCTACAACCCCGACGGCTCGGCGTTCGCCGGCTGCACCCGGCAAGCGTTGCAGCGGCAGATCGCCAAGGCGAAGGCTCTCGGCTACGAGATGATGGCTGGTGTAGAGGCCGAGTTCTTCATCTTTCAATTGGATGCGGAAGGTGAGCCGACCACGGTGACGCACGACCACGGCGGCTACTTCGACCAAACGCCGGTCGATCGTGCCGAGGAGATTCGCCGGCTGATCGTGAAGGATCTAGTTGCCATGGGATTCGAGGTCGAGGCAGGCCATCACGAAGTGGCGCCGGGGCAACACGAAATCGACTTTCGCTATGCCGAGGCGCTCGCGACGGCCGACAATCTCGCCACGTTTCGGTTCGTCGTCAGAAACGTCGCATACCGCCACGGCTTCCTGGCGACGTTCATGCCCAAACCGATCTTCGGCCAGAACGGCTCCGGGATGCACACCCACCAGTCGTTGTTCCGGAAGGGGGCGAACGCGTTCCACGACCCCAAGGCGAAATGGGAGCTGTCCTCTGTGGCGCTGCGGTATATCGCGGGCTTGTTGAAGCACGCGCGCGGCTTCTGCGCGGTCACGAACCCGCTCGTGAACAGCTACAAGCGTCTGGTTCCAGGTTACGAGGCCCCGACCAACGTGGCGTGGTCGATGCGCAACCGGTCCCCGCTCGTGCGGATCCCCGATCGCCGCGGCATCGGCACACGGTGTGAGCTGCGGATGCCCGATCCATCGGCGAACCCTTACCTGGCCCTCGCGGTTCAGCTCGCCGCCGGCTTGGACGGTGTCGAGCACTCGCTCACCCCCCCCGATCCGGTGAACAAGAACATCTTCGAGATGAGCTTCCGCGAGCGGCGCAAATACAGGATCGACGAGCTGCCGCGCGACCTCCACGAGGCGTTGGACATGCTCGAGAAGGACGACGTAATCCGCGACGCCCTGGGACCACACATCTACGAGCGGTTCGTCGAAGCCAAGCGTGAGGAATGGCAGGAGTACATCGGCCGCGTAAGCGAGTGGGAGGTCGAGCGCTACTTGGCGCAGTACTGAACGCCCGCATCACCTTCCCCCCTCCCCCCCTCCGCTCTCCGTTCAGCCGCTCTCCCCCTTTCCCCAATCTGCGTAGTGTGGCCCAGTTCGTGCATGACATGCACGTTGACGACGTCACTTCGCACACGTCGTGCGTGATCTCTTGCAGACTGTAAGCAAGACTGTGCATATTATGCGCTAATTCACTGACACCTGCGAACCCTAGAGGGGGACATGGACGCCAACACCGTTGCCATCAACTTCGTCTGGACGCTGGTCGCCGGGTTTCTCGTGATGTTCATGCAGGCCGGGTTCGCGCTGGTCGAGACCGGCTTTACGCGCGCGAAGAACGCCGCGCACACCATGACGATGAACTTCATGGTGTACGGCATCGCGATGCTTGCCTACTGGGCCGTGGGCTTCGCCCTGCAGGCGGGTGGCGTGGGGCCGCTCGGGACGCTGGGTGGCTACGATCAGCTGTCGCGAGAAGTCTCGGTGACGATCGGTGGGAAGTCGTGGGGTCTGTTCGGCACGACGGGGTTCTTTCTGACCGGCGTCGCCTACACCGCGCCCGTCTTCGCCTACTTCCTGTTCCAGATGGTCTTCATGGATACCGCGGCGACCATCCCGACGGGAGCACTGGCCGAACGCTGGAGGTTCGCCGCGTTCGCCGTATTCAGTGTGTTCGTCGGCGCGGTGATCTACCCGATTTACGCGAACTGGACCTGGGGCGGCGGCTGGCTCGCCATGCTGGGCAAGAACCTCGGGTTGGGCCACGGCCACGTCGACTTCGCCGGATCGTCTGTCGTCCACATGACGGGCGGCGTTATGGCGTTCGTCACCGCGATTCTCCTGGGCCCGCGGCGCGGCAAGTACAACCGCGACGGGACCGCGAACGCAATCCCGGGCCACAACATCCCGATGGCGTTGGTCGGCACGTTCATCCTCGCCTTCGGGTGGTTCGGATTCAACGCCGGATCGACGTTGGCGGGCTCTGACCTGCGCATCGGGGTCATCGCGACGAACACGATGCTGGCTGGGGCGGCGGGAGGGGTCACGGCGATGCTGTACGTGTGGCGGAAGTACGGCAAGCCCGATCCGTCGATGGTCGCGAACGGGACACTCGCTGGACTGGTCGCCATCACCGCGCCGTGCGCGTTCGTAACGGCCCCATCCGCCGTCTTGATTGGCGGCGTCGCGGGAGTGCTGGTCTGCGCGTCGGTGCTCTTCGTCGAGCGCTCGCTCAAGATCGACGATCCCGTAGGCGCGATCTCGGTCCATGGCGCATGCGGGCTGTGGGGAATTCTGGCGGTGGGGCTGCTCGCGGACGGCACCTATGGCGCCGGGTGGAACGGCGTCGACGGGGCGGTGCGTGGGTTGTTCTACGGCGACGCGTCGCAACTCGTCGCCCAGCTCGTGGGTGGCGTGACCAATTTCGTGGCCGTCGGCGCGATGGCGTACGTGGCGTATAAGGTCACCGGCCTTGTGGTGGGCGGCCATCGCGTCTCGGCTGAAGTCGAAGAGCTCGGGCTCGACGTGCCGGAGATGGGTGTGGAGGCCTACCCCAGCACGCCGGAAGCTTCGACCGTGATCAGCCTGAACGAGCCGGATGTCCCATCGCTCGAGCCGGCTGCGCCGCTCGAGCCACAGCCGGAGCCGGTCTGATGCGCGCCGGTGCGCTTGCCGGCCTGCTGCTCGCGCCGGTAGTACTGGCGTCGCAAACGCCTCCACCGCTCAAGCTCACCGGCTGGGCCGAGGCGTCCTACGCCTATTCGCGGCACAGCGCTGGGGATACGATGATCGTGGGGCGGCTATACGATCGTTTACAGAACCGGTTTACCCTGAACGCGTTCGGCGTCGTGCTGGACAAGCCGTATGACCCCGCGAAGCGCAGCGCCGGATTCCACACCGAGGTCATGTTCGGCCAGGATGCCACGGTGATCAAGTCGGGGGGAGGGGCGCTCGACCTCGGCACCCAGGCCGATATCCCGCACCTCTATGTCACCCTGAATCTCCCAACCGCAAATGGCAGCGGTGTGCAGTTCAAGGCGGGTCGGATCCCCACGCTTCTCGGGCTCGAGGTGATCGAAACCGCCGGCAACCCGAACTGGTCGGAGGGAAACCAGTTCATCTACGTCGAGAACTTCACCGCGGTGGGTGTGAGCGTCGAAACAAAGCTCAACCGGTACCTCGACGTGCAGCTCCGCGTGATCAACGGTTGGGATCAGGTTTCGGACAACAACAAACGCAAGTCGCTAATGGGACGGGTCGGGATCTCACTCGATACGCTCACCTCGGTAGGCATCATTGGGTTCTGGGGCCCGGAGGAGGCGGGCAACGATCACGCGAATCGCTACGGCGTAGACGCACTGATTTGGCGGAAGCTGGGCGCGACGCAATTCTGGGTCCAGAGTGACTACGGCCGAGAGCAGGCGAACGCCGCGCTGCCGACTCCCACCCAGGATGCGCAGTGGTGGGCGTTGGGTGGCTGGATGACATACGATCTGGACAAGTCGCTTGGACTGGCGCTGCGAGGCGACTACGTGAACGACGAGAACGGTGCGCGCACCAGCGGATCCTTCGGGTTCCCCGCGAACGCGGGACAGAAGTTGGGGAGCGCCACGGCGACGTTGAACGTCCGTGCGTGGCCGAACGCCATCGTCCGCCCGGAGATCAGGTACGATCGGTCGACGCTGGCGGCGTTCGGCGGAAAGGAGGCTCAGGTTACTTTCGCGATGGCGGTGACTTACCTCTACTAACCGCGGCGATCTGGCTGCGGTGTATATCTTTGCTGTACTCGATGACCGCGCTGCGCATATTGGCCCTGATCGCCGGGGTGACCTCGGCGTGCGATGTCTTGCCGCGGCCGGGCGACACACAAGGAGTGCAGCAGGCAGGACGGTGGGAGCAACACGGTCGCATCCTCGTTGAACCCGACCCGCGCTTTACGATCGTCGAGCTGCGGGTCGATACCAACGTCGCCGAGCGCCACGACGTCCTGTTGGCCCGGTTCGATTTCGACCCGAGCGCCGCGCTGGGTGACGAGTACTCGCTGACCGTCGCGCTCGACCTCGGCGACGCGCGACGGCGGTCAGCCGAGCATCGCTACTCGCTGGGCGACTCCATTCCAGCCTGGGGAACCGTGGCATGTCTATGCCGGCCGCTGCGGCCGGATTCCGTGCGCGGCACGTACGTGATGCAGACGCGTGGCATGCGGCAGATCGCCGGGCGGATCGATGCGACGCTCTATTTCACGGCCTGGGACGACTCCAGCAAGCACGCGACCTACCGGCTGCGCCAGCGAATCCACGGAATACGACCCTGATGTTCCTCGGCGTCCTGTTGTTGTTGCAGAGCGGCAGCCCGGCGGTTCGACCGGCCGACCCGCAGACCATCGATACGGTGATCGTCGAGAACCGCAACATCTTCGACCGCGAGGACGCGGCGCCCGACTGGGTCGCGCACCTGGCGAACAAGCTCCACATGCGGACCCGGCAGTGGGTGATCCGGAAGCGCCTGCTGCTAAATCGGGGCGATCCCTTCGATCTCGCGCGCGTGGAGGAGAGCGAGCGGGCGCTGCGCAACCTCGGCGTCTTTCGGCAGGTGCGCGTCGACACCGTGCGCCAGCAGGACGGCAAACTCGCGCTGCGGGCCGTGACCGCGGACGGTTGGAGCACGCAACCGCAGGCGAGCTTCACGAGCGTGGGGGGCGACAACACCTGGGAAGTGGGTTTTATCGAGCGCAATTTCCTCGGCACAGCGACAGAGCTGGCGCTCATTTATGGCCGCAATCCCGACCGCAGCCGGCTCGATCTCGAATTCATCAACCCGCATTTCTTCAGCCGCCGGACGCTAATCAATGCGCGCTACAGCGACCTCTCCGACGGCCACCGCGGCCAATGGCAATTCGGACTGCCGTTCCACGAAACGGCGGCGCCGCATTCGGTCGAGACGTACGGCGAATTGGCCCACGAGCGGGTGCTGCGCTTTCGCGACGACGTGCTCCTCGACAGCACGAGCCATCGCTTGTTCCGGGTCGGGCTGATGGCCGGGATCGCGGCAGCGGCGACGACGCACAAGTACGCGCGGATCTGGGGTGGATGGGAATGGCGCCGTGAGGATTTTGGCGCCACGGATAGCTCGCGCGTGCCCTACTCGGTGTTCACGACCGTGCGGGCGGGTGTGGAGCTCGGCGCGGTGCGGTTCCGCGTGCTCGAGCACTTCAACTCGTACGCGCGGCGTGAGGACGTCGACCTCTCACCCACGCTCCGGGCCGGCATTGTGTTGCAGTCCGGCGTGGGGTACGAATTCAGCGGCCAGACGTCGGCCGTCTGGAAGCGCGGCTTTGCCGTTGTGCGCGTCGCGGCCAATGGATTGGACACGACCCGGACGCAGGCCGAGGTGACCGTCGTAAGCCAGGACATTCCCCGCCATACCTGGATCATGCACGCCGAGGGCGGAGTGGTGACACATCCCAAACCGGGCGCGGAGTTCGATCCGTGGATGGTACAGCGGGCGCCGCGGCTGTTCGGCATCCACGAGTTCACCGGCACCCGCTCCACGTGGTTTGTGCTCGAGGACCGCATTCTCGTGGTCGACGAGATCTTGGGCCTGATGGCGCTGGGCCTTGCGCCGTTTCTCGACTATGGCGGAGCCTGGTATCGCGATGAGGCCGCTCGGCAGGGCGGCGATGCCGGGCTGTCGTTGCGTTTTGGGCCAACGCGGGCCGTGCGCGGTGAGGCCGTCGAGGTAGCCTTCGGGTACCGGTTTGGTCAGGGAGTCCAGGGGAGGCGCTGGGCGGTCACGTTACGAAAGGGCTTTTCGTTCTAACCGGGTCGGGGAGGGGGAGGGGGGGGCAGGTATGATGACAAACGTCGACTGGATCGGCTGGTTGGCGACCGCCGTCTTCCTCGGGTCTTACTTCACGAAGCGGCCCACATCGCTTCGGCGTGTGCAGGGCGTCGCCGCCGGGTTATGGGCGCTCTATGGCGTGCTGATCCACTCGCTCCCCGTCATCGTGGCGAACGTGCTGGTGGCGAGCGTCGCGGTCGCATCGTCGTTCAGGAAGCCTTCCGCTTTGGCTTCTCCTCCATGAGGGCCATGGGATTGTGGTCGGGGTCGTGAAAGAACGCCATCCATAAGTCGTAGTCGGCCGCTGCGTGGACGCGGTGCGGGGCGTCGACGAATTTCACGCCCTTGCCCGCCAGCGTGCGGTGCACGCTTTCGATGTCGTTCACGCGGAAATAGAGGAAAGAGCCGGGATGGTCCTGTTCGGCATTTTCCGGCGGCGACAGCATCAGCCGCACGGAGCCGCATTGAAAGAAGGCGAGGGACGGCGGCGCCTGGAACAACAGCGGCAGGCCGAGCACGTCGCGGTGGAATTTGACGGCGCGATCGATGTCGTGGACGACGTTGGTGACCTGCGCGATGTCCATTGCCTCTCCTCGAGAAAGTAGTTAGCTTTAGCTAAGTAATTATGGAAATGGGTTCCCGTCAAGCCCCCACCGCGGCCCGCGCAGTTGCCGACCGGCTGCACTCGGCGGCCATCCATCTGCTGCGGCGGTTGCGGGTGGAGGACAAGGCGCTGGGCCTGTCGGGCCCGCGCGCGTCGGCCTTGTCGGTCATCGTGTTCCGGGGACCGATCACGATGGGTGCCCTGGCCGAGGCGGAGCAGGTGCGCCGGCCTACGATCACACGGCTGGTGGACGGGTTGGAGCGTCGGGGACTGGTACGGCGCGTGAATGATCCGGCCGACGGCAGGGTGCAGCTCGTCGAGGCGACCGCGGCAGGGACGCGCTTGCTGCAGAAGGGGCGGGCGCGGCGCGTGGAGCGACTCATGCAGGGTGTTATGCAGCTAACAGAGGAGGAGCAGCAGGTGCTGGCGCACGCTGCGGACTTGATGGAGCAGTCCCTTTTGGTGAGTTTTTGACGCCCGGCGCCGTAGCCAAGTGGTAAGGCAGAGGTCTGCAAAACCTCGATTCGTCGGTTCGATTCCGACCGGCGCCTCTCTACATTCCACTCCACCTGGAGGCTCGCCGTGTCTTCGCTGCGCGTCCTCACGCTGTGCTGCCTCGTCGCTTCAAGCCTCACTGCCCAGTCTCAAACCCCGTACGACTCGACCGTATTCGCCGCGCTGAAATGGCGCGAGATCGGGATCTTCCGCGGTGGCCGCTCGGTGGCCGTCTCTGGTTCCGCCGCCCGCCCGAACGAGTTCTGGATGGGCACGACCGGCGGCGGCGTGTTCAAGACCACTGACGGCGGGCAGACGTGGCTCCCGGTCAGCGACAAGTATTTCGGCGGCACGATCGGCGCGATCGGCGTGAGCGAGTCCAACCCCGACGTCG
>DASWCE010000278.1:0-4914 GCA_036390255.1 Gemmatimonadales bacterium | reverse complement strand
CCCCTTCCTCCCCCGCCGTGTCGGCGCGACATGCCGCTAGTCGGACCGCCGGGAGGGCGAGCAGTTGCTCGAGGATTGCGGGAGGGATCTCCGATTCCGTGAACGGGCGCTCCCGGCCGGACCGGGGCTCGAAGTAGAGCTGCACGCTGGCATTGCCGGAGACCATCGTCGCGACCCGGGCATTTCGCCGCCACACATGCACCGGGTGACGCAACGTGCGCACACCGTCGCGCTCCAGCAGCACGGCCGGGTCGGCATGCTCGCGCATCACGCTCATCCCGTGGTCCGAGACGACGAAGAATGCGGGCAGCTCGCTTCCCTGCTTCCGAATCCGCGCCACGAAAGCGCCGAGGGCGCGGTCCACCAGCCGGTAGCTCTCCAGGACCGCCGGGTGCAGAGGATCCTTGAGGTGCGAGAGACCGTCAACGCCGGGAAAAACGACAAACAGGAAGCGCCACGGCTCGTCCGCGGCATCGAGCCAGGCCCGCGCGACGGCGCGATCGAGCGCCGGGTACGTCCCGAGGTAATGCGCAGCCGATCCCAGCACGACCCGTTGGAGGGCACAGCGATGGGCGCCGGCGCGAAGGCCGCGGGTCAGCGGCGTGCAGATCGCGATGCTGTCGGGGACGAGATCGAAAATCGAAGGCGTCGCTACAACGTCTGTGTTCAGCCAACCACCCTGGATCCCGCAATAGCTGCGCGCGGCCCCCCATTGCGCGCGCCAGCTGCGTCCCTCCGCAGCGCCGCGCCGATCGAGCCAACGAATCCCTGGAATGCCTACGCTCCCGGGATAGCGACCGAAGAGGAAGGGGATGTAGGCGACGCCGGTAGTGGACGGGAACACCGTCGTCCCCGTCCGCAGACCCCCCGGCTCGATCACCCAGCGCGCGAGGTTGGGCAGGTCGCCACGCCGGAGCAGATCCCGTAACACGTCGGCGCGCGCACCGTCGATCAGCACGAGAACCGCACGATTGGCGCCGTTCGCCATTATCGAGTCTGCGCTGGAGCGGATGGTTGCCGCTCCCAACAGAGTCCGAGCGGCTTACAGAGCGCAGCGGCGGCGATGATGCTGGCGGCCAGCAGGATCACCACAACCGCCGGCCAGACTGTCTCGTGCGGTCGTGGCACCCAGAGGGCTCGCTGGAACGCGGCGGCGTCAGGCCAGCGCCGTTTCGGCGAGGGACTCAACGCGCGTTGTAACACACGACGCAGCCGCCGCGGCACACCAGACCACTCGGCTTGGCCCGGATCTGTTCCGGAAGTCCACGGGCGACCACTCACCGATTCGTACAGCACCGTCGCGACGGCGAATAGATCGGTTGCCACCGCATCGCTCGCGGGAGGACTCGCGGCGTCAAGGATCGGCCGTCCCGCCTCGAGAATGATGGTGCCCGGTGTGATCGGTCCGTGTGCCGTTCCACGCGCGTGTGCGGTCTCAATCGTGGACAACAGCGCACGGCAGATTTGCGTGGCTTCCCGAATCGACAGCGGTCCCGATCGTAGTCGAGCGGCAAGGGTCTGGCGGACAGGGGTGGAGGGCGCGCTCATCTGTTCGCGAATCTACGACAAGAAAGCGGCTCCGGCAGGACTACGCCGGAGCCGCTTCTCCTCGTCACCAACGGACTACTGGACCTTGATCGAGATCTTCATGCCGAGCGTCAGGTGCGGCGTGCAATAGCCCTTGTACGTCCCCTTCGGCGCGTTGGCGAACGATACCTCATAGGTCTCGTTCGGCTGCGTCAGGAACGGGCCCGACAGATTGTCGACGGTGTTCTTCATGCCGGCGTTGAGAGCCGCCGCGCCGCCCGCCGGGACGGAATCGGGCCAGAACGTGATGTTGTGTGGTCCGCCCGCGACGTTCGTGAAGCGCACAGTCGCGCCCGCCGGAATCGTGATCGAGGCCGGCTCGAAGGCTGCCTTGGTGCTGCCGTTGCCGGTCATCTTCACCTCGACGACGGGACCCGTCGTCGCGGCTGCTCCACCGGCGGCGGGCGGCGCGGGGGGCGCAGCCTGCATCTGGTTCTGGTTCTGCTCGCCCTTCTTACCGCAGGCGAGCGCGCCGATGGCCACCACGGCCGTGAGCAAAGCGAAGCGCATTGCGGGACTCCTCCGAGACATGGACTGAGGGGATGTGTTGCTTGTGAACTGTTTCACAATGCCGGGAATATAGACGCAGGGTTTTAAAACGGGAGCCCCACAAAAACACTAGCTTCTGAGCCCATGAAACGGCTCGTCCTCATCTTGTTCGTGGCGACCGCTGCGCATTCGTCCGTTGCAGGCCAGAACTGGACTCCACGGCTGGGCATCCAGGGCGGCATACTGCGGCAAAAGCCCGCCGGAACGGGCCAGGCCGACCAGGTCGATCGCTGGGAACTGCCGAGCAGTGGCACGATCCAATCGAGTTTCTATTTGATCGCCCCGCTCAGCGACAGGATTGGACTGGAGTCGAGTTTGGCGGCGTCTCACACCAAGTTCCGCGAAACGAACGGATTGTTTCCTGGCTCATCGAGCGGCGACACCCGCCTGACCGTTCGTGTCGACATTGCGCTCAAGTCGAGCATCTACGTCGCGGCCGGGGGCCTGCTCCGCCGCCGCGAAGTCGATGGCGGCCGTTCCATCCAGACCGGCCTGTTGGGGGCTGTCGGCGTGCAACCGCGGATCAGCACGGGCCTAACCGCTCGGATCGAAGCGCAATGGATCACGCAGCGCCGCACGGATTCGATCCTCCCGACCAACGTGTATGCATTGTTGTTTGGCGTGTCCCAGCGTTTGCTCTCCCCGGTTGCTCGACCGAGCCGTGGGAACCCGGGCTTCAAGCCGTGGCGGCTCCAGGTAGGTGCAGCTGGCGGCTATGTGCGCACGCATTTGTACGGTTCGATCGCCGGCGTGTACATCGATGCCAACCAGACCTTCATCAATCTCCCCGGTTCGCAGGGGACCGCGCCGGCCCCATTGTTTTTGGACGTGCCATTGCGTGGCCGTCTGGCCTTTGAGGCGGGTCTCGGGGTGCAGCACACGCAGCAGAACGGCGCCACGTTCTTGGATGGTCACCTCGCGCCGCGTCTGAACGTTGCGATCTACGATGGGTTGTACGCCGCCGTTGGTGGAGATGTGCGGTATATCGGACAGACGGGACAAAGAGGATTTGCCCTCGCGGGTGCAAATGCCGCAGCAGGTTACCGGTTCCCTGTCGTCGGTCCGGTCGAGGGACGGATCGACGTCAGCTACACGGCATTCAAGGAACGCGCAAATTTCCCGATCGCGCAGAACACCGCAGCGGCCTTACTGGGCGTTGCCATGGCTCTGCAATGACGCGTGACTCGCTTCCGCAAATCGCTCCACAGGAGCTCGCCGAGCGGCTCGACCGCGGGGAGCCGCTCCAGGTGCTCGACGTGCGCGCGCCCGAGAAGGTGGAGCGGGGTCACGTTGCCCTCGGCGCGGAGCTCGATTTCCACGCTCATCCGAACTCCAAGCTCGTTGCCACGCCGGACATCGCCACGTTGCAGCTCGACGCGGCACGCCCGATCGCAGTGATTTGCGGTCACGGCAACTCGAGCAAGCAGGCGACGGCATTTCTGCGCGAGCGGGGATACGAAGCCTATTCGGTCATCGGCGGGATGGCCGCGTGGGAGACTGTCTATGTCGCCCGCCGGCTGTCCCCCACGCCCTCCCTCTCGCACGTGGTGCAGCTCGATCGCGTCGGCAAGCGCGCGCTCAGCTACATCCTCGTGAGCGACGGTGACGCTGTCATCATCGATCCGGGCCGTCATGTCGCGCGCTATGACGCCTTGCTGACGGAATTGCGCGCGACGCCGGCGGCCGTCGTCGATACCCACATTCACGCGGACTATCTGAGCGGGGCGCGCGCAGCGGCGGCCCAGTGGCAAGTGCCCTACTTCCTGCACCCGGCGGACGCCGTATCGCCCTACGACGAGACACCCGGCCGCCTGACGTTTCAGGCACTCGGTGACGGAGACACGATCGCGTTTGGACGAGCTACACTGCGTGCCGCGCACGTGCCCGGCCACACGCTCGGCAGCCTCGCACTGCTCGCCGACGATGGACTGGCGCTGACCGGCGACTTTCTGTTCGTGCAGTCGATCGGCCGGCCCGACCTCGCGGGACGTTCCGACACCTGGGCGAAGCTGCTGTGGCACAGCCTGGACCGAGTGCGACAGACGTGGCCCGGGGACCTGCTGGTCCTGCCCGGGCACTACGCCAGCGAGGGGGAGCGACGGGCGGACCGCGCGATCGCCGCCCGCTTCGATGTGATCGCCGCCACAAATGGGGCCGCTGCGATTCAGGACGAGCGCGTATTCCTACAATGGCTTGTGGATCACGTCACGTCGTTCCCCGATGCTTACCGCACCATCAAAGAGGTCAATCTTGGGCTGCTCGAGGTCTCCGACGCGGATGCGGAGATACTGGAAGTGGGCCCCAATCAGTGCGCCATAGGCTAGCCTGAGGCGGCGTGTGCAAGCTTCGGGGGGGTGCCCGTCTCTCATGGCGTCCCTTACCGGAGTTTCTCATGCAGTGCTCGCGTGTGCTGGGAGCCGTCGCCCTGCTGTGCACCCTCTCGTCCCCCGTCTTCGCCCAAGGGTGGATCGATCCGGTTCGTCCGGTTCCGCAGGATCTCAACGGGCGAGTCGAGCGTCTCCGCAGCGCCGTCCAGGTGAGCATCACCGGGCGGGTCGCCCGAGTGACCGTTGAAGAATGGTTCCGCAACAACGGTCCCGCGCTCGAAGAGGGGATGTACCACTTTCCGCTTCCGGGCGAGGCCGTCTTCTCGAGCTACTCACTCTGGCAGGGCGATCAGGAGTTACGCGGTGAAGCGATGGATGCCACACAGGCACGCGCGATTTACGAAGCCATCGTGCGCCAGAAACGCGACCCCGCGCTGATCGAGCTCGCTGG
>DASWCE010000277.1:0-13578 GCA_036390255.1 Gemmatimonadales bacterium | reverse complement strand
GTAGCGCTCGTTCCGCCGCCGGTCGAGCAGCGTGAGCGCGCCGTTCGCCTCGACCGTCACTTCGACGAAGCGGTTTTCGAGCGAGCGGCCGCGAACCCGCGCGTCCTCGGCGCGCGAGAGCGGCGCCGCGGGCCCCGTCGTCAGCGCGGCGATACCAAGCCCCGGCACCGGCGGCGCGCGAAATGCGATCCGGACCTGATCGACTTCATCCTGGTCCGGGTAGTGACGCGTGCCGTCGATGCGCACCTCGGTGCGCCGCTGCGCCAGGACCTGGAACGGGACCGCGTGACCGCCCATGTCAGAGAGCGCGAAAGGCCGGTAGCCCGCTCCCTCACGCGGCAGGCGACTGGCCGAAGGCGGTCCCACGAGCACGTCGCGACGAAACACCGTGACATCAGCGATCGTCACGCCGGCGCGCGGGCGAGGAACCGGGTTCCAGAGGACGAGTGCGGGCTCGAACCCGTCGGCGCGCTCGCGCTGGGCATCAGGGTCGTGACCCACCAACCCCATCAAAGCACCCCGCGTGAGCTCCGCGGCATACGCGGCCACCTCATCGAGGCGCTGCTCAGCGACACTGGCGACCGAGTCTGCCGTACATCCGGAGATCGTGTCATGGAACTGGTTGCGAACCAGCGTACGCCACGCGGTCTCGAGGATCGGACGGCGATCGCGTGCCCCCGCGAGTCTCGCCAACGCCACCAGCGGCTCCGCCAGGCGCTCGAGCCACAGCTCGACCTGCCCGTGGCGGCGCTTGAGCGGCGCGCGCGTCCCGTGCACCCCCTGCAGCGTCCAGGTGAAGCCGTACGACGAGCGCAGCTCGCCGACGAGTGGTTTCACGGGCGTGCTGTCGGCTGCCTGAAAAAACTCGTCCAAACGCGAGATGCGGAACGCGCTCGCGGGCTCGAGGTCGGCGAGCAGGTCGCGGAGGCGCGCGACCGTGGGATGAGGCGCATGATGATCGGCGCCGATGAAGAGCGGGATGTGTTTGCCGGCCGCGCGCGCGACGAGCTTCGCGCGCACCGCTTTCCACAGATCCGGCAATCTCGCGCCCGCGGCGGGCAACGCGGCCCCGATCTCGTAGCCGTCCGGAGGAAGGTGCCAGAGCAGAATCTCTCGGCCCCCCGCGTCGACGGCGCGCCAGCGAAAGAAGTCGTGGTCCTGTCCGGGCCTGCCGCCGAGCCCACGCCACACGACGCCGTATTTCAGACCGAACTCCCGCGCCAGCGTGGGGAGGACGGCAGGATGACCGAACGCGTCCGGGGAATACAGTACGTCCAGCCGTCCCCCGAGACGTTCGGCATCGCCCGAGCCGAGCAAGAGATTGCGGATGAGTGATTCCGCCGAGGGAATCAGCTCGTCGGCCAGGACGTACCAGGGTCCGACCTGTAAGCGTCCCGTCTTCACGAGCGCCTTCACGTCGGTTTCACGTTCAGGCCGCGCGCGGAGATAGTCCTCCACAATGACGGTTTGGCCATCCAGCAGGAAGGTGCGGAAGCCGGGGTCTCCTTGCAGCCGCTCGATCAGCTCATCGATCATCGGGATCAGCCGCGCATGAAAGGACGCACGCGGGAGATACCACTCGCGGTCCCAATGCGTGTGCGGGATGAGATGAAAGATGTAGGTAGTGGTCGTCACGGCATCAGCTGTGACAATTCCGCGAGACTCGCGAGATGCACGTGGGCGACGCGTCGTCCACGCGCGAGCAGGGCGCGCACATCGCCGCGCGCCTGCGCGCGATGCAGCTGGCCAAAGGTCCAGCCCATCTCCGGAATCTCGATGTCGTCGCGGACGTCGGTCGTGATGACGAGAAAGAGCCCGCTGTCAGGTCCCCCTTTGTGCAACTGTCCGGTCGAGTGCAGGTACCGCGGACCGAAGCCGAGCGTCGTCGCGCAGCGGAGCGTGTGCCCCCACGCAGCGCGCACCTTCTGGAGCTGGCGAAAGACGTCGGGTGAGGGCGGAACGTACGCGAGGATCGCGAGATAATCGCGTGGACGATACGACGCACGAAGTTGCGCGAGCGTGAGCGTCTGTAGGGGCGCAGCAGGCTGCGTCCCTACGCTGCCTCCCCCACCATGGCCGCCCCCCGTCAACTCGGCGCGCGCGAGGCGCTTCGCCTCCTCGACATCCGGTTGATCGAACGCGTTGACCCCCAGACGCTCGCACAACGCCACGGTCGCATACTCCCAGCGGAGAAACTCGGCACCGAGGTCGAGCGGATCGGCGGAGAACATGTCCGGACCGGCAGTTTGCGAGTCGGCCAAGGGGGCCGGTGCGTCTGGTTCCTGCACGACCGGAATGACGCCGCGACCATTCTTGCCGGAGCTCTCGGCGATGAGCTGCTCGATCCAGTAGGCCAGCGCGGCGATTCGTGGTGGAGGAATCACGCACAGCTTGTCCCGTCCGGTCTGTGCGCGCTCGGCAATCGCGGTGCCCATCGCTTGCGCGGCGCCCACGTCAACGTGACGCGTCCGCTCGAGCAACGTGCGACCGTCGAGTCCGCTCAAGGCGGCCGGCACCATGCCGATCGCCGTGAGCGCCGAATAGCGGCCGCCGACGTCGGGCGGGTGCGGAATGACGGCGCGGAAACCTCGCGTGCGCGCGATCTCGGCAAGCGTTGTACCCGTCTCGGTTATCGCGATGAACTGCTCGGGACGTGCGCGCGCCGCGAAATAATGATAGAACGCGAGCGTCTCGATCGTGTTGCCGGACTTGCTGGAGATGACGAAGAGCGTGCGCGAGAGGTCGTCTTTCCCACCTCCGGCGGCGCGCACGGCGTCAGGATTCGTGCTGTCCAACACCTGCAGCTGCTTGACGTCGAACGCCGCGGCGAGCACGTCGGCGACGAGACTCGAGCCGCCCATGCCGCAGACGAGCGTGCGCGACAGCCCGTCGGCCCGGACGGCTGCCGCCAGCGCGGCGTGATCGTCCCACTGCGCGAGCGATTCCGCCGGCGCACCCATCCACCCGAGCACGTTCATTTGGCGGGCTAACATAATGCGCATAATTTAGGCGCGGAGTATCCTCGAGATGGTGCCGCTGAGCCGGTCCGCTCGCGTGGTCTTCAGCATCGCCGTCGCGTCGCTGGTGGCGATGGTGCTGCTCTATGCGTTTCCGCCGAGCGACCGGCGGACCCTCGCCCTCAGCGCCGACCTCTGCTGGACGTGGGCGGCCGCGTTCGCCGCAGTCGCCTGCGTCGCGTCGTCTCGCCGGGTGACCACGTCCGAGCAACGCCGCGCGTGGCGCTGGATCGCCGCCGGCTGCGCCTCGTTCCTCGCCGGGCAGATGGTGTGGAACTATTACGACCTCGTTCGTGGTGCGCCGCCGCCTTACCCCTCGCTGGCGGACGTCGGCTATCTCGGCATCTACGCGTGCGTGATCGGAGGTCTCAGGACCCTCGTACTGGGCCAACCCTTGCGCCGCACCGATCCCGAGCTCGTGCTCGATACCGTGCTCGTCACGTTCGTCGTCGGCGCGCTCGCGTACGAGTATCTCCTCGAGCCATTGCTGATCGGCGGCGCCCCCGTTTCCCCGTTCGGGCTGGTGACGAGCATCGGGTGGTCGATCGGCGCGGTCGCGGTCCTGTGGATGATCCTGATCCAGATGCTGCGCCGGCCGGCCTTCTCCGCCGCGACGGCGACGCTAGTGCTCCCGAGCGTGATCGCCCTCGCGATCGGCAATCAGGTGTACGCCGTCGTCGCGCTGCGCGGCACGTACCAGGCCGGTGGGCCACTCGATCTAACCTGGGACACCGGACTGCTGCTGCTCGCCGCGGCGGCCGCGATCGCACCCGATTACACGCTGCATCTCCAGCGCGGCCGCTCTCTGACGCACGAGCCGAGCACCGCGGCGCGCTTCATTGCACTCGTGATCGGCCTCGCCGCCATCACCGGCATGGCGATCGTCGGCATCCTCCGGACCAAGCCAGACCCGAATGACGCGGTCATCGTCGCAATCGGCATGGCGATCGTCGCGGCTCGCGTGCTCTACTCCATCGGCGTGAGCCGGCGCTATGCCAATATCCTCGAGGACGAAGTCGCCAATCAGACGCGCTCGCTCATGAGCTCGCTGGGTGCGACCGCGTCGGCGGAGCGCAGTCTGCGCTTGCTGATGGAGGCAGTGCCGGATGCGATCACCGTGGTCGACCGCGATGGCCACGTCCTTGACGAGAACACCGCCGGTCGCACCCTCGTGAGCGCGTTCCCGGGCGAAAAACGCCGAGCCTTTGGATGGCTGGAGGGAACGGCGTCTCGCATCGCGCGTGAGAACCTGGCGGCAGCCTTCGACGGCGAGCTGCGGCGCTTCGAGGTGCCGTACCAGCGCCCCGATGGCAGCGAGGGGACCGGCCATGTCCTGCTCGCGCCCGTCCGCGAAGGGGGCCGGATTCCCAAGGTCCTTGCGCTGGTGCGCGACATCACGGACCAGCGCCGCGCGCAGACGCAACTGCAGCAGGCCGAGAAGCTCGCCGCCATGGGCCAGCTCGTGAGCGGCGTCGCGCACGAGATCAACAATCCCGCCGCGATCATCTCGGGGTTTGCGCAGACGCTGCTGCTCGATCAGCTCACGCCCGAGCAGCGGGAGACGGTGCAAATGATGTACGACGAGGCGACGCGCATCGGGCGCATCACCTCCAACCTCCTCGCCTTCGCCCGCGCCGGCAGCAAGGAGCGCACGCTGGTCGAGCTCAACGACATCGTGCGCCGCACGTTCGCGCTCCGCTCCTACCATCTGACGACGCTCAACATCACGGTGAATCTCGATCTCGATGACGCCAATCCCAAAGCCTGGGCGAATGGGTCGGAGGTGCAGCAGATGCTGCTCAATCTGCTCATCAACGCCGAGCAGGCCCTCATGACAATGTCGGGGGGAGACCGGCGCACCATCTCGATCAGCACCGCGACCGCCGGTGACGACGGCGTCTTGCTGCAAGTTGCGGACACCGGGCCGGGCATCCCGGCCGACATGCAGGAAAAAATCTTCGATCCGTTCTTCACGACCAAGCCGGAGGGCATGGGCACGGGACTTGGCCTCTCCATCTGTTACGGCATCGTCCATGATCACGGTGGTCGCATCTCCGTGCATTCGGTGGTCGGACAGGGCGCCACGTTCGCGGTCGTCCTGCCGCGCGACGCACGCACGCGCCAGCGGGCGACACCGCCGGCACCGCCGGCCACCGCGCAAGCGCGGACGCCGGACGGGAAGCTGTCGGTATTGCTGATCGACGATGAAGAGGGGCTGCGGCGGGCGGTGGTGAACTTTCTGAAGCGCCGCGGCATGCATATCGTGGCGGTGGAAGACGGCGGGGACGCCTTGCGAGTCCTGCGTCGCGAGCACTTCGACGTGATCGTTTCAGATGTCCGGATGCCCGGCATGAGTGGCGGCGAGTTCCTGGAGCGGCTGCGCCGCGATTATCCGGCCATGGTGCAGCGCCTGATTTTCACGACCGGCGATACGTTCGCCGCGGACACGTCCACGTTGCTGCGCGAAGCCGGCGTGCCGTCGCTGGTCAAGCCTTACGATTTCTCCAAACTGGAAGCCGTCCTGCACCAGGTTGCCGAGGCGGCTAAAACCTCGACCTAAGCCGGATCTCGAGGCCTTCGCGTCCGATGCCGTTCGCGGTCGGCACGAGGGTGAATCGCAGCGGCTGCGCATCAACCGCGAGCGCCTCGAGTACCCGAGCGTCCACCGCGAGCTCGTAGTCACCCGGCTTCACGCCCATCAGATAAAACCCGCCATCGTTGAACGTCACCAGGGTGCGCTGCACGCCACGCTGGCGGTCGGTGAGCAGGAGCGTCACGCCGCCGACGCCCGAGCCGTTGCGAACGACCCGTCCTTCGATGACGCCCGCCTCCACCACCGGGATGTCGAGATTCCGAAACCGGTTGGGACCGGGGACGACGCTGGTCCGCGCAACCAACGGCACGAGCAGCGGTGACTCGAGCGAGAGCGAGTCGAGGCTGACCATCACGGGCTCGAACGACACGAGATCCCAGACATGATACGCTCCGGTGGAATCGGACCGCGCCGACAGTGACCCGACCAGCACGCGCGCGTTCGCGACCGCCGGCTCTCCGACATCGCGGATTCCGTTGGCGTTCAGATCCATGAATACGCGGCCGGAGAGTCCCGAGCGCTCGAGCGACGGGCCCGGCGCGACACCGAGGCGGTCGGTGCGGCGGTCCCACAGGACCGATCCCTGCAAGAACTGCGTCGCGGCGACCGGCTGCCCCGGGGGCGCAGAGACCGACGTGACGCCGCGCAGGGCCGAGAAGTACGATGTGATCGTGACGGTGTACGTGGGCCCGGCGTCTCCGCGCAGCCAATGAGCCCCGACCTCGAGCCGGATCCCCCGCGCGATCGGGTGGGCCGCGAACGCCGACCAGGACACCAGGCCGGCCTGGCGTTCCATTTCCGTGGTGGTGCGAAGCAGCGTCTGGCTGAGGAATGCCCCCCACCGGGGCCGCGGCATCATGAACGTCGACACGCCCGCGAACTCCCGGTTGCCGGCGGCCACACCGTGCTCGGTGCGGAGATACGGCAAGAGCCGCACCTCATCGGTCTGTAGCGACGCGCCCAGACGCGTACGCGTCATCACGCCGGCATCGCTTTGGATCCGCTCGAAGCGGCCGTCGAAGAAAAAGAAGCCGTGGCGTGTCGCGGGCCGCCAGAATCCGGAGAGGGTCACCTGGTTGCGAAGGCCCGGCACCGCGAGCACGGATGCGGAGTCGTGGGCGAAATGCGCGTATTCTCCCTCGAACCGCAGATCCACGGTCGGCTCATACTTGAGCGCGCCGCGTGCGAGTCCGGCACCGACGACTTCAGTTTCCATCGCCCAGGCGTTACTAGGGTTGCCCACGAGCGCCGCGTACGGGTGCGTGCGATCTGGCAGCGAATCGCGCCAGAACTGGTCCAGGCCGGCCTGCATCGTCCAGCGGCGGCTTGCACCATAGCGGAGATCGACATTCGCCGTGGCGTTGCAGCTGAACGACGGCTGCGGGCAGCGACCACCAGACAGGCCGTACTCGAACTGGCGGGCGGGGAGCAGCTCACTCAAAACCCGATAGGTGCGATTGAACTCGCGGATCTCGCCGAACGGACCGTAGGCGACGAAGTCGACGGGATTCTCGCCGTAGCGCACCGGCAAATCGATCGCGAACCCGCCGCTCGCGTTGGCCGAATCGAAGGCGACGAGCTCACCACCGCGGTAGGCCTCGACGGACCATCCCGGCTCGAGACTGCCGGCGTAGCGCAGCGAGCCGATGAGCGACGGGCGAACGAACGGCGCGTTGGTGACCGCCAGTCCCTCGAGCGCGCGCGAGCGCGGGCCGGAGGACGGCACGTCGCCCAGGTGCAGCTGCCTGACCCAGCGATTCTCCCGCCACACGCCGGTCCAGGACGCGTCGACGTGCATGCGACCGAGCTCAGCCGGTCCGACGCTTTGGCCCAGCATTTCGAGTGAGCCCCCGCCGACATCGGCGCCCAGGCCGACGGCGTACGTCGATCCGGCAAACGGATCGGTCGAGGGCGAGAACAGCGAGTAATCCAGGACGACACCATCCCACGATGGCCGCTGCAAGCCCAATGTCACGTCGGCGCGCATCCCGTCGGGACGTCGCAGATACGCTTCGCGGGCGGCTTCGCGGCGCAGCCGGCGCGCGATGGGCAGACTACTCGGATCCACCACCGTCGCGGTCAGGTCGGACCAGTCCACCACAAACATCAGGCCCAGCAGGTCGCCCAGGCGTTCACTGCCCACATACAGCTCGGGAGCTTCGAAGCGGATGAATTCGCGCTCGATGCGCACGTGATGATCCCCGTACTCCATCGAGTCGCTGCGGGGATCGATGACAATGCGATGATTGCCCGGATCGACCGTCGCTTCCAGCCGTCCATCAGGCGTGAGACGATGCCGGATCTCGGCCAGCTGAAAAAGCTGCGAGAGGGGGAGCAACACCTCGGAACGGACGCGATACGCCTGGACCGTCGTTCCCGTGATGCGACCGATGCGAAGGTCGATCACCACCGGTTCAGGAGCGGTGTCTCGAGGAACCTGGTGGACGTGCAACGCGGCCACCAGCAGGAGAGGCGCCTGCACGAAGAACATGGGTTACTGGTAGACGAGCGACAGGATGACGTTGCCCCGGTAGATGCCGGGCTTCGCGGTCACGGCCGGCGTCACGGATCCGGCAACCCAGATGTACATCGTCGGGTTGGAGGTAGGACCGAGGCGACCCACCGCGCCGGTCGCCGGATCGAACGCGGTGCCCCCGACCGGATTGTTCGTCGCGCGGCGCCAGATTGCCGAGGCCGCGCTGAACGAAATCGGCATGGTGGAGCCCGGCAGCGCCTGAATATTGGTCAGCTGCGTCGGCAGCGTGAAGCTGATGATCACGAACGCATTGGCACTGCCGCTCACCTGCCACTCACCCGCATTCACGGCCGTGGGCAAGATCGTCGTAGGAACACCCTTGATGACCGTCCCAAAGTTCAGGTCGCGCAGCGTGGAGATCGTCATCCCCACGGTGACGACGACCGCGTCGGCCGATACGGACGCACCGGCCTGCGCTGCCGCGCGACCGGTCAAGCCGACACATATCGCCAACAGCAGGGCCTTTCTCACGGAACCACCAGCTGCACCGAGTCACGGACCGCGGGCGCCTTCAGCACGACCGTCGGATCGAGATCATCGCGCTCGGTGACGACTTCATAGCGCAGCCAGTACCGGCCGCTCGGCAAGCCGGGTTTCGGAAGGGCGCTCGCGAGGCGCGGCTCCATCGTGCGGTACACCCCGACCGGCGACGCGTAGGTCGTGACCAGCGAATCACCGACGCGCTGCGTGCGCACCGCACCGGCCGAATCCACCAGCGTCTCGCGAATTATCCCGATGAACGCGGCGTTGCCGCGGCGTTCGAGCTTGCCGCGCGTGATCAGCGAATCGCCGACGATCTGGGCACGCAGATTCGAGAGCGACACGCCCGTCGAAACCGGTCCCTTGCGGTAGTTCACGCCGATGATCGTGCGGACTTCGAGCGTGAGACCCACCTGAATCGCGGTCGTATCCGACACGCCGCTGATGGGCACGTGGCCCGCCTGCGCCGCGATCACGAGGCGGAGCCAGTACTCGCCATCGGCCAGACCGACGGGCGGGCGCGCGAGCAGCCGGACAGTCTGGCGCTCGCGCGGACCGACCGTCAAGCGACGCGGGAACGCCTGGATCCAGCCGAGCGCCGAGACCGAGGAATCGGCGAGCAAAGTGTCGAGCGTGATGCGGCCGGTCGAATCCGTGGTCGGATATCCGAAGATCGTCGAGATTGCGACTTCGACCGGCTCGGTCCCCGGATTGTAGAGCAACACGGAGCCGCTGCGCGCCCCGTGATCGATGAACACCGCGTGCGGCGCAACCATGACGCCCTGCGCGGCCAGCGAGACGCCGGCGACCGCGAGCACGCAGGCGAGACCCAACGCGCGCATCATGGCAGCACCGTCACGGTGAGGGTGATCGTCCCGGTGTACGCGCCGGCGCGCTGGTTCGTCGCCGGATTCGCAGTGGCCCCGACGAAAACCGATGCGCTGCCATTATTCGGAAACGTTACGGTAGTCGGCTGCTTCGGGTCGAAGCCCACTTGACTCCCGATTGACTGAGTTGGCGAGTAGCCCGCATCACTAGCCCCAAACACGATGGGCATCAGCGCGCCACCAGGACCAGTCATGCTCAGCGGCAGCACGAATGACAGCAAGACGGGACCACCCTTCGGACCTTTGATGTCGAACTGGCCGCTGTTCGCGGGATCGGTGCGCAACACAACGCGCGGCATGCCCGGCAGGACGGCGCCGAACATCACGCCACGCACACCCGTGACTGTGAGCGGCTTGCCCTGCGCCAGCAGCGGCACGCCGAGCAGCATTGCTCCGACGACGACCCACGCTTCCCGTTTCATCAGCTGCATACGTCTCCTTGTGACAGCGCCGGCAGAGGAATCTGCATCCTCTGCCGGCGCGCCATCAGCTCGACGCCAAACTCCAGTAGCTTAGTAAACCACCGTCATCGTGATCGAACCGGTATAGACACCCGCCGCCTGGTTCGTCGCGGGCTGGACCTGCGCGCCCACCCACACCCACAGCGCGCCAGAGGCGTTCAGCGAGGGGGACGCACCAGCCGCCGGTGAGAAGGCAGTGCCGCCGGTCTGCGCGTTGTTCTGCGCGTGCACGCCCGTGTAGCTCACGATCGGCATGGTGTTACCAGCCGAACCGAGCGTCGCGGGCAGCGTGAACGAGATGGTGACCGGGCTGCTGGCCTGGCCATTGACGTCGAACCGGCCAGCGTTCGTGAGATCTGTAGCCGCGATCGTCTTATTCACGCCCGGGAACACGTTCCCGAAGCTCAACTGCTGTGCGCCAACCACGTTGATCGGCGTCTGGACGCTCGCCGTCGCCGTGATGCTGGCATTGTTCGTCTGGGCCTGGAGGGCCGTGCCCGTCAGGGCCAGTGCGGCTACAACCAGGGACAGCTGCGTGATGCTGCGCATTTCATGCTCCCGTGTTTTGTGTCGAGCTATTAGTCAGTTTGAGTGCCATTCGGCGCCTCCACCATTCTGGAGGCCGGTCAAAGCAAGGCTTATGCCAACTGCCAAATTACTCGCCACTGTCAATTTTCTTTACGACTGCCGCTAAGTGACCAGAAGCCAAGATGCGCCAGTGACTTACACGATACGAGTGAGGGCGGTGTAACGATTGTTGACAAGGCTCAACACTTGGCATTGCCAACAATAATCGCTGAACTAAATGCGACACAAAGCGTTACGTTGTTACAATTGACCGGCACGTCGCATGCCCTAGTGGAAAGCCGGAAGCCAGGGGCACTCACTCAGGGAGCTGGCAATGCGGTTCGGACTCGCGGCGGCGATAATGGTCGGGGCGCTCATGCTCGTGGGTCGGAATGCAGAAGCCCAAGCTCGTGGCACCCTGCAAGCCAGTGCGACGGTTGTCGATACACGCCAGGGTTTTCAGGCCCTCTCCGCGGTCCGGCAAGCACTTACAGATTCCAGCATCGAGAGCCACCATACTGTTGCGACAGTGGCTATAGTCTCCACCGAACGTCCGGCGACGAAGCCGAGCACGGTGGTGGTTACGGTGGCTTTCTCGAGAAACTAGAGACCGAGTCGCTGGGGCAGTGCGAACCCTGGACCTTGGCGCAGTCCCGCCCGATGCACCGAAATCACTTCCCCATCCGCATTAAAGACCGGACTCCCCGAAGCACTACGGTTGCTCTAGACGCGCCGCGAGTTCGTCCCGCATTGTGTAGGATGGACAACCTCGCCCATGCTCTCGTCGGCGCCGCGCTGGGTCGAGCGGTCGCCGCCCGCCACGTACCACGGGCGGGCCTGATCGGCGCGATCGCCGCAAACATGCCGGATTTGGCCGAGACGTTCACGGGCTACTGGGGATGGCCGCGCTCGGCGTTTCTGGTCCATCATCGTGGGATCACGCATTCGCTGGTCGGGGCGCTCGTCCAAATCCCGGCCCTCATCCTGACGATCGGACTCATCACCCGCGCGCGGACGCGGTGGCAGGCTCCGTGGCGCTGGCTCGCCCTCTGCGTCGCCGTCACGTTCGCCAGCCACCTGTTGATGGATTGGCAGGGATCGTACGGGTGGCGTCCATTGCTTCCATGGAGCAATCGCTGGTACTATCTCGACTGGGTGGCCATCGTCGATCCGTTTTTCTGGCTTGTGCCCCTGGTCGCGCTGGCGTGGGGCAGCGAGCGACACTGGAAACCGCTCGGCGGGATGCTGGTGATCGGCGGCTTCACCGGCGTCCTACTCGTCTGGCGACATGACATCGTCGCGTCCTGGGTCCTTTGGCTCTACTCGGGTCTTTGCCTCGTCGCGATCGTTGGCTGGGTTCGTTACTGGTTCGGTCCGGTGGCGCGGCAGCGTGCCGCTGAGCTCGCGGTGCTGCTCCTGGTGGTCTATACCGGAGCACAAGCAGCCGTGG
Source organism: Gemmatimonadales bacterium (assembly GCA_036390255.1). Taxonomy (GTDB): domain Bacteria; phylum Gemmatimonadota; class Gemmatimonadetes; order Gemmatimonadales; family GWC2-71-9; genus 20CM-2-65-7. Next base: position 1,587 of record DASWCE010000277.1, on the reverse strand, counting down.
CGGCGACTCGCAAGCGTGAAGTCCGCCAAGCTGCCGAACACCGCTTCGGCGCAGGCGCATCGTGGGCGGCGCTGACCAACGTCGGTCAGCCGTTTACGTGGGAAGCGATGTATGCCAGCGCGGACACTGTCGCGAGCGACGACTGGAAAGTGCCGCGGCATCTGCGCGAGCCGGCGGTCGTACACGCGATACACGACACCCCAGACGGGCGCGCGATCGCCCAGTTCGCACGTTTCTTGACGGCCGAAGTGGACACGACAAGCAACGCGATTTACTTACGCGATGCGCGCTACGCGCGCGCGGGACGCAATGGCTGGGGGGTAACGGCAATCAGGATGAAGTAAAGCTGAGACCCGAGCCGCGGCGATCTTTCAATTGGCGACGCTGTTGCGGTGAGCGACGTTCCACGCGACTGCGGCGTTCCGTGCGGCCGCGCCGTTCGACCAGGACCGGGACCTGCCGCGCGCGACGATCGGTGACGCGCCGATCCAGCCCGGACCGCCGGTCGGGCCGTACTCGGCGCTCCACCTGATGTCGAGTCGAACGGGACGTCCTGGGGGGGCGGGGAGACTCGCTTTCCATCCAAAGGAATCTGCGACATCGCGGAAGTTCGTGCCAGCCGAAACAGCGACTACATTTCTCGCCCGTGACCACACCCGACCGCCGTTCGCCAGCTCCGAATGTGACCGCGGTCACGAGCGCGCCGGGGCAGACACCGCCCGCTGGTCTGCTCGACGACGCGCTGCGCGCGCTCGAGCCGACATTCCGGCTCGACAACCTCGTGGCGCTGTCGTCGGATCGCGCGCTGTATCATGGCTGGGATCGGGTGCTGAAGCGGGCGGTCTCGATTCGCGTGCATCTCGCGGCCGAGGCGCCCGGGCGCGCGTGGTTCATGCGCGAAACCGAGACGCTCGCGCAGCTCGACCACCCGGCGATTCGACATGTCTACGCGGCCGGCGAGATCGCGTCGTTCGCCTATCGCACGGCGAACTGGATCGAAGGCGAAAGCCTGGCCGACGCCCTGCGGCGGGGCTCACGCCCGATTCCGCAATCGATGTCCCTGATCCGGGATCTCCTGGCGGCGCTCGAACACGCCCACGCGCGCGGCATCATCATGCGGCGCATCGTCCCCTCCACGCTGATGATCAACAGCGGCGGCCAGGGCGTCATCACCGACCTGCGGTATTCCAACTGGTGTCTGCCATACCTCCCGCCGATGCCGACGGATGATCCAAGCGCGGCCTACATGGCGCCGGAAGTCCGGGCGGGCGAGGCGGGCGAGCCCGCGAGCGATGTGTACAGCATTGCGGCGAACATCTATGCCGCGCTCACCGGCAATCCGCCCGACCCCGATCCGTCGCGCATCGTGCCCCCCCGGCAGCAGCGCCAGGCGATTCCCGCGGCGGTCGAGCGCGTCATCGTGCGCGCGCTGTCGCGCGTGCCCAAGGATCGCTACTACACGGCCACCGAGATGCTCGAGGACGTCGTGACAGACGCCGGCACGTTCCAGGTGCTCGCCGCCGCCCCGACGGTGACAGAGTCCGGGTTCGAGCGGCGGCTGCGCCGCGCGCTGGGGGATGACTACGA
>DASWCE010000276.1:0-26408 GCA_036390255.1 Gemmatimonadales bacterium | reverse complement strand
TACGTCTCCTCGGGCAGGTTGCCGTACCAGATCACGAGGAACTGCGACCACATTAGGTAAGCCCAGAAGACGGTGAATCCGAAGCACAGTTTGCCAAGGTCATGCTGCTGGCGCGATGTGTAGATGCCCCCAAGGCCCATGGCACGGCGCAGGGTGATGGCCAGCACGGCCAACATCATCAACGCGGCCAGGAAGCTGCCCATAAAGTAGAAAGCGCCGAACAGGCTACTCACCCACTTCTGCGCCAGCGACATCATCAAGTCGAACGCGAGCAGGCTGTATCCAAAGGCGTACGCCAAAACCAGGATGGCGGCGTCGCGACTGATCACGCCGGAGTCCGTGAGACGCTCAACTTCTTCGCCGCTCTGGAGCTCTCGCGCATCGGGCGTGGTATCGTGACGTACGAACCGCCACGACAGCCAGGACAGGGCGACGAGGATCAAGCCGTTCCGGAGGAAAAACCATTTCGTGGTGAGCCACCACCCGACATCGGGCCGCGGCTCGTGGATCCACGTAAAGATGTAGTCTCGGCCGATGACGAGACCGATGAACAGCAGGACCGTGACGGTCGTGAAGGCGGTGGCTGCCTCCGCAAACCGAATGACGACGCCGCCCCAGTGTCCTTTGGCGAGCTTGAGCACGGCCGCGAAGACGACCATGCCCTGCGCGAGACCCGCCCAGAACATGAAATTCGCGTGATAGGCCCACCACGTGCGTTCCGGATGTCCGCTGATGAGTCCGCCGACGAGCACAATGCCGCCGAGAATCGCGGCGATGGCGCCGAACAGCGTCAACCGACCGACCGGCGCCTGGCGCGCCTTCTGGACGAGATCGGATCGGCTGGCGACCGCGGCGCTCAGCGGTTGCTCCGAGCGTTCAGCTGCAGGCTACGCACGTAGTTCACCAGATCCCACCGATCGTTGCCGTGAATCTTGTCGCCGTAGCGGGGCATCAAGCCGCGTCCCATGCGCTGGGCCTCGAAGATCATGCCGTAGATCATGCCATCGGTCATCTTCGGCCGCGTCGGATCGACGAGCGAGGGAACGCCGGGGAACGGGCCACCGCCCGCCAGGGAGACGGGGCCGTTGCCCTCGCCGCGCTCGCCGTGGCACACCAGGCAATAGGTCTGATAGACCCACTGCCCGCGATTGAGCGACTCCGCCGTGCGCGTGCGCGGGTTGGTCAAGCGATCCGCCGTCTCGCGCGTCAGTGGGAGCTCGGCGCCGGATACCGGCACAGCGCCGGCGACCGGCGGAATCGGCCGGGCGTAAGGCTTGATGCTGCGCTGGTGTCGCATCGTCGCGAACCAGCCGACTTTGTGCACCACGTCGTCAGGATTGCAGGCGCACAGCAGCGCGAGCGCGACAAGGACGACAGCGCGCTTAGCCACGACGCACTTCCTCCGCTCCCGCCTCACGCAACAGCGTCTCGATCCGTCCCGCCTTATCGGCCGTCGCGGGTACGAAGATCCCGAATCGGTCGTTGGTGAACCGCGGGTCGTACTGAATCGTCCCGACCCGGCGTGCTGCGAAGGCCGCGTTGAACAGAATCCCGAGAATCGTGGAGAGCGCGCCGAACAGAATCGTCATCTCGAACATGATGACGACGTACGGCGGGACCGATCCGACCGGCTTGCCGCCGAGCACGATCGGCCAGTCGTACGACATCCACAGCGTGAGCCAGGCACCGATCGCACAGCCCGCGATCCCGCCGATCAACGTGAACATCCGCACCGGGCTCACCGACTGGCCCAATGCGTCCTCGATTTCGTGGCGCGGAATGGGCGAATAGACCGTGAAATCGGTGTGCCCGGCCGCGCGCAGCTTCTTGATCGCGTCGAGGGTCGTGTCGAGATGCGGGAACACCCCGAGCACACCAGGAGTTGGTGGCGGATGGAAGATCTCTCGCAGCGGCTTGGGAAGGGGCAACCGCACATGCGTCGTCATGTGTGCTGAACTCCCGCACGGGCCTTCTGCCGCTTGGGCGGCGCGAGCACTTCCTTCACTTCCGAGATCGCCACCGCCGGGAAGTTCTTCACGAACAGCAGGAACCACATGAAAAACCAACCGAAGCTGCCGGCCATGACGCCCCAGTCCGCCCAAGTCGGGTTATAAACGGCGTTCGTCCAGGTCGTGTAGGGCTCGCCCGCGAGCGAGACCACGATGATGACGTACCGTTCGAACCACATCCCGATGTTGACGAAGATCGAAATCACGAACAATGCCGTGATGTTCGTGCGCACCTTCTTGGACCACAGCAGCCAGGGCAGCAAACCGTTGCAGATGTTCATCGTCCAGCTCGCCCACCAGTAGGGACCGAACGCCCGATACCAGAACGCCGCGCGCTCGGCTGGATTTCCGCTGAACCAGGCGACGAAGTTCTCGGTCAGGTACGAGAAGCTGACGATCGAGCCGGTCAGCAGGCACAGCTTGGCGAGGTTCTCGAAGTGATGGACCGTGATGATTTCTTCTAACTGAAAGAGCTTGCGGATCGGCGTGAGCAGCGTGATCACCATGCCGCAACCCGAGTAGATCGCGCCCGCCACGAAATAGGGCGCGAACAACGTCGCGTGCCAGCCCGGCACGATCGCCATCGCGAAGTCCCACGACACGACGCTGTGCACCGACAGCACCAGCGGCGTCGCGAGGGCGGCGAGGTACAGATAGCCGCGCGTGTAGTGACGCCACTGTTCGTTAGCGCCCGTCCACCCGAGTGCCGTGATCGCGTACAGTCTCTTGCGCCAGCCCGTCGCCAGGTCGCGCACCGCGGCGATGTCGGGGATTAGGCCCATGATCAGGAACACGGTCGAGACGGTGAAGTACGTCCCGATCGCGAACTCGTCCCAGATGAGCGGCGATTTGAAGTTGGGCCAGAGCCCGCGCTCGTTGGGATACGGAATCAGCCAGTAGAAGTACCACTGCCGCCCGATGTGAATCAGCGGGAACAGGCCGGCGGTCATCACTGCAAACACCGTCATCGCTTCCGCCGTGCGATACACGGCGGTGCGCCACCCCGAGCGGAACAGGAACAGGATCGCGGAAATCAGCGTCCCCGAGTGCGCGATGCCGACCCAGAAGACGAAGCAGGTGATGTAGACCGCCCAGTAGACCGGGTGCGAGTATCCGGCGAGACCCAGCCCGTAGCGGATCAGGAGCACCAGGGTGATGATGCCGATGGCGAGCAGCGCTACCGCCGCGCCGAGCAGCATGAAGTAGCCGCGCGATGGCGTACCGAGCGTCCGCGCGATCGTGCGCGTGACGTAGTCGTACGTCAGTCGCGTCTCAGCCACGGTTGGGACTCTCTTGCGCGACAACGCGCGCGAGATAGGTGATGGCCGGCTTGGTATTCAGGCCGGCGAGCACGTGGTAGCCGCGCGGATTGCCGGCGAGCTCGAAGACGCGGGAGTTCCGATCGTTCAAGTCGCCGAACACGATCGCGTCCGACGGGCAGGTCTGCTGGCAGGCGGTGACGATGTCGCCGTCGCGCACATTCCGGTTCTCGAGCCGCGCCTGATTCTGCGCGCCGCGAATGCGCTGGACGCAGAACGTGCACTTCTCCATCACACCCTTCTCCCGGACCGTGACGTCGGGATTGAGCAGCATGGACAGCGGATCGGGGAAGGCATCGTACTGGCCGTCCCGCTCGGCGTAGTTGTGCCAGTTGAAGATGCGGACTTTGTAGGGGCAGTTATTCGAGCAGTAGCGCGTGCCGACGCAGCGGTTGTAGACCTGGCCGTTGAGACCGTCGGGCGTGTGATAGGCGGCGTACACGGGGCAGACCGGCTCGCACGGCGCGTTGCCGCATTGCTGGCACAGCATCGGTTGATTCACGGCACCCTGCTGGCTGCCGTGCGCGTCGGTCCGCCAGTAGCGTTCGAGCCTGAGCCACGCCATCTCGCGGCCGCGCTGCATCAGCTCTTCGCCCACGGTCGCGATGTTGTTTTCAGCGTAGCACGCGGTCACGCACGCGCCGCATCCCGTGCACTTCGCCAGATCGATCGCGAGACCCCAGCGGGGATGCTCGCCGCGGTAATTTCCGATCGAGGCTTTGTCGTGCTGGCGCTCGCCCCACCATTCGACGGCTTCCTTGGCGTACTCGGGTGTCTCTTCGTAGTGGAACGGATGGTCGCCGGCGTGGAGCGCCTTGGCACGCGCGAGCGGCAGAACCTCCGTCGTCCCGAGACCGAGCTCGCGCGGCCCGCCTTCGGTCGTGACGATCTTGCGATGCTCGCCGGTCTTCGTCGCGCTCGCGCGCACGCCGAAATTGCGGCCGCCGTAGTCGTTCGCCTCCGCGCCGAGCAGCTCGAAGGCGTTGGCCGAGCGGTCCTTAGCGTACCGGCCGTACGCCGTGTGGCCCTGCCCCGTCGGCACCGCGAGCACGTCGGGACGAATCGAGCTCGTGATCCAGGCGGGGAATTTCTGCGCGCCAAACGAGGACTTGAGCAGCAGGAAGTCACCGGTCGCGAGGCCCCATTTCGCCGCCGTGTCGGGATGCACTTCGACCCAGCTGTGCCACGCGATTTTCGAAACCGGATCCGGAATCTCCTGGAGCCAGGGCTTGTTGGCGCCGCGGCCATCGTGCAGGATGGGGTGCGGGAAGACGATGACTTCTTGATCTTGGCCGCCAGGGGCGGCAGCGGCGGCAAGGGCGGCAACGCCGATCCTCGAAACGCCCGCCGCTAGCCGCACCGCGCGCGTCGGAGCTTCAGTATAGATCCCGCCCTTCGACAACGAGTCCATCCAGTACTGATCGAAGTTGACGGCGCGTCGAGTCCGCCACTTGCTCTGCAGATAATCCTGGAACGTCCCGGTCTTCCCGGAAAGCGTGAGAATCAGGTCACCCGTCGGGCGCGTGTCGAACACCGGCTGCACGACCGGTTGCTGCAGTGCGGTGACGCCGGCGCGCGGCCGACTGTCGCCCCATTGCTCGAGCGGGTGATGATCCGGCAGGATCAGATCACAGGCGGCCGCCGTCTCGTCCATGTAGGACGAGAAGCTGACTTTGTAGGCGACCTTGCCGAGCGCCTGCTGGAAGGCACCCGGGAGAGAATGCGCCGGATTCGTCCCGTGCACGAACACCAGCGCCACCTTCCCGGCCGCCATGTCCGACACCAGCGCCGTCAGATCGCCGAACGTATTCGTCGAACCGATCGCGAGATCCGCGCCGAACTTGACGAGTGTTCCCACTGCGCCAACGGCGTAGTTCAGGATGTTGACCGCCGCGACGATCTCGGCGCCGTTTGGCCCTTGCGTGGCCATGCCGCCGGCGACCGCGAGCCCGCCACCCGAGCTCGCGAATTCTCTCGCCAGACGAACGATGACCGCTTCGTCGATGCCAATCGTCGCCGCGACGGCACGTGGGGCGTAACCGGCCAGGAGCCCGCTGAGCCGGCTGGCGTCGGCGGGCAGACGCGCCAGGTGCTTCGCCACGATGACCTGCGCGAGCGCGAGGGCAAGCATCCCCTCGGTTCCCGGGCGCGCGGCGATCCACTCGTCGGCATTCATCCCGGTCAGCGAGAGGCGCGGGCCGACGTACACGAACTTGGACATCGAGGCGGGGCGGCCGGCGTCGAACGCGTGCGCGCGGGAAAAGCCGTTCTGAAATTCGACCGGAGACAGCCAGGTATCGAGGAAGTCTGCGCCGAAAGACAGGATGTATTTCGCGTTCGCGAAGTCGTAGGCCGGCAACGCCGCGGTGCCGAAGGCCATACGGTTGCCCGCGCGCAGCGCTTCGAAGCCGAACGGCTCGTAGCTCAGGTGGCGGCCACCGACCTGCTTCATCCACTCAGCCACCAGATCCCCGAACGACGACTGCTCGGCGCCGGTCAGAAACACGATTCCCTTGCCTTGTGACTCGCGCACCTTGGCCACGAGTCGTTGGATCGCGCCGTCCCAATCGATGTCTTCGAAGACGCCGCGCGCGTTCCGGACCATCGGATGGGCGATGCGATCGGGATTGTACAATCCCTGCAGCCCCGCCTGCCCGCGCGCGCACAGCCGGCCGCGATTGATCGGTGAGTCGGGATTCCCCTCGAGCTTGACCGCGCGGCCCTCGCGCACGCGCACACGCACGCCGCAGCCCGCCGCGCACTCGCGGCACGTCGTGGCGTAGTAGGTGGCCGTACCAGGAATCTGATCTTCAGGCTGAATCAGATACGGAATCAGCCGTTCCGTCGGCTCCGGGCCGATGCCACATGCGGACACAGCCGCAGCTCCGGCCCCGGTTACGCCGAGAACCTTCAGAAAACGGCGACGATCGACGGGCAGAGAGTCACTCATGTCAGTAATGGCACACCGTGCAGTCCCGCGTCACGTTGTTCTTGATGTGGCAGCGCACGCACCAGCCCATGCGCAACGTCGAGACCTGAGATACCTGCGCCATCGTTTGCACGTCGCCGTGACAGGTCGCGCACGCCTGTGTGCCGAGCGCCTTGATATGCCGCATGTGCGGGAAACGGACGAAGCCAGGGAGGGCGTGGACCCGAATCCACTCCGGCGGTTTTCGCTCGCGCCAGGCATCTCGCACCTTCTTGATCTCCGCCTGATGGGAGGGCGGGCCCCCGCCGATAAACTGATGGCAGCCCATGCAAGTCTGCAGCGCCGGAATCCCCGGCTCGCTGGAGATGGCGGCCGAGTAGTGACAATACATACACGGGATCTGATCTTGCCCGGCATGGACGTCGTGGCGGAAGAAAATCGGCTGCCGCGACCCCTTCAGGCTGCTGGTATCTTTGATAACGGGTGCTGTGTAACGCGAGGAAGCCGGTTGAGCCTGTTGGCCGTTCGCGACCACAGGCGGGAGGGCGAGGATCAACACCACGACCGCAGCTGAACGCAGATGACCTCTAGTGGCTTGGGCGGCTTTGCTAACTCCGAAGGCTCACGAATGTAATAATCGCTACTCTGGCCGCGCCAGTAGTTGGTATTTCAATCTGACCACGTCGACAAAGGCTTGCACCGAGTCCAGATCGGCGAAATTCATCCAGCAATGACGCACGCCGTCGAAAAGCGTCCCGTCGCGCACCGCCTGTTTGATGACGCGCGGCAATCCGTTCGTCGCGCTGATTTCCTGCTCCTCGGGCACCGACAGAACGAATGTGCCGCTGACACCGGACTGCATGGGATGCAGATAGCCCAGTTTGCGGCCGCCCACTTCGTACATCCACACCCATTTCCACGTCGTGCCGAGATAGACGACTTGTTCGGTGACGTGGCGCAGGCTGCGCAGCTCTTCGCGTGCCTTCTTGAAGCGTTGGGCCGCGCGGGGCGACAGATCCCGCACGGGCTGATCCGGCTTGGGGCGCTCGCGCGGGCTCAGATAGAGGTGGCTAGCCCAGTAGTCCGGGTTCGGCTTGATCATGGCGCCCCAAAAGTATAGGCGCGGTCAAGAGGCGGAATCGGCCGGAATCGAGCAGCCGGCCGCACGACTGTTGCGGCACCGCCATACGTCCGTCCCGTCCCATGGTGAGCTTGATGACATCACCGTTGCGGCCGAACCAGCGGCTCGAGGGCTCCAGGTCGGATGGGAAGACGAACAGCGGCAGGGACGCCGCCGCCAGTGCCGCTTGCGAGCCGATGCCCGATTCCGGCATCGTGCCAGCCCACAGCTTCGCGCCGTACTCGGCTGCGAGGCGGTAGATGCGACAAACCTCAGTCAGCCCGCCGACGCGGTGCACCTTGATGTTCCAAACTTTTGGCCCGTGCAACGCCACGATCTGCGATGCGGCGCGCGCATCCCGCAGCGTTTCGTCCAGACAGAGGGGCGTCCGCAACGCCTCGGCGAGTCGAGCGTGCCCGACGAGCTCGTCCGGATGGAGCGGCTGCTCGATGTAGAGGAGATCGGCATCGTCCAGCGCGCGCAGGGCGGCCTCGTCGCGCGGCCATTCGTAGGCCCCGTTCGCATCCACAGTCAGCGGCAGCGTCGTGCCAGCCATCCCCTTGCGCGCCGCAACCACAGCGGCAGCATCCCAGCCCGGTGCCACTTTGATCTTCACGCGACGGTACCCGCGCTGCACCGCGTCATAGACCCATTTGGTGAGAATGTCCGCGCGCCGGTCGGGCGGAATCCCGAGCGCGACACCGCAGTCGACGGCGCCGGCGGGAGTCACGCCGAGTCGTTCGCCGAGCACCATGGCCAGACCGGTCCCGCGGGCCTGGGCCTCGAGGTCCCACGCCGCGGTTTCGACGCCGGCGCGGGCGAACCAGTTGCCGCGGACGCCCTCGTGGAGTGCCGCATCGATCGCCGCGGGGAGCGGGCCATCGAACTCGCGGCCGACGACGCGCGGCAGCAGCACACGATCGATCAGGTCGCGCGCGCTCGTGAGGGTTTCTTCCGAGTAGAACGGCAGCTGAAACGGCGGCGACTCGCCATAGCCGACGTGCCCTGCATCATCGTGCAGGGCCACGATCAACGATCGGCGCTCCGTTATCGCGCCGCCGGAGATGACGAACGGCTCGACGAGCGGGAGGGTGAGCTCGAACAGCTCAGCGCGGGCGATTCGCATGGAATGGGGGCAAGAGATCCAGGAAATGCAGCTCACCCCCGCGCCGCTCGAGCTGTTCCGCCGCTTCACGCTCTAGCATCACGGCGATCAGCCCATCGCGCGGGTCGAAGAGCAAGGCGTGCAGCGCACGCTGGGTGCGCGAACCATCGGTTGCCGAATACTCCTCGAGCGGCAACTGGAAGAATGTATGGACCTGTACGGACGAACAACCACCCAGCGCATACGCCACGATCATGCGGCCGGAGTGGATGTTGCCTGTCCCCGACAACCTCGGCCGGGCGGCCGGGCGGCCGGACGGCCCATCCAAGACGCGTAGGTTGCGGTCGCTCAACTCGGGGCCGCCATATGCAACTCCCGCCTTCGAATCAAACAGGCGATTGAACACCACCAGCGCATCGGCGGCACTCGCTGCATCCATCATTTCACGCTGAAAATCATCCTCGAAGCGAGCGTTCATCAGCTTCATGGCGAGCCGCACGTTGGCGTGGGCCTTGATCCTGCCCGGTACCTCCCGCAGCCAGCGCAGGATTTGCCGCTTCTCGTCCGCCAGCGGATCTCCGGCGAGCGTGGGCGAGAAGTCTTTTTCGAGCAGCAGCGGCGATTCGCGCCAGCCCTCGGCCAGCGCCCGCGTGGTGTACGCGTACTCGTCGTCACGAAACGGCTCGTCAAGACGGGGCAAGTGGTACTTCACCGAAGGCACCGTAAGCAAACGACCCGCGCGCGTGAGATCGCGACCGGCGCGAACGAGCGCGAGGTAGTCGTCGAAGGAACGATCCCAGCCCCTGCCCTTCCATGTCACGGTCCACCCATCGCCGCGCCGGTCGACTTTCATTTTGGTCTCGTGAATCGCCCACGCGGCCATCGATTGGGCGCCGACGGCGTCCTGCGCGATCACCGTCTTCAGCACCGCGAACGCCAAGCCGGCCTCGGCGTCCGTCTCGAGCTGCCCCGTGTTGAGGGAGAGCTGGCCGGAGCCCTTCCCGATCGGATGCGGCAGCGGCTGGCCCAGATAGTCGGCTGAGAGGTCGATGCGATAGGTGTCGCGCACATGCGCAGGAAAATCGCGCGGCAGCGCGCGCTTGAAGCGCTCGAAGTCCTTATCGAGCGAAGCGCGAAAGCCGGAATTGCTCATCGGGCGCCGCGCCGCTCAGAACCAGACGCGCGACCAGCTCTCCCACCGCGGGTCCGTGTTTGAAGCCGTGACCCGAGCCGCCGCCGACGAGCCACGCGTTCACCGCCTGCGGATGATGATCGATGATGAAGTGTTCGTCGGGCGACTCTTCGTACTGGCACACGCGCGACTCGAGCAGCGGCGCGCGCTTCAATCCGGGGAACCGGTAGGCGATGTAGTCGCGCGCGATCTGCAGGGCAGAGTCGGTCGGTGTGCGCTCGCCATTCGTGGGATCGAATACTGGCCCACGCGAGTCGTCCGCAACCTTGAAGCCCCGCCACTCGTTGCCCGGGATGCCGTAAATAAAGCGCGTCCCGTGATCCGCCCAGACGGGCAGAGCCTCTTCCGTGTAGCGCCGGTCGCCAGATGGTGTGCCGAAGAAGAAGACTTCCTGGCGGGTCGCGCGCACGCGGTCGCCGATGACGTCTGGAAACAGGGAGCCGAGCCAGGGACCGCAGGCAAACACAAACCGGTCTGCCGTCAGCCGGCTGCCGTCAGACAACGTGACGCTCGAGAGCTCGCCTCCTCTCGGCTCGATCGGGGCTTGCAGCGCGAGCTGCCGGTACTCCCCTCCCTCGGCGATGAAGCCCTCGAGCACGGCCGCGCAGGCGCGGCGAGCCGTGAGGTAGCCGGCGTCCTTCTCGAAAATGGCCCAGCGAACCTGCTCGCAATTGATTTGCGGATATCGTCGCGCCACTTCGGCGCCCTGGAGCTCTTCGAACCCGACGCGCGCGGCGCGCAGGATCGGCAGAGCCGCCCGCTCGAACTGGTCGTCACTCTCGACGAGCCACAGGACGCCGATGCCGTGGTACAGCTGTCGCCGCCAGCGCTGCTGATGCTCCTTCCACAATGTCAGCGCGCGCACCGCCATGTGGGTGTAGACGGCGCGCGGGCCGTACGTCGCGCGAATCACGCGCGTCTCGCCGCCCGAGCTGGCGCGCGAGTTGCCGGGTCCCCAGGCGTCGAGCAGCGTGACGCGCGCGCCCTGGCGACGCAGGAACAGCGCGGTCCAGCCGCCGAACGCGCCCGCGCCGATGACAGCGATGTGCGGCGGACTGGCCTTGGGCATCAAGACTCCTCCCCCGAGCGCCACAGCGGCGGTGGTTTTGAGAAACGAGCGGCGCGCTACCGTGGACGCGCCTCGCGCACGGCGCGCCGCACGGCGTCGCGCTCCGCGGCCGGCAATGCCGGACCCCAGGGATCGTCACACGCGTCTTCGGGAATCACGCCGTCTGCGGCAAGCGCCCACAGCATGCGCCGAATGTAGCCTTCCATTGGCGCGATGAACGTCACCTGCGAAAAGCGATCGAGTCGGGCTGCCAGCGCCAGGAAATCGTGGGCGTCTCCAGCCGCATACGACCCGATCAAGTCGGCATGCACGTCCGTCAGCGCGGAGGCCATGCCGATGAGGGCGGCGCGAGCACCCAGCATTAGCGAGTAGCCCAGGAAGCGGTCTTCGCCGGTGATCAAAAGTTTGTCTGGATGATCACACATCACCGCGGCGATCCGCTGAAACGTCATGACCGAATCGAGGGTCGCGACCTTGATTCCGATCACCGCCGGCAACGCGAGAATCGCGTGCAATGTGTCGTCGTCATAGACCACGCCGCCGGCCGCTTCGTACAGGTAGAAGGCGATCACCGGGAGCTCGCGCCCCAGCTCCTCGTGATAGGCAACGGCGTTGTCGCGGCGCGGCAAGGCGAGCAGGGCGTCGGCACCGCCGCGCCGTGCTTCGCGCGCCATATCGATCGAATTCGCGCCGGCCACGATGACCTGGTGCGGCAGCGCGGCACGCCACGCATCGAGCACGACCCGGCGTTGCTGCCCTGTGAGATGCGGGCCCCGGCCGGTATGCGCCCAGACGGCCACCCCGGCGACGGGCTGGGTCGCCATCCAATGCGCGTACGCGGACTGCGCCTGTTCATCGATGTTGACGCCGCGGAATGGCACCGGGACCGCCGGAATGAGGCCCCACTCCAAGCGCTGGCGGACGGTCGGACGGTTGGACAGTCGGACCGTCCTATGCCGCCGCGATGTTCTTCACGTTGCCGGATTCGATCGCACCGCGCTGATCGGCAGAGAGTTCGAGCAGATCGAGCTTCGCGATGCTGTTCTCCGGCAGACGCAGCGGCTGCCCCGTGCCAAAGACGAACCGCTCCACCCCGACCGTTTCGAGCAGCGTCGCGAGATGATCCTCCGGCGGACCCCAGATCCAGCAGATGTCCCACCAGATGCGGCGCGCTTCCTCGGGCGTCGAGCCGAAATGGACTTCCTCGATGAAGGCCCGATCCGCGTGCGTGACGATGAGCCGTACCTCCGGATCGCTGCGGACGAGGGCGCGCACTGTGGCCGCGGGCAGCTCGGCGGCGCGATCGTTGGGATGGCGCTGGCGGCCGTCCTCGAGGCGCACCGCAAGCAGCAGCGGCATCCGCGCGGTGCCACAGGCGGCGGCCAGCACCCGCATCTCCCCGCCCGCGGGTTCGAGACCGAGATACGTCGGATCGCAGCGGACTGCCGGCGCGCGCGCGCTCACGGCGCCGGCCAGCGCCTGCTCCCAAAGCGCCAATCCGGGATGGATTGTCGGCACCGCCTTGAACCGCGGCTCGGCGCGCGCGGTCTCATAGAGCCACGCATTGCCTTCGCTGGGATCGCGCCAGAACAAACTCGGCAGGTGGGTGATCCAGGCGGCGTCGATCTTGGTGCGATCGAGCGCGTGCCGCAGCGCCTCCGGCGACGTACCCGGCACTTTACGCCACGGATACGCGCCGAGGAACGCGTTGCAGTCGATGCGCATCAGTCCGACGGAAACGCGCCCGCCGGGAAGATGCGCGCCGCGTTCTTCCAGCGTACCAGCGCGAGCTCATCCGGGGACAGCAGCGTTTCGAGATACCGGAGCTTCGCCCAGCCGGTGTCCATCGTGATGTCGGTGCCCCACAGCAGGCGATTCACGCCGACGCTCTCGATGCATCCCTCGAGCATTCCCCCGTCCACACCACTCCCGGAGAGATCGACGTAGACGTTCGGGACGTCGCGCACGGCATGCAGCGAATGCAGCCAGTCGCCGCCGCCGCCGATGTGCGCGAGGATGAAGGAGACATCGGGGTGGCGGCGCGCAAGGGTACACAGCTCGACCGCGTCGGACGCCTCCTGGCCCGGCCAGTCGCGGCGGCGGTGCTGCCAGATGTGCTGGAGCACCGGCACGCGCCGCTCGAGCGCCAGCGCGGCGATGGAATCGAGCAATGGATCGTCCGCGCGCCGGCTGGCCGCGAGCTTGATCCCGATCATCCCCGCCTCGAGGCAGCGGACGATCTCGGCACGCGCGTGGGCCGTGTAATTGGGATTCACGCACACGTAGCCGCGAATGCGATCGGGGTGCGCGCGTTGCAGGGCCAGCAACGCGTCGTTACCGGCTGTGACGTCCCGCGGCGAGGGGAAATAGGTCGGCGAGCTGAGGCCGAAACTGCCCAGGATCGAGGCGACATGCGCTGTGATGCCCATCTTGTCGCCGGCGGTCAGACGACTGTCATTGCGCTCCCGCCAATCGGCACGAGGAGTCCCGGAGTGATAAAAGTGGGCGTGAACGTCAACTAGCATTGCCACAATTTACGCCCCTTTTATCTTGGGGGCGTCCCGTGGGGGGAGAGCCTGAATGGAGACGCTGGCGAGCCGTGCGAGAAGTGTGCTGTTCGAGCCGCGCGCGACGTTCAAGGAAGTCGACGCCGAGTTCACGAAACCGGGGGCGATGTGGGGCACGTATATCCTCCCGCTCGCGGCCATCGGGCCGATCGCCGGCGCGATCGGGCGGCTGGTGTTCGGGCAGCGCATCGCGCTGACGACCCTCACCAGCTCCGTTTCGATCTCCGACGCAATCACCTGGGCGATTATCTCGTTTCTGCTGTCTCTGGCCGCCGTCTTTGCCCTGACCCACGTGATCAGCCTGCTCGCGCCGGGGTTTGGGGGGCAAAAGAACGATGTGCAAGCCCTCAAGGTCGCGGCCTATGCGAGCACGCCGATGTGGCTGAGTGGCTTCTTCAGCATCTACGCCCGCTTGGTGATGGTAGGCGTCATCGTGTCCGCGTATTCACTCTATTTACTCTTCGTTGGATTGCCGATCCTCATGAAGGTGCCGCAGGACCGTTCGATGGGCTACACGGCCGTCGTGATCATTGCCGCTGTCGTGATCTTCCTGCTCGTCAGCACCTACACACTGTTCTAGATCCCGCGCAGCGATTCGTGGAGCATGTCGAGGGTACGGTCCACCGTACCCTCGTCGTGCGCCAGCGACACAAAGTTATAGGCCGTGCGCTTGAACAACAGACCGCGCTGCGCCGCCCGCTGCGCCGCGGCACGGGATAGCTCTTCGGTCGCATAGTGCAGAAAACACATCTCCGCTATTCCCGCGACTCCCGTCACGACATTGGCGTGCACGCGCTGGACCTCGTGCAGCCCGTGCAGCAACCGCGTGCCGATGCGATGGAGGTGATCGCAGACGTGGTCGCGCGTGTACACGGCGAGGGTCGCCCGCGCCGCGGCGAGCGCCACCGCCTCGGTCGCGAGAGTCGATGAGATCCAGGTTCGGTTCGCGCCGGCCATGATGTCCCTGCGGCCTCCAACCGCCGCGAGCGGAAAACCATTCGCCAGCGCCTTCCCGATGACGACGAGATCCGGAGCGTCGAGGCCGTACCGGGCAACCGCGCCGCCGATGGCGAGCCGGAACGCGGTCTTGATTTCATCGAAGATGAGGATGGCGCCGGCCCGCTGCGTCTCCGCGCGCAGCATCTGCAACCATTCCCGCGTGGGTTCGGCGACGATGACCGGCTCGACGACGATGGCCGCAAGCCGCGACGCGCGCGCGCGAATCATCTCGCGACCCTCGGCGACGTCGTTGAACGGCAGCTCGGCGAACAGGCCGCGCACCGCGGCCGGCACCCCTTCCGCGGCGCCTTGGCACCAATCGAGCCAGCCGTGATAACCACAGCCCAACACCTCATCTCGGGCTGTTGCGACGCGCGCGATTCGCACCGCGGCCGCCACCGCCTCGGCACCCGTCTTGAGGAAGCGGACGTGCTCGAGCCAGGGGATCTGCTCGCTCAGCGCTTCGGCGAGCTCCTCTTCGACCACCGGTGGCAGCGGCCCGACGACCCCGGCCGCGATCGCGGCCTCCGCGGCGCGATTGACCTCCGGATGCCCATATCCCAGCCCCACGGCGCCCAGGGCCATGACGTAGTCGACGTACTCGCGGCCGTCCTCATCCCAGACGCGACAGCCGGACGCCCGCCTCATCCGCGCCGGCGTCCCGAACAGCGCGTCGGGGCGCTTGCTACCGGTCGACGTGAAGCCTGGAACGCGCCAGTCGTTCACCGTACTTGGTCACCTCGATGGCCATCGCGCGCAGCAGTTTAAGTTCGCGGGCATCCAGCGGCACCCGATGTGTGATCTCGCGCATCGTGCGCATCACGCCGCTCTGATTGCGGGTCTTGAAGAACTCGATCGCCTGGAGCGCGCGCGCGACGTCGGCGAACAGCCGCTCGAGCTCTGCAGCAGCCGCGGGCTCGGACGCGCGCCGCGGTGCCTTGAATGGACGCGACTCCGCCCCCTGCGCGAGGGCGAGCTCGTACAGCATGATCATGACCGCATGGGCGAGGTTCAGGGACGCGTAGGCGGGATCGCTCGGAATCGTCACCACCCGATGGCAGCGATCGAGGTCCTCGTTCGAGAGTCCCTTGTCCTCGCGACCGAACAACAACGCCACTGGCCCAGCGCCGGCCAGTGACAGGACTTCGGCCGCCGCGTCTCGCGGGCGTTGCAGGTTGCGCTTCGCGGTTCGTCCGCGCGCCGTAAACCCGACAATGTGCACACAGTCGGCGATCGCCTCCGCGAGACTCGGGAACGTCCGGACGCGCGCCAGCACGTCCTGCGTTTGATGCGCGATCCCCTCGATGCGATACGCTTCGTACTCCCGCGGGTTCACCAGGCGCAGGTCGCGCACGCCAAAGTTTTTCATGCCGCGCACGACATGCGCGATATTCACCAAGTCCTGAGGCTCGTGCAGAACCAGTACGATCATCCAACGAGATCCAGGATGCCGAAGCGGGCAGGATCCTGACGATCCCCACGGAGCCACAGCCAGCCGCCCCCACCGCTCCACACCAGCTGTCCGACACGACGCATGCGGCCCGGCAGCATTTCATTGACGATAAGATCGAAGCGCACACGTGCGCCGGCATGCGGATACACCCCGGAGGGCCACGGAATGGCGATCGTCACGCAGTATCCGGTTGCGGTGCGGCGCCAGCCACCGCGCACCTGGCCCGCCGGGGAGGGGGGGAGGACACGCATGTCTGACGTGGGGCTTACCCGCACCGTGTGACCGTCCTGGTTCGGAACGATGACATAGCCGACCGGCGCGGCGCCATCGTGGCCCCCCTCCCCGGAAGGACCCGCCGCCGGCGCGATATAGACCTGCAGGCCGTCGGAATGGATGTCGTCCGGTTCGTTGTCGAGCTTGAGCGGTGACGCGTCGGCTGGGCGCAGCACGAGGTCCGGTTTGGTGATTTCGACGGCCAGATAGAGCGCCGATTCGTCCCACGCGGCGTGCGCGACGGCCGAGAGATCTTCCGGACCGGGATAGGCATCTTCGCTGCGACGGTACTGATCCTCGAGTGCCAGCTCGAGGGGCTCGGAGAGGTCGAATCCGTCGAGCGAGCCATCCAGGTGTGGCGGGCTCCCGACGCGAAACGCCGGCGCCGCCACCGGGGTCGGCGCATCGATCTCGAGCAACGGCACGAATGGCGGCGTGGCCTCGCGCTGGCCGCGCAGCGTGATCGAGGATTCTCTGTCCCGCTCGATGACCCATTCCGTCGTCCCGAAGCGATGACGATCCGTGCCGCGTGCGGTTTCGACTTCCACCGTATCGCCGCGCGCGCGCACGGTCCGGATCACCGGCTTGTCGGTGTGCGTCTCGATCACGGTAATCATGCGGGCGTTGCGTCCACGCACGCGCACTACATAAAACGGCGCCCGGTCGCGCTGTTCCGGCAAGCCAGGCCCTTCCGCCTGCAGCAGGTCACCCTCAAAGAGTAGATGGGCCGTGAATTGCGCGTGCTCCTGGACGTGGGCGAGCACAACGGGTCCCGGTGTGTCCGGTGTGAACCGTTGCACGCGCGTGACGAACTCATCCGGCAGCTCGTCGTTGTCCCAGCGGCCTTTGGTTTCCACACCGCCGCGACCCGCGATGTGCCAGGGCAGCTCGAGCATGGTCTCTTCCTTCGCGCCCAGCACCGTGATGTCCACGACGTACTCGGGACCAGCCGTGACCAGGCGTGTCACCTGATCGTAGCGCCCGCATACCCACGCCCAGTCCCCGCGATCGTCGAAGGACAAGCATGTCGCGTTGCCCGGCGGCTGGGATTCACCATTCAATCGCGGAGCATTGTGCGCCAGCGTCGAGCGATACCAAAAAAGATCATGGG
This sequence comes from Gemmatimonadales bacterium, assembly GCA_036390255.1. Classification (GTDB taxonomy): domain Bacteria; phylum Gemmatimonadota; class Gemmatimonadetes; order Gemmatimonadales; family GWC2-71-9; genus 20CM-2-65-7. The sequence goes on along the minus strand of DASWCE010000276.1, from coordinate 9,262 downwards.
CGACGTAGGACCCCGTACCCGGATCCGGGAGCCAATAGACGCCATCAGCGTACAGTGTGAGCTGGAGGCGATCGGGATGACCATGACCCCCGCCGTACGGACCGCATTCGAGACTCACATAGCGGCCGTCGTGGCGCAGCACCGCCAAGCCTTGGCCCTCGAGCAGGACGCTCTGCGAACTCCATGACTCCTCGGCAGCGGGAAGTTCGGGGAGCATCTCGAGCAGTGACCACCACGAGAGCGACGCGCGGGATACGGGATGCGAGATGCGGGATGCGAACGGTGCATCATGCAGATAGGACTCGAGCTGCTCGAGAACAACGGGCGGCCCCTGGTAAAGCGCCTGAAGCCACGATGCGACGTCACCTATCCCGCTTCCCGCGTCCCGCATCCCGAGTCTCGCCAAGCCGATTTCCCACAGCTCGAGATATGGGGGCTGGGCCAGCGAGACGCCGAACCGGGAATCCTTGCGCGCCGGATAGGTGTAGTCCGGGAGCGCCGTCAGCGTCGGCGCTTGCAGCGCAGCGTGCAACCGCGCCGCGAAGCGCTCATCCTGCGTGAAATCGACGCCCGCCAGCCGCGCCCAGCCGGCTCCCGTGAGCATGCCGCGCAGGGCGAAGAGATGGTAGTTCTCGCCTTCATACCACATCCCGTCCCGGCCATAACCGCGCATCAGATGCACAACGAGCCCCGTTTCTCCTTCAATCACGCGCTGCGCCAGCTCTTCGTCCTCGAACCACACGGCGACCGCGGCGAGCGCGGCGTTGTTCCACGTTTGGCGGTTGGAGAATCCTTCGTCGTACTCACCGATCAGCGTCGCCGCTTCCTCGGCGACCTGATTCACGCCCCGCGCCGTGGCCTCATCGAGCTGATCCGAGGCGCGGAGCAGCGTCGCGGCGGCGACATAGTTGCACGTCCAGAGCGACTCGATGTAGGTCGAATAGAAGAGGCGGCTCGGGCCGAGCACGTTATCGCGATTCGGATAGCTCCAATAGCGCTGCGCGTACGCGGTGAGAATCTCGCGGGCGCGCGCCGCCGCCGGCCGATCCTCAACGCCCCCGAAGGCGGCAAGCGCGGCGAGATGCGCGGCACGCTCGACCAGCCAGAGGTGCTGGTAGCGCACCCAGCTCCAGTCGTGCCGCTCGCCCCGCCAGATCTTGCCGCAGTGCGGACAGCGATGGTCGGTGGGACTCCACGGATCGAACGTGAGCGCGGTGCCGTCTTCGGGACAGAAGCCCCCATCCGTGGTCAACACCGCTTTGTGGTCGGGAATCACCGGCATGCGCGCGAGCAGGGGACGCGCCCGTTCCCGCAGATGCGCCAGGAGCGCCAGCAGGTCCGGAGAGCGCTGTACGACCTCCCGGCGCGCGGCGAGCTCTTCCGCGGTTACCACGTGCGCACGCCTTCCGCCGACAACGCGAGCGGCAGCACTGTGGAGCTCGAGACCGCCGCTGCCGCCGCTCGCGCGTCACCGTGCATGATGAAGAACATGCAACCGCCGGCGCCCGCGCCAGCCGCCTTGCCACCGAGCGCGCCGGCGTTTGCTGCGGCGACCTCGAGTTGGGCCATCTCCGGCGTGCGCATGCCCGGATCGAGGGCCTGCTGATGCTTCCAGTTCTCGCTGAGCAAAGCGGCGACGCGAGCGAGATCACCGGCGCGCAGCGCTTCGGCCATGGCGTTCCCTGTCTCCTTCAGGCCGTGCAGCGCGCCGGTCACCTTGGCCTCGCCACGCTCGTACGCACCCATCACGCGGGTGATCGTGTTTCCCGACACGCGACTCTTGTTGGTGTAGCAGATCAGCGTCTGTCGTTCCAGGGCCGCCGCGAACGCGTGGTCCAATGTGATCGGTTCGATCCCCACATCGGGATCGCGGAAGCTCAAACGATGAAAGCCACCCAAAGCCGCGGCGTACTGGTCCTGCTTGCCGCCGGGCAGGCGCGCCTCGATGGTTTCGACTTGCCACGCCTGATCCGCCACGTCCTGCGGGCGCGCCGCCATGCCGTCCTGGCGCGCACGTGTCAGCGCGCCGACCAGTGCGACGCCGAGCGCACCCGAGCTGCCGAGTCCTGAACCCGGTGGGGCGTCGCAGCGTGTCGTGAGCGTGAAGCCGCCCAGTACGGGAAACATGCGCAGTGCGGCCGTGAGCAGTGGGAGCTTCCCGTCGGGCACCAGCCCCCCCGAGTTCGCGCACTCGAGTGTTTCGCCCAGCTCGTGCGAGACCAGCCGCAGGAGTGTTCCGCCAAGCTCGAGCTTGACGTGCGCGCGCAATGCGATCGCGCCGTTGACGACCACTCCGCCTTCGCGCGTCGAAAATGGCGGCACGTCGGTCCAGCCCCCCGCGAAATCGAGTCGCATGGGCGCGCTCGCATGGAATTCAGTGGGGCGATCGCGCCGTCTCATGGCTGCACGTGCCACGCGGCGACGCTCGGCAGCTCGCCGCGCAGGTCCATGCGCACGCCGCGCACGCGCTGGTTCATCGCCTGGACCCCGCGACCGTGATACAGCCAGACGATCGGTTGCCGCTCCGCGAACACGCGCTGCGCCGCAGTGGGGTCCGCGGGTACGGGGATTCCCGTGAGATCCTCGAGCGGTTGGAGAAAGCCGAGCCCCAGGTCGCCGGGAATGCCCATGACCGCGGCCGAGAAATCGTGTCGCGGGCCGTACACACGATCCAGAAATGCCGACAACTCGAGTTGCCGGATCGTCACCTGAAATCCCACCGCGGTGAGACGCGCCTGGAGCATCTGCTCGAGCGGGGCTTCGCCGCTGCCAACCGACACCAGCTCGAAGCGGGGAGGTGTGCCCAGCCGGGCGACCAGCCGGCGCGCCGAATCGGGGTCGAACGGGATGTGCGGTGGCGCGACGTAGCCGCGAAGACCGGGAGGAACCGGCCCCTCTGCCGGCGTCGCAAGCCCGAACAGATAGCCGTCCACGATTTCCTGCCGATCAATCGCGAGAACGGCGGCGAGCCGCGCGCGCGGATCGTCGAACGGCGGCCGGCGCGTGTTGAACACGAGCCCATACGGAAAGATCAACGGATACTCGCGAATCGCGAGTGCGGCGTGCCGGCGCACGAACGCGACGTGCTGTGGACTGATGCCCGCGAAGTCGAGCTCGCCAGCGACCAGCGCCGCGAGCTTGACCATCGGATCATCGACGACGACGACGATGAGCCGGTCCACCTGCGCTGGGCCCAAATTCGCCGGAAAGTCCGTGTTTCTCGCAAACACCCAGCGGCGGTGCGATTCGTGCGTCACGAACCGGAATGGGCCGTTGCCGACCGGCCGAAAATTCCAGGCCGCCTGCCGCAGCCGCGTGTGTGGCACGCTGTCCAAGAGGTGTGCAGGCAAGATCGCGAGGTCCGTGAATACGTCGGGCAATTCATCGGGCGCGCGCGCGGCCGTGTTCCCCGCAAAATGGAGCGTGACCGTCGAGTCGTCCGGCGCCGCGATCGCGGCCAGCGTTTGCAGCTCCGTCAGGCGCGGGTATCCCGTTGCCGGATCGCGCGCCGCGTTCAGCGTCCAGACGACGTCGCGCGCCGTCGTCGGCACCCCGTCATGCCACCGCACGTCCGTGCGTAATCGGAACGTCAGCATCCGGCCGCCGTCGGACCAGCGCCAGGTCCGTGCCAGGTAGGGTCGCGGCACGAGCAACGAGTCGTAGCGCGCCAAGGTGGTCAGCAACACATAGCGCTGAACCTGCCGTGCGAGCGGATGATTGGTCAGCAGCGGATTGATGCTTGCCAGATCGGCGCCGGACGCGAACAACACCGTCGCGCCGCGCCGCGTTGCCTCGTCCCCGCACGCGCTCGTCGCGAGCAGGACGGCCAGCAGCATGGGGATGGAAAAGCGCGGCACGCCGCATTCTAGCGGCGCGCGAGGGGCGGCGCGAGATTCCCGGCGATGCTCGCCAGGCTGGGGCACCGTCTGCTCGCCGGTCTCGCCGTCGTCGTCGGCGTCGTGACGTTGACCTTCCTGCTGTTACATCTCGCACCAGGCGATCCTGTCGACATATTGCTCGGCCCGCGCGCGACCGCCGAGCAACTCGCCAGCCAGCGCCGGGCGCTGGGGCTCGACGAATCCCTGGCGCGACAATTCGCGGGCTGGGTGGGCCGGTTTGCGCGGGGCGACTGGGGCACCAGCATCGCCACGGGTCGTCCGGTGCGCGCCATGCTCGATGACGCGTGGCCCGCTACGGCGCAACTGATCGCGCTCTCGTTGGTCCTGAGCTACCTCATCGGACTCGTGCTGGGGGCGCTCCAGGCCGCTCGCAGTGGTTCACGACTCGACACGCTGCTCTCCGTTACCTCGGTCGCGCTCTTCGGCGTGCCCGGCTACTGGTTGGGACTGATGCTGGTGCTCGTGTTCACGTACTGGGCGCGGCTGTTGCCGGCCTTCGGCATCGCGGGGCTCGATGCCGACTATTTGCAGGGCGCCGGCCGGCTGGTCGACCGCGTGCGCCATCTCACCTTGCCACTCGCGACACTCACACTCATCGGGGTCGGTGGTGCCGCGCGTTTCGTGCGCGGCGCGATGCTCGAGACGTTGCGCCAGCCCTTCATCACGACCGCGTGGGCGAAGGGACTGACGGCGCGCCGCGTCGTGGGCCGGCACGCGCTCCGGAACGCCTTGACGCCGGTAGTGATCCTGCTTGGCCTGTCGTTGCCGGCACTCTTCTCCGGCGCCGTGTTCATCGAAGCGGTGTTCGCCTGGCCCGGCGTCGGCCGTGTGCTCGTCGAAGCGGTGAAGGCGCGCGACTATCCGGTCGTCATGGCCGCGACCGCCGTGAGCGCGGTGCTGGTGGTCGCGGGCAATCTGCTCGCCGATCTGCTGGCTGCCAGGCTCGATCCGCGAGTCCGCAGCGAGGTCACGTCGTGACACGGCTGCTGCGGGATCGGCGCGGCGCATTCGGGTTGCTGGTCCTGATCGTGGTCGTGGTATGCGCGATCGCCGCGCCGCTCGTCACGCACGGCGATCCGACCGCGCAGCGCGACATCGTCGCGACGCGATTCGTTCCGCCGCTTGCTCGTGACATCCACGGCGACTTTCACCCGATCGGCACCGACCGCTTTGGCCGCGACGTCTGGACGCGGCTGATTTACGGGGCGCGCGTCTCCATGGGTGTCGGCATCCTCGCGGTGCTGGTCTCCGTGGTCCTGGGCATGATCGTGGGCGCGGTCGCGGGCTACTGGCGCGGCCCGATATCGGTCGCGCTGCTGGCCATCACCGATTTCGCGCTAGCCCTGCCCCGGGTCGTACTCCTTCTGCTGCTCGCGGCGCTCTGGCAACCGAGCACGCTGCTCGTCGTCGCCGTCCTCGGCGTCACGGGATGGATGGGCATCGCGCGACTCGTCCACGGCGAAGTGCGCTCGCTCGCCGCGCGGCCGTTTGTCGAAGGCGCCGTCGCGGTGGGCGCGCGCCGGCTGCGCATTCTCGCGCGTCACATCCTGCCGAACGCGCTTACCCCCGTGATCGTCGCCGCGGCCCTCGGCGTCGGGAACGCCATCGTACTCGAGGCGGGACTCTCTTACCTGGGGCTCGGCGTACAGCCGCCGACGCCGTCGTGGGGCAATATGATCACGTCCGGCAGCGACACGCTCGTGAACGCGCCGTGGGTCGCCATCGCGCCGGGTGTCGCGCTGGTAGTGGTTGTCGTGGCGTGTACGCTGCTGGGTGATGCGCTGCGGGATGTGCTCGATCCAAACGCACGACGCTAGGTCCAACGGCGCAAGGTCGCGTCATGGATCTCGTGCCCACCGTCGAATTGCACCTGCTCGTAGGCGATCCCGGATGTCTTGAGCCGCGCGGTCGTGACGGCGACAATCTTCGGCGTGAAGAACTGATCGCCGGTTCCATAGACGAGCGTGAGTCGCAGGGTGTTGAGGCGCTCCTTCACGCGCGCATCACCGAGATCGAGATCGGGCGGCACCTCCCCACCCCACACGATCAATCGGTCGATGCGGGCCGACCCATACGCCGCCCACCGGCAGACGGTCGCCGTGCCCTGGGAGAATCCGAGCGCCGTGATCCGCGCCTCGGCGGACGCGACCACCGCGTGCAGCGCGTCCAAATACCGAACGTAGTCGTCGATCTCGTGGAGCCGGTCTTCCCGCGTCATCCAGCTCGCCCCCACCCGTCGCTCGGTCGCATGCTCGGTGAGATAGAATCGCGACAACCCCTCCGGCGCGACGATGCAGCGCCGCTGCGATTCGAGCGAGCGAAAGCGCTCGAGAAAGCGCGAGGCCAGCTGACCGTAGCCGTGACACACGAACCACAACTCCCTCGCGTCGCTCGGGTGTCCCAGCGTGAAGTAGCGCGCGGTCCGGCTGGTCGAAAGAGAGTGCTCCTGCATCACGTCACCAGCAGTGACACGATCTCATGCGGCTCAGCGACGAAGCGAACGACGTTCCCCCGCTGCTCGAGCACGAGCGCGACCGCCTCGCGTTCGTCGGCACGCACGCGATGCGCCGTCTTCACGCCCTGCGCGAAGCGCCACGCGCCCGCGGTCTTGCGACCGGTCGCGTTATAGCACCGGAGCACGGTCGGCGACCCGATGTGTGCCGGTTTGAGGGATGAGTACACCAAGCCAGAACCCTCCAACGCGATGCTGATGGGTGCGATCGTCAACGGCGACGCCGCGTCGCGCAGCCACAGGGCGTGCAACGGCAGGAACGCGTCCTCCCACAGCTGCGGAAGCACATCGCCGCGCTCGACATCGCCGGCGCTCACCGGGACGATCGCGAGATCGATCCGCGTCGCGCCGATGCACTGGGCGGCGGGAATCGCGCTCGGCCACGCGGCGTGACCGGGTCGCACCGGCAGATCGCCGCGCGACAAATCACCGATCGCCCGCAGCAGCGTCACAAGGAGATCGCCGGTTGCGGTCCACTCGTACTCGAAAAAGGCAGGCGCAAGCACGGCGAGCCCTCGTCCACCTTGCGCCGCGGCCACAAAGCGTTGAGCGGGTGCCGTGCGGACGGGCGTCTCGCGCGGGTACCGCGTGCTGTCGACATTCACGGCGGGGCGCTCCACCGCGCCGAACGAGGCACCCGCCGTGGCAGCTACGCCGGCCAGGCCGGTGGCGAGCCGGGCACGCAGGCGGTGATAGCGGTTGCGGTTGTCGATGTCGAGCGTCGCGCGAACGATCGGGCTGTCGGCGAACAATTGCACGATCAAATGCGCGTCGATCCCGCGCACGACTTCCCAGCGCGCCTCCAACGCGCCAACCAGCGGCCCGGCCGCAATCCGCCGCACCGTAACGGGACCGCGGCTTTGCTTGATGCGATGGCGGAGCGGCGGGCAGTAGCTGTACGCGTCGCCCGCATCGCCGCTGTCCTCCAGGCGCAGGAGGTCGCCGTACCGCTCGTTGCGCCGGCGATCGACCAGCGTGAGCGCACCGTTTGACTCGAAGGCGACTTGGACGAAGCGATTCTCCAGCGCGCGGCCCTGGACGCGCACTTCGTCGCCGCGCGCCAGCGGCACGGGTGGCCCCGCCGTCAACGCGGCAACACCCAGCCCGTGGACGGCGGGTGCGCGAAACGCGACGCGGACCTGGTCCACTTCGTCTTGATCAGGGTAATGGCGCGTTGCCTCGAGGCGCTCCTGCGCGCGCCGTTGTGCCAGCACCTGGACCGGCAACGCGCGGCCCTCGCGATCATAGAGACTGAACGGCCGATAGCCCCCACCCTCTCGCGCCACGCGACCGTCGCTCGGTGGACCCACGAGCACATCGCGGCGAAATACGGTGATGTCTGTGACGGTCACCCCGCCGCGCGGGCGAACGGCCGGATTCCACAGCAGCAATGCCGGCTCGCTGCCATCGATCCGCTCGCGCCGCGCGTTCGCGTCGTGGCCGGCGAGATCCAGCAACCCCGCGCGCGTCACCTCCGCGGCGTATGCCGCGACTTCTGTGAGACGAGTTTCCGCCGCAGCCGCGACGGTGTCGGCCGTAGTCCCGGCGATCGTGTCATGGAACTGCGTGCGGACAATGGTGCGCCAGGCGAGGTCCAGGATCGGGCGGCGATCGCCTCCACCCGACAGCCGAGCCAGCGCCGCTAGCGGCTCTGCGATCCGTTCGAGCCACAGCTCGATCTGTCCGTGCCGGCGTTTGAGTGGCGCCCGAGTGCCGTGCACGCCCTGCAATGTCCAGGTGTAGCCGTACGACGACCGCAGCTCACCTTCGACGGCCTGCGCCGGGGTGCTGTCGGCGGCCTGGAAGAACTCGTCGAGCCGAGAGATGCGGAACGCGCTCGCGGGCTCGAGGTCGGCGAGCAGATCGCGCAGGCGCGCGAGGGTGGGATGGGGCGCATGGTGATCGGCGCCGACAAAAAGCGGAATGTGCTTGCCCGCCGCTCGCGCGACGAGCGTGGCGCGCACCTGAGTCCAGATATCGGGCAGGCGTGCGCCCGCGCCGGGCAAGGCGGCACCGATCTCGTAGCCTTCGGGCGGCAGATGCCAGAGCAGGATCTCCCGGCCGTCGGGCCCGCGCCAGCCAAAGAAATCGCTCTCCTGGTTGGGTTCGCCGCCGAGGCCGCGCCACAGGACGCCATACTTGAGACCGAATTCGCGCGCGACCGTGGGAAGTACCGCGGGATGGCCGAACGCATCGGGAGAGTACAGCACGTCGAGTCGCGCGCCCAGACGTTCCGCATCCGTCGTGCCGAGCAGCAGGTTTCGGATCAGTGACTCCCCCGACGGGACCAACTCGTCGGCGAGCACATAGCAGGGACCGATCTGCAGGCGTCCCGTCTTCACGAGCGCCTTCACGTCGTTCTCGCGCTCGGGCCGCGCGCGCAGGTAGTCCTCGACGAGCACCGTCTGGCCATCGAGCAGGAACGTCCGGAAGGCGGGGTCGGCGTTCATGCGTTCGATCAATTCGTCGAACATCAGAATCAGGCGCGCGTGAAACGCGGCGCGAGGCAGAAACCATTCCCGATCCCAGTGGGTGTGCGGGATCAGATGAAAGATGAACGCTGTCGTCACAGTCGTGGCGGACCGAGCTGCGGTATCTCCGCGGGACTCGAGAGGTGCACGTGCGCCACGCGGCGCCCGCGCGCGAGCAGCGCTCGCACGTCCCCGCGCGCCTGCGCGTGATGCAGCTCGCCGAACGTCCACCCCATCGACGGGATCTCCAGATCCTCGCCGATATCCGTCGTGATCACAAGAAACAGGCCGGTATTGGGTCCGCCCTTGTGCAATTGACCGGTGGAGTGGAGGTAGCGCGGGCCGAAACCGAGCGTCGTCGCGCAACCGACTGTCTCGCC
>DASWCE010000275.1:0-2994 GCA_036390255.1 Gemmatimonadales bacterium | reverse complement strand
CCCCGGCGATCACGAGCGAACCATCCGCCGACAGGACTTCGCCGGGGGCAAAAGTGCCTGGGGACGGCGGCTCGTTCACCTGGGGATTGAAAAGCTTGATTTCGCCGCCGTTGAGCTCGGTCCAGGCGCCCGGTCGCGGATCGAGGCCGCGAATCAAACAGCCGATCGCGCGCGCATCCTTTGTCCAGTCGATGCGTGCGATCTCCCGCGTCAGCTTCGGCGCGTACGTCGCCCGGTCCTCGTTCTGAGGCACGGGCTCTGGCGGCGGGTCCGACTGCTCCAACATCGTGAGCGTCTCGATCAGTGCCTGCGCGCCCATCTCGGCCAGGTGCGCGGAGAGCTCCCCCGCCGTCACGTCCTGCGGGATGCGGTGCGGGATCTGGTGCAGAATCGGACCGGAATCCATTCCGGCATCGAGCTGGATGATGGTGACGCCGGTGGTTTCGTGGCCGCGAATAACGGCCCACTCGATCGGCGCCGCACCGCGCAATCCCGGCAACAGGGACGGATGAACGTTCACCATGCCGCGGCGCGGCAGCTCGAGCAGCTCGGGTTTGAGAATGTGACCGTACGCGACCACGACGCCGATGTCGGGTTCGAGATCGCGCAACCGGAGCAGAAAGGCGCCGTCAGTCGGTTTCTCGGGTTGCAAGACGGTCAGGTCCTCGGCTTCCGCCGCGACCTTGACAGGTGGAGAGATCAGCTTCGAGCGCGAGCGGCCCTGCGGGGCATCGGGTTGCGTGACGACGGCGACGACGTCGAATCCTTCGCCGACCAGGGCGCGCAATGACGGCACCGCGAATTCAGGCGTACCGAAGAAGACCACGCGCACTTACAGCTCACCCGCCGGCTCCGGCGTAACCTCCTTCAGATAACCGGTCTGCCCTTTGCGCGATTTCTTCCATTTCGCGAGCAGCAGGCTGCGCTTCACCGCGCTGAGGTGATCGAGGAACAGAATGCCATCGAGGTGATCGATCTCGTGCTGGATGGCGCGCGCCTTGTAGCCTTTCGCCTCAGCGCGAAACTTCGTGCCGTCGCGGTCCAACGCTTCGACGACCACGTGCGCATGGCGTTCGACGTCGCCGAAGATGTCGGGTATCGACAGGCAGCCTTCTTCCGCAGTCTCGCTCTCGTCGCTGCGTTCCAGGACGACGGGATTGATAAGGACCAGCAGCGGCGGGTCCTCCTCGCCGATGTCGACCACCGCGATGCGCCGCGCCACGCCGATCTGATTCGCCGCCAAGCCGACCCCTTTGGCCGCGCGCATCGTCTCGAGGAGATCATCCACGAGTTGCCGCACCGCGTCATCCACTCGCGCGACGGCCGCGGATTGCTGTCGCAGGACGGGCGAGCCGAGCAGGTGGAGCGTCCGAACCGTCACGCGGGCTTCGCCTCGACCGCGGTGCGGTTCGTGATACTCGTGATGCCGGAGCGCATGATGACGAACTTGGCCTCGCCGCTGCGGATCGTGACTTCGTCATCCTTGATGTGGACGACTTCCCCTACGATCCCGCTCGACGTGAGGACCTTGTCGCCGCGCTGGAGCGACGCGAGCAACTGCTTGTGCTGCTCCTGTTGGCGGCGCTGCGGGCGGATGAGAATGAAGTAAAAGATCGCGATGAACAGTCCGATCTGGATTATGAACGCCGTCGCCCCCGGCCCACCCGAGCCGGAGGGGGCGAACGACAGCAAGGAAAACGCTCCCGTGATCATGCGACTCCTGTGTGTTGGTAGCGGCGCCGCCAGTCCTCGGCCCAAGTGCCGAATGCGTCGCCGCCCCGCTGGATGACGGCCCGCATCTCCGCCGCGAGGCGGATCAAGTACCGCACGTTGTGCAGCGACAACAGCCGCAGGCCGAGCAGCTCGCCGGCGACGAACAGATGGCGGAGGTAACCGCGCGAATACGTCGTGCACGTCTCACAGTCACAGCTCGGGTCCAGCGGGCTCTCGTCGGTGCGGTATGCGGCATTGCGGATGTTCAGCGTTCCCTCCGGCGTGAACGCCGCGCCGTTGCGGCCCCCCCGCGTGGGCGCCACGCAGTCGAACAGATCGACGCCGCGTTCGACCGCGGCGACGAGATCCGCGGGAAACCCGACGCCCATAAGATAACGGGGCAATGTAGGCGGCAGTCGCGCCTCGAGAACATCGATGGTCTGGTACATCTTGTCCTTCGGCTCGCCGACGGACAGCCCGCCAATCGCAATGCCGGTCCAGGGACCAATTTCCATTATTCGATCAAGGCCCTCCGTTCGGAGCGCGGGCAGAGTGCCCCCCTGGATGATCGGCCAAAGGGTCTGCTCGGTCGTCTTCAGTTCCTCGTGGCGCTGCTTGCAGCGCGCGAGCCATCGCAATGTCCGATCGAGGGCATCACGCGCGGTGGCTTCGTCCGCGCCACCGGGAATGACGTGATCGAATGCCATCGCGATGTCCGAGCCCAAGGTCGCTTGAATCTCGATCGCGCGCTCGGGCGTCAGCTTGCGCCTGCCGCCATCGATGTGACTCTGAAATTCCACACCCTCTTCGTCGACTTTCCGAAAGCCCTCGAGCGAGAAGACCTGAAAGCCGCCCGAGTCAGTGAGGAGGGGCCGCTCCCACGCCATGAACTTGTGGAGCCCGCCGAGCTGCGCGATGACGTCTTCGCCCGGCCGGACGTGCAGGTGGTAGGTATTGGCGAGCACGATCTGCGCGCCGACGGCTTTGAGGTCGGCGGGAGAGAGCGTGCGCACCGTCGCCTGCGTGCCAACGGGCATGAAGACCGGCGTCTCGACGGTGCCGTGGGGCAGGGTCAGCGAGCCAGAGCGCGCGGCGCCCGACTGGCCGTCGATCCAGAAATCGAACAAGAACTAGCCCCGTTCTTTGAACCCCGGGCTTGCGCCCGGGGTTAGAGCCGGTCTTCTCACACAATCACCATCGCGTCCCCATAACTGTAGAACCTATATCCTTCTCTTACCGCTTCATGGTAAGCACGCATCACTCGCTCATAACCCCCGAATG
>DASWCE010000274.1:0-7121 GCA_036390255.1 Gemmatimonadales bacterium | reverse complement strand
AGTACATCGAAGACGACGAGCTGATTGAGGTGACGCCGTCGTCTGTGCGGCTGCGGAAGCGCCTCCTGGGCGCGACCGAGCGCCGCAAGTTCGCCCGCAGCGAGAAGCGCGCCCTCGAGGAGTAGTGTAGGGCAAGGGGGGGTGGGTCCTGGAGCAGTCGTTCGACGTAAACCTCAGCCGGAGGTGGCAATGCTGGCCCGTGAGACGTCGACTCATTGGTCGCTCAAGCGCAGGAGCGACGAAGTCGACGAGGAGTTCGGAGAATTCGAAGAGGACAAGGAACTCGACGAAGACTTCGATGATGAGCTGGACGAGGACGATCTCGACGAAGACGATCTGGACGAAGACGATTACGACGATCTCGACGACGAGTTCGACGACACGGATGAGGACGACTTCCGGCCCAAGAAGGGACCGAAGAGGGAGTGGGAGTAACGCGTATGCGAGAGGCTAAGCGATGACGAGAGGCGCTTAGCCTCTTGCTTTTCAGCTCGAGTCTACCGCGGCCATCGCGCCCAGCGCGGAGATTCCGCGGACGGCATTGAGCCGGGCGGGCGCGTCCTTCGGGGCCCGCCGAAGAAACCGTCGGTAGTTCTCGACCGCCGTTGCGGTGTCCCCTTGCTGGTGGCAGCTCACCGCGAGCCAGTAGTACGGTTCCGCGAAATACGGATCGAGCGCGATCGCCTGCCGTAGGTCCTGTTCTGCTTCCCGGATGCGCCCGGCCGATTTCAGCACCACGCCCCGATACAAGCGGAGAGCCGGGTCGCGTCCTTCGATCTGAACCGCCATGTCGAGCTCCGCCAACGCCGTGGCGGTGTCATGGAGTGCCAGCGCTGACCCCGCCAGCCGCGTATGCGCCCAATAGAACGCCAGATTTTGCATGAGCGCCCGTTCGAAGGCGGCGCGCGCCGCCGGGAAATCGTCCTGCTGGACGCGCACGATGCCGATGGCATAATCGAACATCTCCACAGAAGGGAGGACGGGCGAGAGCCGGGCTTCGGTGCTGCGACGCACCGTATCGCGGGCGCTTTCCAACTGAGTGACGGCAGCGTCGTACCGGCCTAGGTAGAACAGGGCGCGCGCGCGAAACATGCGGATGGAGACGACATCGGGGTGCTGGCGCAACGCGATCGCAAACAAGCTCTCTGCCGCGGCGAACCGGCCTTTCGAGAACGCCCACCAAGCCTCATTAATGGGTTCACCGTAGCGTCCTGGCTCGGGAAAGCGGAACTCCAGCTCCGAGAACAGGAAGGGATTGCGCTCCCAAGCGATGCGCTGCAACGAATCGATGACCGCGATTTGGCGCGGCGTCAACGCGACCCGCTTTGCGGCTCGCGACGACCGGGTACGGAGCAAAGTCAGATTGACGTCGCGCTGAAGCGCCTTGACCGCGTTCAGGAATCGCGCGAACAGCGGTTCCGCCCACGACGGATCGAGCCTGGATGCCCAGTACAAGGACATCTCTGCCGTGTCGGCGTCAACGCCAAGCCGCGTGCCCCACTGATAGTAGTTCATCGCCAAATTCGTGTCGGCGCCTGCGGGCAGATGGGGCCGTGGCATCTCCTTACCCGAATCGGCCAACGCTTGCAGACCGGCGAGACTGGACACCGAGGTCGTCACCGGCGGGGGCGTACACTGCGCGGCAGCCACGATCAGAGGCACGAGCCACAGCCGAACGCGCGCGCGTGGTCGCATCACGGTCGGTGCTCTCCCAAGAGACTCGTCAAGCGGCTGAAATAGGGCAGCGCCGCGCGAATATCCGGATCGGTGCGGACGCGGAGCTCGTCGGCTCCGTCGGGTGGCCACCGCACCGCTGCCGCGCGCGTGGCGAGGTACCACGAAATCCGCGCCGCGACCGCACTGTCGGGTTGGGCCGCAACCCGGAGTCGCGTGCGGACTCGCTGTAGGAAGGGAGGCAGCAGGTCCTTCGACCACCGGTCGGGATCGGTGAGCCACTGGTCACGCGCGGCCGGTGTCGGCGGGAGGGTCGCAGCGACGCTATCCGCGATCACGAAGTCGAACCCGCTGTCTGCGGCGATGCTCCACCAGACCGGCAGACTTACGCGGCCAGGCAGGGAGACGTCAGGAGCGATCCCACCGCCGCCACGGACCTCGCGTCCGTGGTCGGTCTTGAACACGTCGGCTGTATCTTCCGGGGCGCCCGACCTTCCGGCGAACGACAGATACTGGCGATAGCTCAAGCTGCGGTAGCGGCGCTGGATGACGCGACCGCTGGGCGTGATGACGCGGGCGATCGTCAGCATCACGACGTCGCCTGAAGGCGCCAGCAGAAATGGCGCCTGAACCAGGGCCTTCCCGAAGGTCCGTCGTCCCACAATCAGGGCGCGATCATGATCCTGCAGGGATCCGGCGAGCGCTTCTGCGGCGCTCGCACTGCGCTCGTTTACGAGCACGATGAGCGGCCACGTCCGGAAGGGGCCGTCGCGCGACGTGTAGAATTCCTTCGTGGCATCCGACTTCCGTCCCCGCGTGCGGAAGATCAGCGTGCTCTTCGGGAAGAATTGAGAAGCCATGTCGACAGCGGCGGTCATCAGCCCGCCCGGATTATCGCGCAAATCGAGAATCAGCTGCCGCGCGCCGCGACGCTGCAGCCCACGCAGGGCGTCCCGCACTTCGTCTCCGGCCTTCGGTCCGAACCACGCCAGACGAATAAACCCCGTGACGTGATCGGGGAGCACCGTGGCGAAAACCACCGGGAGCTTGAAGACCTTGCGAGTGAGGACGACCGTGAACGTATCGGGCTCGAGCCGCGATCCGCGCTCCAGTCGGAGCTGCACCGTCGATCCCTCGGGACCGGCGAGCTGCAGCGTGACGTCGGCGACCTTCATTTGCGACACGACGGTGTCGTTGACCGCGGTGACCCGATCGCCGGGCTGAATGCCGGATTTCGCAGCGGGGCTGCCCGGGATGACGGTGAGCACGGTGATTGCGCTGTCCTCCTGCTCCAGCACCGCACCGACCCCGGGCAGCTCACCCCGCTCCAGGTCGGCCTGCTTCTCCCAGTCGCGCCGTGACAGGTAGTAGCTGTGCGGATCCAGGCTGTGCAGCATGCCGTCGATGGCGGCGCGCATCAGCTCGTGGTAGCGTACCGAATCCATGTAATTGACCCGGATGTGATTGAGCACACCGGAGAAGAGCCGCAGCTCTTCGTACGCGGACAGTTCGCGCGTTGTGTCCGGTTGCTGCGCCGCGGCTGGACGGATGAGCGACAGCGTGACGGCGACCAGCGCGACACTGAGGCGGCAGGTCTTCAGATCACCCCCATCTCAGCGTAGTTAAGGAGAATTCTGCGTAGGCGGTCCCGCTCTTCACAAGCCGGGGGAGTCATTCGTGATGATCTCGCCGGTGACCAGCATGAAATAGTTGCCGATCGAGGGGTGGGTGTTGGCGTAGTACTGGGTGGCGAGGCCCCCCTGTCGTCGCTAGCGGCTCAACCAGAAGTTGACCTTCACCAGGAACACGTTCGTCGGCCGGTCACGAAACAGTTCGGTCGCCAGATCGCGCTGCATGTCAAAGGTCCCGTCGTAGGGCACGTAGCCGGAACGACTCTGCGTCCACACGAGAAACATGGTGGATCCGGGCCGATACTCCCAGCGCGCCACAGCCTTCACCTTGAACGCTCGTGTCCGAAAGTCGGGGCGATACACCGCGAACTCGGCGGCCGGGCCCGCACCGTCGGGATCGACACCGAGGCAACGATTTGGACCGGCGCTGCCGCATACCGTGGTGTGTCCCGGCGTGATGGTCGAGCCGTTATCGCGGCCGTATTGATCGAACGAGTAAGTCCGCCGCGCCCGCAACTCCTTATAGCTGTCATACGCGCCCGAGAACGTGAACGGCTGCGCGTACAGCTCGAAACTGAGCACGGGCGAGAAGGTGGCGTTTGCGCGCAGCGTCACGTATGCGCTCCGCTCCCGGAGCTCGGCGAACACGTAGCGGTTGCCCAGGGTTGCCACCGCAGTGCTGTCGCGCCGGCGAGTCACGTACTGTGCCGAGAATCGTCCTGTGACATAGCCCGGTCCGACGCTCAAGAACAGGGCGGCGTTGGGTCGCAAGGTCAACTGTGGCAGCAGATTCACCAACCACCCGCCCGCCGCGTCACGGTAGTACGACGCGAACCCGTACCAGCTCGAGTGCTTGCGGGTGTCGCTGGTCAGTTCGCCGCTGCCATACCAGGCCCGTGGCGTCGCGGC
Organism: Gemmatimonadales bacterium; assembly: GCA_036390255.1. Lineage (GTDB taxonomy): Bacteria > Gemmatimonadota > Gemmatimonadetes > Gemmatimonadales > GWC2-71-9 > 20CM-2-65-7. The sequence continues at coordinate 2,907 of DASWCE010000274.1, read as the reverse complement.
GAGCGGTCCCCCCCTGGTCAACCGGTCGTCGAGTACCGGCGTTTTGTACTTCGCGGTCCAGTTGAAAGACCAGAAGTTGCGCAGCTGCATGTAGCCGAAGGCACCGACGTCGCGCTGAATCGCATCGCCGTCGTAGTTCCAGCTCGGGTCAAACGTGAGGTACGCGTATCCCTGACGGAACAACCGCCCCGGCTTGGTCCAGCGCCGACCGAGTGCGGCGGCGGCGGAGATCAAATCCACGCGCTTCTGGAAGCCGAGGTCGTTCACCTCGAACCCCGGCGTCGTCGTGCTTGCGGCAATTCCCCAGCGCCAGGTTCCGGCCACCTTGTTGAGATAGAGATCGGCCGTGACCCCGGTAAGTGCGGTCAACGAAGGATCGTACCGGAATGACTGCGCGTCGGGGCGCGTGTAGTAGCGGTTCGACGAGCGTTGCGCGCGCTGGATCGCCATCGTGTCGCCAGCGAGATACGATCCCCCCACACTCGCGGCGAGCGTGTACGTGTTCCGGCTCCAGCGATGGAAGAAATCCATGCCGCCGGCGTACGCGGTGGTGGGTAGCTCGTCGAAGACCGGCGCGTCGAGGCGGCGGTTCGCGGCCGTGCCGAGCGCGCCGATCGTGGTGTTCCCGTCGGCGGAGGTGTGTTTCATGCGGCCCACGAAGTAGTTCGTGAGGGGCTCGACGGGGTCGCTGTAGCGGGCACCGGTCGCGGCGTCGAAGACGGTCGCGCGCTCCCGTTCGGTCAGCGCCTCGAGCAGCCCCATGGACCAGCCCGTGGCAGTCCGCCCGCTCAGCTTTGCGGCGCCGAGAATCGTCGTACTCGCCGGCATGTCCGTGTAGTCGCCGGGCGACGTGGGCTCGAGCTGCGGCTCGCGGCCGATGCGGCGGGAGTAGAAGAACAGCGGCTTCGCGCTGAAGCGATTGACGCCGCCCCCGTCGCCGCCGAACTCGAGGATCTCGGCGCCCTCGACGAAGAAGGGGCGATGCTCATCGAAGAAGTCTTCGAACGCCGTGAGGTTCACCTTTGCCGGGTCGAGCTCGACCTGGCCGAAGTCCGGGTTCACGGTTGCGTCCAGGGTGAGACTCGAACTGACGCCGTACTTCAGGTCTCCGCCGGCCTTGCGGAAGTAGGTGGATTTGCCGTCGAACGGGTTGTTGAGGGCCACGGGTTGATGATAGGTGCCGCGGGCGACCGCGTAGGGGAGGAGTTCGACCCGCTTCGGGGGCACGAGGTTGCGCAAGCCGACAAGGTGAGCGAAGCGCGACGCGACGCCGTTCTCGTTCTTCCCCACAAACGGGAACATGGCGAGCTCGTTCTTGCGCTCGATCCAGCGCGCGAACCGCACTCCCCACACCAACTCCGCTGCCGCGGAGAAGCGCAGCTGGGAGAAGGGGATCCGGATCTCGACGGTCCAGCCGAGCGAGTCGATGGCGGTCGCCGCTTGCCAGACCGGGTCCCAGGAGTCATCGGAGAACTCGCCGTCACCGCCCAGGAGGACGTCCTTTTTCACGCCTGCGGGGTTGACGATGAATTCGAAGGCGGTGCGGTGATCGTGATAGCTGTCCAGGAAGAGCCGGAACTCGTCGCTGTGCGTGGACGCATCGCGTCGCGCGAGTCGGCTGACGATGCGCCGTGGCTCCGAGTCGAACAGGCGCGCGCCCACGTATATGGCGTCCGCGTCGTACAGCACCCGCACCTCGGTCGACTCGGACCCCGCGGCGCCCTCGTCCGGGTCGATCTGGAGGAACGCCGTCACGGGCGTCGCGAGGGCCCAGTCCGGATCATCGAGGCGGCCGTCCACGGCGGGCGCCCGAACAAGCCGGACCGCGGTCACCGCGGGTGCGACGGGCGGGCTGGCGGCAGCCTGCAACAGAATGGCACAAATCGCGGCGAGCGTCATGTGGCCCTCCGTTAGAAGCGCAGCAGATAGCTCGCCTTGACGAAGAACTGTCGGCCCACGGACATGGAGGGGGAGCGGCTGGGCTCGAGGTCGCGCGGCGGCCCCGGGAGGATCTGCAGGTTTTCGTAGCGATCCGTGTACCCCACGTACAATGCCGTCCCCGGGTGCGTGAGGTAGGTGAGGAGGAAATCGACGCCCCACTTCCGCTGCCGGGCGTCCTCGGCGGAGAGCGTGGTATCGGCGTCGCTTGCCGTCCAGTCCACGATTGCCCGGAGCGAAAACAGGGGCGTAAACTGGTAATTGAGCTTCTCCCGGAACTGCGTCTCGCCGACGATGCGGGAGCCTGCCGAGGTCCGAAGCCCGACATAGTTGTAGGACTGGTCGAGGCGAAGCTGCGACGTGGGATGGAGGGTGACTTTCACTACCGCTTGGCGCGCGCGCGCGCGGGAAGGCGCGACGCCAGCCGCCGGGTTGTGGTGCACCGCGGTGCCCCAGATGTAGGATGCGGTCAACCCGAGCCACTTCACCCACTCGCTGCCGACCTCCGCCTCCGTGGCCTCGGGGCGGAACGCTGTTCCCTCGAACAGCTCGAATGACTGGTGCCGGTTGAGCAGGACCTTGGAGTGGCCCCGGAGCTGCATTACGAACTGCGCCTTCGCGTCCCGATCGAGCAGCTGGCCCGTCTCGTGATCCCAATATGCGTCCACGGACACGGCGGGCCCCAACGTCGTCACCGGACCGCTCTTCAGCCGGACCGTGTAGTCCGCCTCGTGTTCAGTCCGTCGGAAACCGACCCGATTCACAAACCCCAGCGGCGCCGAAAAAGCAGGGCCGAACTCCTGGTAGATCCCTTTATAATCGAAAGGACGGCTGTTGAACGACACCTCGCCCAGCGCACCCCAGTCGCCGGACCGTGTGCCGTCCTGCTGGACGGACTCGCTGCGCATGAGCTGCGCGTTCACGCGCCAGTACTTCCCCGCCCGCCACCGTCCGTCGGCCGAGAACATG
>DASWCE010000273.1:0-1859 GCA_036390255.1 Gemmatimonadales bacterium | reverse complement strand
CGGACAGACCACAAGCTTATCCGCGTCTATCGTGCGCTCGGCGCGAAATCCCGCGGGGGCCTTGACGAGCGCCGCGATCTTCCCGTCCGCTATGAAAACGTCCTGCTTCGCGTCGACGCGGTTTTTCGGATCGATCACGCGACCGTTCCTGATGTGGACCTTGCTCACTTGTAGGGGCTTCCGTCCTTGTGCGTGAAGACCCATTTCCCGTCTATCACGCGCGCCGCCATGTCCACGTCGGCGTAGGTGGCTCCGTCCCCGGGCGTGCGATCGCCGATCTCCAGGTAGAGCGCGGGCTTCTTTGTCTCGTTCACGAGCTGATGTCCGTCGGCCTTGCCCGCGGGAAATCCGGCCGCCATGCCGCGCTTGAGTTTCTGTCTCCCGGCATCGGTGACGAGCGTGACCTCGCCCTCGAGCACGTAGATGAACTCATCCTGCTTGGAGTGCCAGTGCCGCATCGAGGACTCAGCGCCCGGGTCAAGGCGCGTGAGGTTGACGCCGAAGTTCTTCAGCCCGGTCGCATCACCGAGGCGACGCTTGTGTCGGCCCGCGACCCGGCTCTTGTACGGCTCCGGGTAGCCGGTGGTCGACTGCTCGGGCACTTGCGCGGGATCGAGGGCGGGCGGGTCGGGTTTCGTCATGCTCAGCTTCCGGCGAGGATGCTCATCACCGCCATGCGCACGGCGATGCCGAAGGTGACCTGGGGCAGGATCACCGAGTGCGGGCCGTCCGCGACCGAAGAATCGATCTCGACGCCCCGGTTCATCGGCCCCGGGTGCATGACGATGGCGTCGGGTTTGGCGAGCGCGAGCTTCTGCGGCGTCAAGCCGTAGGACTTGAAGAACTCCTGGGCGGAAGGCAGCAGCGGCCCCTTCATGCGCTCGTTTTGCAGGCGCAGCATCACCACGACGTCGCAGCCTGCGAGCCCCTCGCGCATGTCGTGATGCACGGAGACGCCGAGCTGCTCCACGCCCGTGGGCAACAGCGTCCTCGGGCCGACCACGCGCACGTCGGGTGTGCCCAGCGTGGTGAGCGCGTGGATCAGCGAGCGCGCCACGCGCGAGTGCAGCACGTCTCCGACGATGGCGACCGAGAGTCGGGTGAAGTCCTTCTTGTAATGGCGGATGGTGTAGATGTCGAGCAACCCCTGCGTCGGATGTGCATGGCGGCCGTCGCCGGCATTGATCACGTGCACGTGCGAGGCGACGTGGTTTGCGATCAGGTGGGCGGCGCCGCTGGAGGAATGCCGCACGACGAACATGTCCGCGTACATCGCGGAAAGGTTGTCGACCGTGTCGAGCAGGGTCTCGCCCTTGGTCGAAGACGACACGGTGATGTTCAGGTTGATGACGTCGGCGGACAGGCGCTTCGCGGCGATCTCGAAGGTGGTACGGGTGCGCGTTGAAGCTTCGAAGAACAGGTTGAATACCGACTTGCCGCGCAGGAGCGGCACCTTCTTCACCTCGCGCTCGGTCACGCCGACGAAGGACGCGGCCGTGTCCAGGATGTGAACGAGGACTTCGCGCGGAAGCCCCTCGATCGTGAGCAGGTGCTGGAGCCTTCCGTCGCCGTTAAGCTGCGGGTTTCGCATCGGAGAGTCGCAAGAAGAATTTGCCGCGCTCGTCGCGCGCCAGGCGCAGGAGTTTGCCTGCGGGCACCGAAAGCATGGCGCCGACGTACTGCGCCGCGATCGGCAGCTGCCGTTCGCCGCGGTCGATGAGCGCCGCAAGCTCGATTTTTCCTGGGCGCCCATAATCGAACAGCTCGTTCATCGCGGCGCGCACGGTGCGCCCGGTATAAAGAACATCGTCGATCACAACGATATGCCGGCCGTTGACGTCGAACGGGATCTGGGAAGG
>DASWCE010000272.1:0-1943 GCA_036390255.1 Gemmatimonadales bacterium | reverse complement strand
GCTTTGGCAGCGCGAACCGCGTGTCGTTCGACTTCGAGCTGTCCGAATCTTCCGGCCTCGTCGAGGCCGGGCTGGCTGCCGTCGTCGCGCTCCTCAAGCGCCGGTCCTGATCACGCCGCGATTGATGGAGAGGATCTAAGGCAGTGTCAGAAAATAACTGAACGAATGTGAGACCACGACCGCTACGCTGGATGAGTGAACGTCACGCGCTGCCGGGCGAAGTACAAAGCCTTGGCGCCAGCGTTGACGGAGCGAGCGCGGCGGATTTGGGCCGCGACGGAGGCCCGGGCAGCAGGGCGTGGCGGCATCACGGTGGTGGCGCGCGCCACGGGGATCGCGTACTCCACGATTCGACGCGGCCTCCAGGAGCTGACCGCGCCACGCCACGTAGCCCCGCAGCGGATTCGGCGACCCGGCGGCGGCCGCAAGAAGACGCTGGTGAAAGATCCGACCCTGCTGACCGACCTCGAAGGGTTGGTGGAGCCGACCGCGTCGGGACATCCGGAGTCGTCGTTGCGCTGGACGTCGAAGAGCGTGCGGCACCTGACGGAGGTGCTCCAGAGCATGGGCCACGCCGTCAGCCGCCAGTTGGTGGCCGAGCTGCTGGCCGCGACGGGCTACAGTCTGCAGGCCAATCGCAAGACGCGCGAGGGGCCGAACCATCCAGACCGCGATGCGCAGTTCCGGTACATCAACCAGCAGGTGCGGCGGTTTCAAGCCACTGCGCAACCCGTCATCTCCGTCGACACGAAGAAAAAGGAACTGGTCGGCGACTTCAAGAACGCGGGACGCCAGTGGCGGCCGAAAGGCCAGCCCGAGCCGGTTCGGGTCCATGACTTCCTCATTCCGGAGCGCGGCAAGGCGATTCCCTATGGGGTCTACGATCTCACGCGCAACGCCGGCTGGGTCAGTGTGGGCATTGATCACGACACGGCGACCTTCGCGGCGCGGACGATCGGGCGATGGTGGCGCAAGATGGGCCGGCCCCGCTATCGGCGCGCGCGCTCGTTGCTTATCACCGCGGACGCCGGCGGCAGCAATGGAGCGCGCGTGCGGCGGTGGAAATGGGAACTGCAGCGGTTGGCCAACCGCACGCGCTTGGCGATCACCGTCTGTCACCTCCCGCCCGGAACCAGCAAGTGGAACAAGATCGAGCACCGACTCTTCTCGTACATCAGCACCAACTGGCGCGGCCAGCCGCTCGTGAGTCTCGCGGTGATCGTCAATCTCATCGGCTCCACCCGCACCGCGGCCGGGCTCCGCGTGCGGTGTGAGCTCGATCGCGGGGCCTATCCGAAAGGCCAGGACGTCACGGACTCCGAGATGGCCACGCTCAACCTCGTGCCCCATCACTTCCATGGCGACTGGAACTACACCATTCACCCGCGGCGTGGACGGAAGTAATTCGTTCACTTATTCCCTGACACCGCCTTAGTTCACGAGGTTATGCGGGAGCCGATTGTCGAGAGCAGCAGTGGACTTGCCCCGATTTCATAGACACCTGGGTTACGTGGCCAGTGCTGCGTATTCCCGCTGCTGCTCGAACGCTCGGGGACTGAGATAGCCCAGCGCCGAATGTCGTCGCCGCCCATTGTAGAAGGGCTCGAGGTAATCGAAGAGCTCACGGCGCGCCGCGGCCCGCGTGGTCCAGGCCGCGTTGTGGGACGAGCTCGACCTTCAGCGTGGCGAAGAAGCTCTCGGCGACGGCGTTGTCCCAGCAGTCGCCCCGTCGGCTCATGCTGCAGACGATCCCGTGCTGCGCCAGCATCCGCTGGTAGTCGCCGCTGGCGTACTGACTGCCCCGATCCGAATGATGCAGCAGGCCCCGCGGGGGACGGCGGCGAGCCAGCGCCATCCCGAGGGCGTCGAGGGTGAGGTCGTCCGTGATGCGCTCGCTCATCGCCCAGCCGACGGCGAAGCGCGAGCAGAGATCGAGGATCACC
>DASWCE010000271.1:0-1501 GCA_036390255.1 Gemmatimonadales bacterium | reverse complement strand
GAAGACGCCCGACGGCAAGGTGCACGTCCCCGGCCTGTATGCGTCGGTGAAGCGTCCATCGAAAGTCGAGCTCGCCACCTGGAAGCGCCTCCCGTTCCGGGAAGGCGAGTTCCTGAAGCACCGCGTCCAGGCGAAGGCGCTCACGGGGCTCAAGTCCTACTCGGTGCTGGAGCGCCTCTGGGCCCTCCCGACCTTCGAGATCCACGGGATCACCGGAGGCTTCACGGGGGACGGTGCCAAGACCGTGATCCCGGCGGAAGCCACGGCCAAGGTGAGCCTGCGCCTCGTGCCCGACCAGAAGCTCAAGGCGGTCGAGCGCCAGCTCACCGCGGCGGTCCGACGCTTTGCGCCCAAGCACGTCCAGGCGAGTGTGAAATTCCTGCACGGCGCAGACCCGGCGACGGTGAAGGTGACGCACCCGGCCTTCAAGTTGCTCGACCAGGCGTTCCGTGAGGTCGTCGGGCGGGGTACGGTGCCGGCGCGGGCCGGCGGCTCGATTCCGGTGGTCCCCGCGCTCGGGAAGGGCGGCGCGCCGGTCATCCTCACCGGCATTGGTCTCCCCGACGACCGGCTGCACGCGCCGAATGAGAAGCTCGACCTGAAGCAATTGTGGGACGGCATCCGGGTGTTCGGCCGGTTCTACGAGCTGCTAGCGTCTTTGTAGCGACGGCATTCCGGCGCTTGTGCCTAGAAGCGGGAGGCCGTCAGCGTCACATCCGCGCCGGCCCAGGCGCGTGCAAAGCGGGCATCCACGTCCGCCGCCGCGGCGCTCTTCCCCTGCGCGCGCAACGCCTGGGCAAGCCCGAACAGCGACCACCCGCTTTCCGGGAACCGTTTGAGATCCTCGCGATACAACCGCTCGGCCTCGACCGGCTGGCGCGCTCGGAGCAAGACCGCCGCCAGCGAGTGGCGGATCGGGTAATACCAGTCGGGTGGCTCGGTGTAGAGCTGGTCATCCTCGATCTTCATCGCCTCCCGGAAATGCGCGATCCCCTCCTCGAGCGCACCCTGCCGTGCCGCGATCTCGCCCAGCAGCGCGTGCGTCGCGATCTGCAGATTCGTACTCGGCGTCGTCCACCCGGCGGACGCATACGCCCGCGTCCCGCTGGCGGCGATTTGCTTCAGCGTGTCGAGCGCCGCGCGGGCTTCCGTGAACCGGCCTCGCGCCGCCAGCGCGATGCCCCGGGCGTACTGCCCCATGGCCCGCGAGTACGGGAGGTCCGCCGGTGGCAGGGGCCTGGCGAGCAGCTCGTCCCAGCGGCCGAAGGTCACCAAGGTCAGGTAAGGGTAGTACAGGTACGGCTCGAGGAACGGGACCTGTTTCGCTACCTCCACCGGTGTGGTCGCTGCAGTTCGCTTCGCCGCCTCGATGGCCTGCGCGCTCTTGCCGGCGAGTGTTGCGGCGAACGCCAGGAAGTGATGGTTGTGTGGGTAGTAGGCCAGCGGGTACAGGCCGTGCGGCTTCTGTCCCTCGATGAAGACTTCGTCGGCGTGGACGGCG
>DASWCE010000270.1:0-6848 GCA_036390255.1 Gemmatimonadales bacterium | reverse complement strand
AACCCGCGAGCGGATTCTGCGCGCGGCGGCGCGCGCCATTCGCAAGCACGGCTACGAAGGCGTCGGGGTCGCCGACGTGATGAAGGAGGCCGGCCTCACGCACGGCGGGTTCTATGCACACTTCGAGTCGCGCGACGCGCTGCTCGCGGCGGCGGCCGACCAGGAAGGTGCGGAATCGAGCGAGCACCTCACCCGAGCGATCGCGGCGGCGAAGCCGGGCCAGGAGCTCATGGCGCTAGTCGACGCCTATCTCTCCGACGGGCATGTGGCGGCGCCGGAGAAGGGCTGCGCCATCGCCGCGGCAGGGACCGAAGTGCCGCGCCAGCACGCGGATGTGCGCCGTGCGGCGAACCGGCGCATCAAAGACATTATCGGCCTGGTCGAGCGCCAATTGCCCGAATGGGGCAGGAGCGCAGGTCACGACAAAGCGATGGGTATCGCTGCGACCCTGGTCGGGTCCGTAGTCCTGGCGCGCGCCGTCGACGATGCGCAGCTTTCCAAACGCATTCGCAAGGCAGCGCGCGAGCTCGTTCGCACCGCGGTGGGCTAGTTTTTTTGACCTCGAATATGACGAGCATCATATCTAATCGACCGACCGCTATCGTCCTCTTGCTGAGCGCCAGCCTCCTGAGCGGTTGCGCGGTCGGCCCGGACTACCAGTCGCCCGACATTTCCGTGACGTCCCGTTTTCTTGGTCAGGACGGGATCGGCCGCCGCGAGATTCAGAGCAAAGCGGACCTCCAGACCTGGTGGGCCGCCTTCGATGATCCAATGCTGACGCGCTTCGTCGCACTGGCGCTCGACCAGAATCTCGACATGGCGCTGGCGGCGGCGCGTGTCGCCCAGGCGCGCGCGTCCTTGCGCCTGGCGGATGCAGCGATGCTTCCATCAGCCAATGTGAGCGCGCAGGGCGTAAAGAATTACCAGTCGCTCGAGACTCCGCTAGGGCAGGTGCTGAGCTCGACGCCCGGCTTCGACCGCAGGGGCAGCTACTACGAGGCCAACCTCGGTGCGAGCTGGGAAATCGACGTGTTCGGCGGCCTGCGAAGAGGGCAGGAAGCCGCGCGCGCGGAGTATCAGGCATCCGAAGCCGGCGCGGTCGCGACACGGCTGGCCGTGGCGGCGCAAACGGCGGATGTGTACGTCACGGTCCGGGGACTGCAAGCGCGCATCGCGATCGCCCGGCAACAAGCGGAGACGCGCCGTCAGCTTCTCTCGACGGTCATGCTCCAGTACGAGAAGGGGATCGCCGCCGAGTTGCAAGTGCGCCAAGCCGAGGGCTCGCTCGCTCAGGTCGAGGCGCAAGTCCCCGTCCTGGACGCTGCGCTCGACGCGGCGATGAATGCGCTCGACGTGCTTCTCGGAGTACAGCCGGGAACCCACCGCGGCGAGCTGAGCGCGCCGGCACCGGTCCCGGTCGCTCCGGATCTTGCCGAGACCGGCACCCCGGCCGAGATGATTCGACGCCGACCGGACCTCATGGTGGCCGAGCGGCGCCTGGCAGCGGCCAACGCACGCATCGGCGTGGCGATCGCGGAGTACTACCCCAAGTTCTCGCTCGGCGCGCTGCTGGGCAGCGCCACCGCGATCTCGAGCCGTAACCTCTTTACCAGCGGTGCGAACCAAGCCCAGGGGGTCCTCGGACTGCGCTGGCGTTTGTTCGACTTCGGCCGCGTCGATGCGCAGATCGCCGTTGCGCGTGGCCGGGAGGGTGAAGCTCTCGCGGCATACCGGCTGGCCGTCCTGCGGGCGACCGAGGAAGTGGAGAACTCGTTTTCGGCCCTCGTCAAACGCGAGGCCCAACTCGGCATCCTAACGCGCGGTGAATCGTCGCTCGCGCGTGCGCGCGAGAACTCGCTTGCCGCCTACAAAGGCGGCGTGGTCAGCTTGATCGAGGTACTGAATGCCGACGGCAACCTGCTGCAGATGCGCGACGAGAAGGCGCAGGCGCAAACCGAAGTTGCTCGCGCCGCCATCTCCTCCTTCCGGGCCTTGGGTGGCGGGTGGGATACGCGAACTGCAAGCAGCAACAGCTACAGCGCCCTTCAGTGATTGCTTAACAGCCGTTCTCCGGAGATTCCAATGCTTCAGCGCCATCCCGCCGTAGTCGTTGCTGTCATCGGCCTCTTGCCCTTCGTTTTGGCGGCATGCAGCGACGCCGCTTCCTCCTTGAGCGACCCGCGCACGCAGCCTCCGCTGGTTCGGATAGAGCCTGTCGAGCGCTCGGTGCAGTCAGAGCGTTCGTTCACCGGCATCGTCGCGGCCCGCGTGCAGAGCGACCTCGGATTCCGGGTCCCCGGAAAGGTTCTGGAACGGCTGGTTGATGCGGGACAAACCGTCAAGCGTGGCCAGCCGCTGATGCGTATCGACCCCGCCGACCTAAGGCTCGCCATGCGTGCGCACGAGGAGGCCGTTGTCGCTGCGAGGGCGCGAGCGCGCCAGACTGCGGATGACGAGGCCCGCTACCGCGATCTCGTCGCCGGCGGCGCGGTTTCGGCATCGGCCTATGACAAGGCCAAGGCCGACGCCGAGTCGGCGAGAGCGCAACTCAATGCGGCCGAGGCCCGGGCGGATGTTGCTCGCAATGAAACAGGTTACGCCGTCCTGGTTGCGGACGGGGATGGCGTGGTCGTCGAGACCTTGGCGGAGCCGGGTCAAGTCGTCAATGCCGGTCAGGTCGTCGTGCGCGTGGCGCATGCCGGGCGGCGGGAGGCCGTCATCGAGCTCCCCGAAACTCTGCGACCTGCGATCGGATCCACAGGCCGGGCGACTCTGTATGGAAGCGGGTTGACGGGCCCGGCGAAACTTCGCCAGTTGTCGGATGCCGCGAACCGTCAGACCCGGACGTTCGAGGCCCGCTATGTGCTGGAGGATCGCCTGGCGGTCGCGCCACTCGGCTCGACCATCTCCATGCAGATATCCGACGGCCGGTCCGCGCCAGCGCTGCAGGTACCGATCGGTGCAATCTTCGATCCGGGCGAGGGTCCCGGCGTATGGCTGGTCGAAGGGGTCGAAGGGGACACGCCCCGGGTCACTCGGCGTGCGGTGCAAATCGCTAGCCTCAGCGGCGAAGCAGCTTCGGTCATCGGCGATCTCAAGGCCGGCGATCGCGTCGTGGCGCTCGGCGCGCATCTGCTGCACGAAGGCGAGCGCGTGCGACTGACGCAGAGCGCGGTCATTAACGCCGCCGGGCCGCGATGAGCGCGTTCAATCTCTCCGCTCTCGCCGTACGCGAGCGCTCCGTCACCCTGTTCCTGCTCGTTGCGATCTTTGTCGCCGGTGTTGTGGCATTTCTGACGCTTGGCCGGGCCGAAGACCCTTCCTTCACGATCAAGCAGATGACCGTCGTCACGGCCTGGCCGGGCGCGACGGCGAAGGAGATGGAAGAGCTGGTCGCCGAAAGGCTCGAGAAGCGGATGCAGGAGCTGCGCTGGTATGACCGGACCGAGACGTTTACGCGGCCGGGCCTGGCGTTCACCACGGTCTTCCTGCGCGACAGCACGCCGCCCGCCGATGTCCCTGAGCAGTTCTATCAGGCGCGGAAGAAGCTCGGCGACGAGGCGCGTCAGTTGCCGCCTGGCGTCATCGGTCCGATGGTGAACGACGAATACGCCGATGTGACCTTTGCGCTCTACGCGTTGAAGGCGAGGGGCGAGTCTCATCGGCGCCTCGTGCGCGATGCGGAAACCTTGCGCCAGCGCCTGCTGCACGTGCCGGGCGTCAAGAAAGTGAACATCATCGGCGAGCAGGCGGAAAGGATCTTCGTCGAGTTCTCCTACGACCGCCTCGCAACACTGGGCGTGTCGCCGCGAGACATCTTCGCCGCGCTCAACAGCCGCAACGCTATGACGCCAGCAGGCGCGATCGAAGCCAAGGGCCCGCAAGTCCTCATCAGGCTGGACGGGGCCATCGACGATCTGCAGAAGATCCGCACTACGCCCGTCGCCGCGCAAGGCCGTACGCTGAAGCTCGCCGACATTGCCGAAGTGAAGCGCGGCTACGAAGACCCGGCCACCTTCCTGATCCGCAACAACGGCGAGCCGACGTTGCTGCTCGGCGTGGTCATGCGCGAGGGATGGAACGGCCTCGACCTCGGAAGCGCGCTGGAAGCGGAAGCGGCGGCGATCAACGCGCAAATGCCGCTCGGCATGACCCTCTCCAAGGTCACGGACCAGTCCGACAACATTCGGACAGCCGTCGACGAGTTCATGGTCAAGTTTCTCGGCGCCCTCGGCGTGGTGATGCTCGTGAGCTTTCTCAGCATGGGATGGCGCGTCGGCATCGTGGTCGCCGCGGCGGTTCCTCTGACCCTGGCCGCGGTATTCATCGTCATGGCGGCGACCGGCAAGGACTTCGACCGCATCACCCTCGGCTCGCTGATACTCGCCCTCGGACTGCTGGTCGACGACGCGATCATCGCCATCGAGATGATGCTCGTGAAGATGGAGGAGGGTTACGACCGCATCGGCGCAGCCGCGTATGCGTGGAGTCATACCGCCGCGCCCATGCTCGCCGGGACCCTCGTGACCGCGATCGGCTTCATGCCGAACGGCTTCGCCAAATCGACTGCCGGCGAATACACCAGCAACATGTTCTGGATCGTCGGCATCGCGCTGATCGCATCCTGGGTTGTCGCCGTAGTGTTCACGCCCTATCTCGGGGTGAAGCTGTTCCCGAACATCAAGAAGCGCGAGGGCGGCCACGAGGCGATCTACAACACGCCGCGGTACAACCGCTTCCGCCGGCTTCTGGGACTTGTGATTCGCCGCAAATGGCTGGTCGCGGCCAGCGTGGTCGGTGCGTTCTTCGTCGCCGTGCTGGGCATGGGCGTGGTGAAGAAGCAGTTCTTTCCGACTTCGGATCGACCGGAAGTGCTGGTCGAAGTGCAAATGGCGTACGGCACTTCCATCGAGCAGACGAGCGCCGCCACCGCTAAAGTCGAGGCTTGGTTGGCCAAGCAACCGGAAGCCAAGATCGTTACTGCGTACATCGGACAGGGGGCACCGCGCTTCTTCCTTGCTCTGTCGCCGGAGTTGCCGGATCCCTCGTTCGCGAAGATCGTCGTGTTGACGCCAGGCGAAGCGGCACGCGAGGCGCTCAAGTGGAGGCTACGACACGCGGTGGCCGACGGCCTGGCGTCGGAGGCTCGCGTGCGGGTCACGCAGATCGTGTTCGGGCCGCCCTCGCCCTTCCCCGTGGCTTTCCGCGTGATGGGGCCCGACCCCGACAAGCTTCGTGACATCGCGGCGCAGGTACGGGACGTGATGCAAGCCAGCCCCCTAATGAGAACGACCAATACCGATTGGGGCGAGCGCGTGCCCACGCTTCGCTTTGCGCTCGATCAGGACCGGCTGCAGAGCATCGGCTTGACGTCCAGCGACGTGGCCCAACAGCTTCAGTTCCTCCTGAGCGGCATCCCGATCACCGATGTCCGCGAAGACATCCGTTCGGTGCAGGTGATGGCGCGCTCTGCCGGAGGCGCGCGGCTCGATCCGCGCAAGATCGCCGATTTCACGCTGAGTGGAGCGGCCGGTCAGCGGATTCCGCTGTCGCAGATCGGAACCGTGGAGATCCGCATGGAAGACCCGATCCTGCGTCGCCGCGATCGCACGCCGACCATCACCGTGCGCGGCGACATTGCCGAGGGCTTGCAGCCGCCGGACGTGTCCACCGCCGTATGGAAGGAGCTCCAGCCCATCATCGCGAAGCTGCCTTCGGGCTACCGCATCGAGCAGAGCGGCTCCATCGAGGAGTCCGGCAAGGCAAATCGCGCCTTGGCGCCGCTGTTCCCGATCATGATCGCCCTCACGCTGATCACGATCATCTTTCAGGTCCGCTCGATGTCCGTGATGACGATGGTGTTCGCAACCGCGCCGCTGGGCCTCATCGGCGTCATTCCGACCTTGCTCGTGTTCCAGCAGCCGTTCGGCATCAACGCGCTGGTCGGTCTAGTGGCGCTTTCCGGAATCCTGATGCGCAACACGCTCATCCTGATCGGCCAGATCCGTCACAACGAGAAGGAGGGATTGGCGCCATTCGATGCGGTGGTCGAGGCCACCGTGCAGCGCTCCCGTCCGGTCATTCTGACGGCGCTTGCCGCAATGCTGGCTTTCATTCCGCTCACTCACTCGGTTTTCTGGGGAACGCTGGCGTACACCTTGATCGGCGGAACCTTCGCCGGGACGGTGCTCACGCTCGTGTTCTTGCCGGCTTTGTATGCCATCTGGTTCAAGATCAAGCCGCTCGCGAAGGGCGAGCACGCCGCTCCGGAGATTCGAACCGAGCCTATCCCTGCCTAGCAGAAACCATTGAAAGGCGTACCCATGAAGATCAGAAGCAACGACATCCTGCAGTACAAGACAGCGCTCGTTACAGGCGCCTCGTCAGGCATTGGCGAAGCCACGGCGGAACGCCTCGCGATGGCGGGCTACAAGGTCTACGGCACTAGCAGACGCGCAGCCAAGGCAAGCGAGCGATCGTTCGAGCTACTGCCCCTCGACGTGACTAGCGATGAATCCGTCGAAGCCACCATCAGGGAAGTGCTGCGCGCGGAGGGCCGCATCGACCTGCTCGTGAACAACGCGGGCTTCAGTGTCGCCCCCGCCGGAGCGGAAGAGAGCTCCATCGAGCAGGCGCGATCGATTTTCGATACGAACTTCTTCGGGATCGTGCGGATGACGCGAGCCGTTGTGCCTCACATGCGGTTCCAGGGGAGCGGTCGCATCATCAATATCGGTTCCGTGCTGGGCTTCTTGCCGGCACCGTACATGGCGCTTTATTCCGCGACCAAGCACGCGGTCGAAGGCTATTCGGAATCGCTCGACCATGAGCTGCGCACGAGGGGCATC
>DASWCE010000269.1:0-5384 GCA_036390255.1 Gemmatimonadales bacterium | reverse complement strand
TCCGGCCAAGGCGCGCACGAAGAGGAAGCCTCTGATGTCGATCGAGAGACGGATGCGGGGGCGCGTGCATTATGGGTGGATCGTCGTGGGGGTGACCTTCGTGACCCTCCTGGCCGCGGCGGGGATTCGGTCCGCGCCTGGTGTGCTGATGATCCCGCTCGAGCGCGAGTTCGGGTGGACGCGCGCGACCGTGTCGTTCGCGGTCTCCATCAACCTGTTCCTCTACGGTCTGTCCGGGCCGTTCATCGCTGGACTGATGGACCGACTCGGCATCCGGCGCGTCATGGTGACGTCGCTCGCGCTCGTCGCCACCGGCGTCGCCCTGACCACCCTGATGACCGCGTCGTGGCAGCTCGCGTTGCTGTGGGGCGTGGTGGTCGGACTCGGCACCGGCACCATGGCATCCGTCCTCGGGGCCATGGTCGCCAACCGCTGGTTCACGGAACGCCGCGGCATCGTGCTGGGCCTGCTCACGGCCAGCTCCGCCACCGGCCAGCTCCTGTTCCTGCCCCTGCTCGCCTCGATGGTGGTGCGCCTCGGCTGGCGAAGCGCCGTGCTGCTGGTGGCCGGCGTCGCCCTCGTCGTGCTGCCGCTGGTGGCCTTGCTGATGCGTGACCACCCCCGGGACATCGGCCTCCGCCCGTTCGGCGAGCCCCCCAACGCACCCCCTACGCCGCGGCCGCCGCGCGCCGCAGCCGCCGCTCCGCTGATCGGCCTTGCGCTCGGGCTACGCTCGCGCGACTTTTGGTTGCTGGCGGGGAGTTTCTTCATCTGTGGCCTCAGCACCAACGGCCTCATCGGCACGCATCTGATCCCCGCCTCGATGGAGCACGGCATCCCCGAGGTCATGGCGGCGAGCTTGCTCGCCTCAATCGGTCTGCTGGACATCATCGGTACCACCGTCTCGGGCTGGCTCTCGGACCGTTGGGACAACCGCTATCTGCTCTGCTGGTATTACGGCCTTCGGGGACTCTCGCTACTGTTCCTGCCCTACGCGTTCGGCTCGGCCTACCTCGGCCTCGCCGCCTTCGTGATCTTCTATGGACTCGACTGGGTGGCCACGGTGCCGCCGACTGCGCGCCTGGCCGCGGACACGTTCGGCCGCGAGAACGTGGGCATCATGTTCGGCTGGATCGCCGCGTCTCACCAACTCGGGGCAGCGACGGCCGCTTACGGTGGCGGCCTGTTACATACTTGGCTCGGCGACTATCAGGTGACGTTCATGAGCGCCGGCCTGGTCTGCCTGATCGCGGCGGGCCTCGTGCTCCGCATCGGCCAGGCTTCGCGCCCGCTGCCGACGCGGGTAGTGGAGGCCGCCGGAGCCTGAGCCGCCGGGCAGGGAGATCGCTCGCGCTCGCGGCGGCGGTGTTCGCGGCGCTCGCCGTCCCCCGCGGCGCACTTGCACACGCCCGCCTCGTCGGGTCCGATCCGCCTGATCTCTGCGCCGGGGTCCCCGCGTCCGCCGACTCCCGGTGTGTCACTGGGGTCGTGGTGGCGGCACCGCCGCCGGTGATCCGCCTCACGTTCAACGAGCCCGTGCAACCGATCGGGCGCGGCATCCGCGTCGTGGCGCCGAGCGGACGACGTGTGGAGCGCGGGCCCGCGCGCGCGACGGGACGGAGCGTCAGCGTGGATGTGGACGCAGCCGAGCAGGGGACCTACGTGGTGAACTGGCGTGTCGTGTCCGGAGACGCCCAGCCCGAGCGGGGGCGGTTCACCTTCACCGTGGGCCGGCCAACGGCAACCGTCGCGGCACTCCCGGACGACATGCGAACGGCTTCGCGCTCCGGATTCGTGCTCGCGGTCGTGGGACGTGCGCTGCACTTCCTCGGCTACGCCCTCGGCTTCGGCAGTCTCGCGTTCCGCTGGCTCGTGCTTCGCCCGCTCGCCGTCCCGCGCGTCGCCGCGTTCGATCGCGTGCTGTGGCGGCTCACCCGATTTGGGGTGGTGGCGCTCGTGCTCGCGGAGCCGCTCGTCGTGCTCGGCCACGCGTTGCGCCTGGGCATTTCGGGCGATGGCGACGTGCTGGCGGATGTACTGGAGTCGCGCGTAGGGCTGGTGACCGGTCAGCGCCTCGGTGTCGCGCTCGCGCTCTGGGCGGTGCTGGCCGCGCTTGAGACCGGCTCGAGCACTTCGCTGAAGCTCGGCCTCGCGCTCGGGATTGCGCTCGCGGTGATCGATGGCCAAGCCGTGCACGCTGTGAGCGTTCGCCCCCTCGCCGCTGGCCTCGTCACGAACGCCCTCCACGTAGCCGCGATGGGGACGTGGGTGGGCACGGTGATCGCGCTACTCGTGGCGTGGCAGGCCGCGGGTGTCACCCAGTTGCGCGCGGCCATCGCGCGACGGGCGGGGCGCGTCGCGAGCATTGCGCTCCTGGTCGCGACGGGAAGCGGCGCGCTGCTGACATTTCAGCACCTCACGGGAACGGACGATCTCACGGACACCTCGTACGGACGCCTCATCGTGGCGAAGCTCGCCACGCTGATACTGGTACTCACCCTCGCGATGGCCGCCCGATGGAAGGGCATCGGTGCGCCCGAGCGCTGGTGGCAGCGAGAGCTCGCCGCGCTCGTCGCGGTACTGCTGCTCGCGGCCGTGCTGGTGTCGTTGCCACCGCCCGCCTGAGAGGCGGCTCTCGGGGCGACGGGGCGGAATCTGGGGACAGCGCGTGCCGTCCTACGAGCTTTTCAGCTGCATGTTTTAGTCGCGTCGACTCTTTCGCGACCCAACAAGTCGTAACGTGCGACAACTCCAACGAAAACGTAATCGCGACTCAAACACGGGTTCGAATCCCGTTGGAGCCACCACGTTGGTTCGTTGATGTTTGATAGCGTCGTGTTTGAGGTGCGTCGCCGACCGAACTCAAACACGAAACCACCATCCTCAATTTTTCCTCGCTAACTGCTCAAGACGTCGAGCGCCTTCGTCATGTAGCGGCCGGCCTGCAGATGCCGATGTGCGGCTCAGCTCCGGAGCATGGCCAGGATGTGCCGCGCCATGTTGCGGAGGGCTTGATGTGTGCGCGCGGTGTTGTAGTACGCGGCGCTGAGGGAGGGCTGATGCCGAGGCCCATGCGAGGTCGTTGCCTAGAATGTGGCGCGGCCAACCTGGTGCTCGCCGCCCGGTTGCTCAGCACGGGCTTGAGACCGCGTTTGGTCTTACCATACCGTAGTCCATGCTCGCCCGTATGGATCAGGTGATTTGAGTGACGAAGAGTGTTGGACCGAGGGCGAACCACCGGTGGCACCAGATAACCCCCGTAGCGTGAGGCGACAGAAGGTGATCGTCAGACACTCGGCTGTAGCGGACTTGCTGAACAATAGGGTGCACGATCGAGACACCGTCTAGAGGAAGCACGTGCGGACAATACGTCCTCGCGAGCAAGCGTGCAGCGTGCCCCGCACGTTGGAGTCACTCGATCAGAGCGATCCAGCGCCTGCTGTAGGAGCTTGCAACCTGGCTGCCGACAAGACTGCTGCGAGTATCCTGAAATTTGGCATTGACACCCCTTTAATTCCGTCGTAAAAGGAGGGCCATCGGTCCCTGGTCATGTTGAGCGGCTTGAGATTGGGTGGATGGAGCCAGGGTTCTTCAGTGTGCTCGTCTCGGTCCCGACGCCCTCCGCGGCTCGCATAGACGTGCGGAGGGCGTTGGTGTCTTCAGCCTCGACCCAGTCATAGGTCCCTGCAGACCTGCGTAGGAGGGGCAAATGGCCCTGCCGCCGGAGTGGTTGGTCGAATGGACCAAATTCGTCTCGCTCGTCGTCACCACTATTCTTGGCGTTCGCGCACTATGGCATGGCGGGAGAATACTCGCCTTCAGGGCTAACAACCTGCGCTAGCCGAGGCATTTCGCGCGAGTTTCCGACCAGGAGCGTCGGTATGAAGTGTCCGCACCTGCGAGGTAGGCGCTCGCGGATCGCGAGCGGAAGGTCACGGCGTTGACCGCTAAGCGTCGGCTCGCCGGCATCCTTTCGGCGGACGCTCAGGGCTACAGCCGTCTGATGGGCGAGGACGAGGTCGGCACCGTTCGGATCCTGACCTCGCACCGCGCGGCGATGCGGGACGTGATCACGCACTTTCGCGGGCGCGTCGTAGATAGTCCTGGCGACAACCTGCTCGCCGAGTTCGCCAGCGTGGCGGACGCCGTGCAGTGTGCGGTGGAGATCCAGCGCTCGCTCGGTGAACGCAACGCCCGGCTGCCCGAAGGACGCCGGCTCGAGTTCCGCATCGGTGTGAATCTTGGCGACGTGCTCGTCGACGACGAGCGGATCTATGGCGACGCAATCAACGTCGCCGCCCGTCTCCAGTCGTTAGCCGAGGCCGGCGGTATCTCCATCTCAGGTACGGCGTACGACCAGGTCGAGAACAGGCTGCCGTACCGGTACGAGTCGCTCGGTGAACACACAGTCAAGAACATCGCCAAACCGGTGCGCGTGTACCGCGTGGTCGTTGAGGAGCTCGCGACCACGCCGCAGTCGGCGGAGACGTCGCCGATGGCGCGCGTCGTGCCGGTCAAGGGCCGATACGAAGCACGTCAGGCGTCTGCGCGCGCTGCCCCAGGATCGCGTCCGGGCCCGAGGGCTCACCGGCCCTCCATCGCGGTGCTTCCGTTTCGCGAAGACGACGTTCGCGCCGGCGACAGCTACTTCGCCGACGGGATCGTTGAAGACATCGTCGGCGCCCTCGTCTCCCTCCCCGATCTCTTCGTCATTTCGCGCTCTTCCACCCTTGGCTTCCGCGGCGCGAGCGCTGACGTGCGATCGGTCGGACGAAAGCTGGACGTGCAGTACGTGCTGTCCGGCAGCGTGCGCCGGATGGCCCAGAGAATCCGCACCGGCGCCGAGTTGAGCGACACCGAGACAGGCGCCGTGTTGTGGACGGACAGCGTCGAAGGAACGGTGGACGATGTCTTCGCGCTGCAGGACCGGTTGTCAGAGCGGGTCGTAACGACCATCGCCCCCCACGTCCGCCAAGCGGAGCTGGACCGCGTCTTGCGCAAGCGCCCCGACAGCCTGGACGCTTACGACTTCGTGCTCCGCGGCCTCGATCTCATGTACCGGCTACGGCGAGACGAGTTCGAACGGGCGCGCGAGATGTTTCAGCGCGCGATTGACCTCGAGCCCACCTACGCGACCCCATATGCCCTCAGCGCGCAATGGTACAGCATCCGGATCGGCCAGGGGTGGTCGGAAGACCGCGCACGGGATTACGATGAGATCACCCGCCTGGCCACCGCGGCCCTTGAGCGCGATCCCTTCGACGCACGCGCGCTGGCGCTCTGCGGCCACGTGCGGGCGTTTCTCTCCCGCGATTACGAAGGGGCATTTGCCCTCTTCGATCGCGCCCTCGCCGCGAGCCCGAACTCATCCGAGGCGTGGGTCT
>DASWCE010000268.1:0-20368 GCA_036390255.1 Gemmatimonadales bacterium | reverse complement strand
ACCGAACTTCGGGCGGGCCAAAGAGAACCTGGAAGAAAACGACGGAGCGGGAAACACATTCAAGGCGACGGCAAAGCCAGTCCTGATCGGCACGGCGGTGGTCGGTGCGACCACGATGATCTTCTCGATCATCGTGGCGCTGACGCACGGGCTACAGCCCGAGCTGCTGTCGAACCTGTCGATTCTCCATCCCCCGTTCCTGCTCGGCCTGATCACGGGCGGCGCGGTGATCTACTGGTTCACCGGTGCCTCGACGCAGGCCGTGACGACCGGCGCCTACCGCGCGGTCGAGTTCATCAAGGCGAACATCCGGCTCGAGGGGACGACCAAGGCTTCGGTCTCGGACAGCAAGAAAGTGGTGGCGATCTGCACGCAGTACGCGCAGAAGGGCATGTTCAACATCTTCCTGACGGTCTTCTTTGCGACGCTCGCATTCGCGTTCTTCGAGCCGTACTTCTTCATCGGCTACCTAATCTCGATCGCGCTGTTCGGCCTCTACCAGGCCATCTTCATGGCGGATGCGGGGGGTGCGTGGGACAACGCCAAGAAGATCGTGGAGACCGAGCTGAAGCAGAAAGGCACGCCGTTGCACGACGCCACCGTCGTCGGCGACACCGTGGGCGACCCGTTCAAGGATACGTCGTCGGTGGCGATGAATCCCATCATCAAGTTCACCACGCTGTTCGGCTTGCTCGCGGTCGAGCTCGCGGTGTCGCTGACCGCCGAGCGCGGCGCGACGTTGGGCCTGGTGCTCGCGGGGGCGTTCCTCGTCATCGCGTTGGCCTTCGTGTGGCGCTCGTTCTACGCCATGCGGATCGAATCCGCCGCCCCGACTCGAAGCGCTCCCGCGCGCGCGCAGATGCGCTAGCGAGGACGTGCTGACGTCCACCCAGATCATCGTCACGGCGCTCGGCGCCGTCGCCATCGTCTGGGTGCTGTGGTACTTCCTCTACTCCCGCGGCACTGCCGTGGCGGCGACGGCCAGCGCGGGTGCGCAGGAAGTGCGCGTCACAGTGAAGGGCGGCTACACCCCCGACACCATCGTCGTGCAAGCAGGCAAGCCGGTGCGGCTGCAATTCTATCGCGACGAGACGGCCGACTGCTCGGAGCGCGTCGTGTTCGAGAAGTTCGGCATCGATCAGCAGTTGCCGGCGTTTCAGACCACGACTGTCGAATTCACCCCCGAACAGCCTGGCGAGTATCCCTTTCGCTGCGGTATGAACATGCTGAAGGGCCTGCTCGTCGTGGAGCCGCCCGGCGAGCGTCGCGCCGCCTCATCGCCCCACAAATTCCACGATGCCGCCCCCCGCCCATGAGTAAGACCCGCATCGTGCTACCGATCGAAGGGATGACCTGCGCCAGCTGCGCCGCGACGGTGCAGGAGGCGCTGGCCGGGGCGACGGGCGTCACGTCGGCCGGGGTCAACTTCGCGACGAACAAGGCCGCGATCGAGTACGACTCCGCGCAGACCAACGTGGGGCAGCTCATCAAGACGGTGCGCGAGGCGGGCTACAACTGCGGCAAGGCGACCGTGACGTTTGGGATCGTCGATCTGCATTATGCGCCGAGCGTCGCCCCGCTTGAGCAGTCGCTGGCGAAGGTCAATGGCGTCATTCGCGGCGTCGCCAATCAGGCGACGGAGACGGCGACCGTGGACTATGTGCCGGGTGTCGCCAGTGCCGAGGATCTCGAAAAGGCGGTGACCGCGGCCGGGTTCGAGGTTGCGGAGCCGATCGCAGCGGAGGATCCGCTCGAACGCGAGCGCATCGCGCGGCGGCGCGAAATCCGCACGCTCACCTGGAAGTTCGTCGTCGCCGCGGTCGTGACAGTCGTCGCGATGCTCGGCTCGATGCTGCTGATGGCGGATCGGCCGATGGGTGAGAACGGCACGATGAAGCAGATCGATCTGCTCGGCCGCCTCCTCATGCCGCTGGCGGTTGCATTGCGCGATTGGGTGACGGGGCAGGGATGGATCTTCGATCTCGAGTGGATCAAACGGGGGTTGGCGATCGTTACGCTCCCCGTCGTCGCCTGGTCGGGCCAGCAGTTCTACAAAGGCACCTGGAATGGCCTCCGGCACCGCACCGCCGACATGAATACTCTCATCGGCGTGGGCACTGGCGCGGCTTACCTCTATTCACTTGTCGCGACGGCCGCACCCACGCTCTTCCTGCGTGCGGGTCTGCCCGCCGATGTCTACTACGAGGCAGTCGCTGCCATCATCGCGCTCGTCCTGCTCGGGCGGCTGCTGGAAGCGCGAGCGAAGGGCCGCACATCCGAAGCGATTCGCCGGCTGGCATCGCTGCGCGCGAAATCGGCGCACGTGCTCCGCGATCGGCAGGAGATCGATATCCCGGTCGAGGCAGTGGTGCTCGGCGATATGGTGATCGTGAAGCCCGGCGAGAAGGTGCCGGTGGACGGAATCGTCACCGAGGGCGCGTCGGCGGTGAACGAAGCGATGCTGACCGGGGAACCGATGCCTGTGGCCAAGAAACCGGGCGACGAAGTGATCGGCGGCACGCTGAACACGACCGGCAGCATCACGTTCCGCGCGACGCGCGTGGGCAAGGAAACCGCCCTCGCCCAAATCGTGCAACTTGTAGAGGACGCGCAAGCCACGAAGGCGCCGATTCAGCAGCTCGCCGACCGCGTCGCGGGCGTGTTCGTTCCGATCGTGATTGCCGTGGCGATCGCGGCGTTTGTGGGCTGGTTCGATCTGGGACCGGCGCCGCAGGTGCGAGCGCTGGTCTTCGCGACCGTCGCATTCGTGACGGTGCTGATCATCGCGTGTCCGTGCGCGCTCGGGCTTGCGACGCCCACCGCAATTCTGGTCGGAACGGGCAAAGCGGCGGAGTACGGGATTCTGATCCGGAGCGGCGAGGCGCTGGAGCGGCTGGCCAACGCCCGCACGGTCCTGCTCGACAAGACCGGCACGATCACCGAGGGCAAGCCGACCGTCACGCATATCGTCACGGCCAAAAAGCCGGACGGCACGCCGATCAGTCCGGCCGACGTGCTCAAATGGGCGGCGTCCGTCGAGCAGCGCTCGGAGCATCCGCTCGCGGTGGCGATCCTCAAAGCCGCGCAGGACAAGCAGGTGTCGCTCTTGCCGGTCGAGAAGTTCGCGGCGATGGAGGGACGCGGCGTGCGCGGCACGGTCGATCGCCGCATCATCGAAGTGATTTCGCTGCGGCACGCACGGGAACGCAGCCTCGAGCTCGGCTCGCTGGGCGGGGACGCCGATCGATTGGCCGCGCAGGGCCGCTCGCCCGTGATTTGCGTGGTGAACAACACCGTGTACGCGGTGATCGCGATTTCCGACCCGATCAAGCCGACGTCCAAGACCGCGATCGAGCTGCTGAAGAAGCGCGGCATTCCAGTGGCCATGGTCTCGGGCGACTCGAAGAAAGGCGCCCAGGCGGTCGCCGCGGAAGTCGGAATCGATGAGGTGATCGCCGAGGTGCTCCCATCGCAGAAGGCGGATCTCGTGAAGAAACTGCAGCGCCAGAATGGCGGCGCGCACATCGTGATGGTCGGGGACGGTATCAATGATGCCCCGGCGCTCGCGCAGGCGGATGTCGGGATCGCCATCGGCACCGGCACCGACGTCGCCATGGAAGCATCCGACGTGACGCTGATTCGTGGCGACCTGCTCGCGGTGTACACGGCGATCGAGCTCGCGCGACGCACGATGCGGACGATTCGTTGGAATCTGATCTGGGCGTTTGGTTATAACGTGCTGCTGATTCCGATCGCCGCGGGCGTGCTGTATCCTGTCACGGGATGGCTGCTCTCGCCCGTGCTGGCGAGCGCGGCAATGGCGTGGTCGAGCCTCTCGGTGGTGCTCAATAGCCTCACGCTGCGAGCGTTCAAAACTCCAGGAGCGGTAAGTCATGCGCTACTTCCACAGAACTAGCGCGAGTCCCGAAGCCGTGCTCGATGTCGCGAAGAGCTTTTTCGGCGGCCGGCTCGCCCCATTGGAAGAGTCGCCGCGACGGCGCGCCTATCAGGGGACATTGGGACGCATCACGATCAGCGCACGACCCGAGGGTGGGCACTACACCTTCGTGGAAGCCGCGACCGATCAGGTGGGCGAGTCGGAGCTCGACAAGCTCGCCAAACGATTTCTCGCAGAGGTGCACAGGCTCGTCGAGCCTGCGCACGTCATGCGCGGCGCCTACTAGCCCGCGATCTTCGCGCTGTAGCCTGCTTTGACGATGGCGGCGACGAGTTGGTCCGTCGTCACCGAGTCATCGTCGAAGTCGATCTCTGCTTCGCCGTCCGGCAAGTCGATGACGGCCGAATAGACGCCGCTGACACCTTTCAACGCCTGCTCGACCTTCGCCTGACAGTGGCCGCAGGTCATGCCGGTCACGCGCAGCTTGATGTTCGCCATGGCTCTTCCCCCTCGACTATAATTTAGGGCCATGGCTCTTCCTGCGACTCGGCCCACCGCCGCCGTGCCCCCCCCCGGCGGCGCGGCGCTGTCGGCCGACCAGCTGCTCGAGATCTACTATTACCTCCGGCTGACCCGGACGTTGGAAGAGCGTCTGGTAGCGCTGTATCGCCAGGCCAAGGTGCTCGGCGGGCTGTTCCGCTCCCTCGGCCAGGAGGGCGAATCGGTTGCCTCGGCGTTTGCCTTGGAGCGGGGGCGGAACAAGGACATCCTGTCGCCGCTGATTCGTAACCTCGGCTCCCTGCTCGTGATGGGAGCCCAGCCGATCGAAATCCTTCGCCAATACATGGCCAAGGCCGACAGCCCCACCCACGGCCGCGAGCTCAACGTCCATTTCAATGACCTGGAGAAGGGCTACCTCGGCCAGATCTCGCACCTCGGTGACATGCTCCCGGTGATGGCGGGGATTGCCCTGAGCTTCAAACTGCGCGCTGAGCCGCGTGTCGGGCTCGTCTACATCGGCGATGGCGGGACCTCGACCGGCACCTTTCACGAAGGCCTGAACTTGGCCGCGGTGCAGCGGCTGCCGCTCGTCGTCATTGGTGAGTACAACCATTGGGCCTATTCCACGCCGCCTGAGAGACAATTCGCCGTGAAGGACCTCGCTGAGAAGGCGAAGGGATATGGCATTCCGGCGGTCACCGTTGATGGCAACGATGTGTTCGCGGTCTACGAAGCCACGAGATTCGCGGTGGAACGCGCGAGGCGCGGCAAGGGCGTGCACTTCATCGAAGTGAAGACCTATCGTCGCAAAGGGCATGCCGAGCACGACGATCAGCGTTACGTGCCGAAAGGCGAGCTGGAACAATGGGCAAAGGCGAACGATCCAGTCGATCGCTACGTCCAGCGCTTGATCGCCGCCGATCTTGTTGCCGAAGCGGACATGAAGGACATCGACGAGCGCGTCCGGGTCGAGGTCGATCAGGCGACGGACGCCTGCGTGAACGAGCCGTTGCCGGAGCCTGAGACCGCGCTGCCGGGCGTGTACGTCGATCCGCCGGCAGCCGACAAACTCTGGTTCAAGAGTCTGTAATGGCCCCCCCCGAAGTCACGTTCCTCGAAGCGCTGCGTCAGGGGCTCTGGGAAGAGATGGAGCGCGACGATCGCGTCTTCATCCTCGGCGAAGACGTCGGACTGTATGGCGGCGCGTTCAAGGTCACCGAAGGCTTCACCAAGCGCTTCGGCGAGTCGCGCGTGATCGACACGCCGATTTCCGAGGCGGCGATCGTCGGCGCGGCGGCCGGCGCGGCGCACATGGGACTGCGTCCCGTCGCGGAGATGCAGTTCATCGATTTCATCTCCTGCGCCTACGACATGTTGACGAACTACGTCGCCACAGCACGCTACCGGGCCGGGCTGTCCACGCCCGTCGTCGTGCGTGGTCCCTGCGGCGGGTATGTGCGGGGCGGGCCATTCCATTCGCAGAACCCGGAGGCGGCGTTCCTGCACACGCCTGGGCTCAAAATTGTGTATCCCGCGACGGTCCGGGACGCGAAGGGGCTCATTAAGGCTTCTATCCGCGATGACGATCCCGTCCTGTATCTCGAGCACAAGTGGCTGTATCGGCGTATCAAGGAACGGCTGCCCGAGGGCGAAGAAATTCTCACGCCGATCGGGCAGGCACGGATGGCACGCGAAGGCAAGCAGCTTTCCATCATCAGTTACGGCGCCACGCTGTGGAAGTCGCTGGAAGCCGCCGACAAGCTCGACAAGGAAGACGGCGTGTCGGTGGAGGTGCTCGACTTGCGGACGTTGCTCCCGCTCGATGACGCGGCGATCGTCGCGACGGTGAAGAAGACGAATAAGGTGCTGATCGTGCACGAGGACACGCGGACCGGTGGCATCGCGGGCGAGATCGCCGCGCGCATCAACGAGCAGGCGTTCGAGTGGCTCGACGGGCCGATCATGCGGGTGACGGCACACGATGTGCCGCTGCCATATGCGCCGACGCTCGAGGACTTCGTGCTGCCCCAGACTGACGATATTGTGAAAGCCGCACGATGGCTCGCGGCCTACTGACGGAGAGAATATGGCGCGCGTAGACGTGTTGATGCCGCAGATGGGCGAATCGATCGCCGAGGGCACCTTGAGCAAATGGCTCAAGAAGGTGGGCGATCCCGTGAAACGCGACGAGCCGCTGTTCGAGATCTCGACAGACAAAGTCGACGCCGAGATTCCCGCGCCAGCCGCGGGCGTCCTGGCCGAGATCAAGGTGCAAGAGGGCCAGACGGTCCCCGTGCAGACGCTCGTTGCGGTGCTCGAGACTGAAGCGGGAGCGACGGCTGCGAAGCCGGCCGCGGCCTCGGCGCCGCTCAAGCCCGAACCTCCGAAGGCCGCCGCGCCCGCGCCGGCTCCGAAACCGGAACCACCCAAGGCTCCGGCACCGGCCCCTGCCGCACCTGCGCCTGTCTTGAAGAGCGACGGTGACGGAGGCGTCCAGACGGCCGAACAGCGTCTCCGTACGAAATCGACGCCGCTCGTCCGTAAGATCGCCGCCGAGCACAGCGTGGACATCTCGCGTATTCCGGGCAGTGGCTACGCTGGGCGCGTGACGAAGCAGGACATCTTGGGATACATCGAGCGGACTCCGACGCAGGCACCAGCGGTGCCTGGTACCCGGTACCCGGCACCCGCCGGTGCCATCGAGCATCCCGCAGTCGAACCGTGGCCCGGCGACCGTGTCGAGCCCTGGTCCAAGATCCGCAAGATCACGGCCGATCACATGGTGATGTCGCGGCGCGTGTCGGCGCACGTGGCGAGCTTCTTCGAAGTCGACTTCACGCGCGTGGCGCAGCTGCGTGCCAAAGCGAAGCAGACCTATGCCGAGCGCGGGGTGAACCTGACGTTCCTCGCGTTTATCGTCAAAGCCTGCGCGGAGAATCTGCGCACGCACCCGATCATCAATGCCGCCGTATCCGGCGACAGCACGATTTACCGCGCTGACGTCAACATCGGCATCGCCGTCGCGCTCGACTGGGGGCTGATAGTGCCGGTGATCAAGCACGCCGACGCGCTCTCGCTGATCGGGCTCGCGCGCGCGATCACTGATCTCGGCGAACGAGCCCGCACCAAAAAGCTGTCGCCTGACGACATCCAGCGCGGCACGTTTACGATCACGAACCCGGGCGGCTTCGGGCCGTTTGCCGGTATCCCGATCATCAATCAACCGCAGGTGGCGATTCTCGGCGTCGGGGCGATCGAAAAACGGCCCAAGGTCGTCACGGCGGACGGCACGGATTCCATCGCGATTCGCACGATGGGAATGCTGACCATGTCGTACGATCATCGCGTCGTGGACGGCGCCGACGCGGACAAGTTCCTGGCCGACGTGAAGAAGCTGTTACAGGAGTTTCCCGAGGGAGCGGTGTGAGCATGCCGAAAGTCCTGACCGCTGCGCGCGTGCGCGTGCCCAGCCAGAACGAGACCGAGTACGTCAACACGCTGCGTGAGCTGAGCCAATTCGCCGAAGCGCGCGGCCAGCGTATCTGGTTGTTCCGCAACGCGAAGGACCCGCGGTTGTTCATCGAATTCTCCGAGAGTCCGACCGAGATGTCTCACCGCGCCCAGGCCTCGCGCCTCCCCGAAGAGATCAAACTCGAGCGACGGCTCCAGGCGCTCGCGACGTACGCGCCCGACGCCTGGGAGCTGTGGAGCGAAGTCCCGGTCGCCACCGCGTCACAGGCGTAACGGACCATGGCCCGCCGCATCCTGACGGTAGACAGCGATCGCTGGGAGGTCTTTCCCTCCGGCCGCGTGACGGTGTATGGCCGCGATCAGTTCGGCCTCATCTTCGAGCAGGGGACGGGACCGCAGCGGCGTCGGCGCGTCACGCACTATTCGCCACTCGGCGCTCGGTCGCCGGACCGTGCCTTCGCAGCGCTGTCGGACCGCGAGCTGCTTGAGCTGTTCCGCGAGTCGCAGCCGGCGTGGACCGCTCCCGAGACCGATTACGCCGCACATTGATCTGCATTGTCATTCGACCGCCTCCGACGGCGAGTGTGCGCCGGCGGAGGTCGCGCGGCGCGCCCGCGCCGTGGACCTCGCAGCTATCGCGCTCACCGATCACGACACGACGGACGGCGTCGCCGACGCGCAGCACCAAGCGGCGCAGCTCGGCGTCCGCGTCATTCCCGGCTGCGAGTTCAGCGTCCGCGCTCCCTGGGGTGAGCTGCACGTCCTGGCGATGTTCCTGCCGTATGAAAACGAGCGACTGCAGGAGTTCTTGCGCGCCACGCGCGCCGCGCGCCGTCGCCGCGGCGAACAGATCGTCGCCAAGCTGCAGGGCCTCGGGGTGGCGATCGAGCTCGAGGACGTGCAGGCGCAGCTGCGGCGGGGCGGGGAGGGCGACGGCGGCGCGTTGGGTCGGCCACATGTCGCGCGCGCCCTCGTCGACTGCGGCGCGTGCGACGACATCGGCGATGCGTTCCGCCGCTATCTTGGCCGCGGGCGCGCCGCCTACGTCGAGAAGCCGCTGCCCAGGCTTACCGACGTGACCGAGCTGGTGCACGACGTGGGTGGGCTAACCGTCGCCGCGCATTTGGGCGATCATGGGACGGAGGGCCAGATCCGCGTTTTTCAGGATCAGGGGCTCGACGGCGTCGAAGTCCGGCATCCCAGCCATGCCCCCGCCGTCGAGCAGCGCCTCACGCGCATCGCCGAGCGTCTGGGGCTCGGGATTAGTGGTGGATCGGACTGGCACGGCGAGAGCGAGTACGGCGAGTCGCACGCGCCCCTGGGCGGCATGCGCGTCCCCGACACCTGGCTCGAACCGCTCGAGCGACGCCTCGAGCTCGTGGGAAGGAAGCGCAATGAGTGAGCCCCTCGCGATTGGCAGCAAGGCACCGGCGTTCGAGGCTTCCGCCTCGGACGGTCGCACCTACGCGCTCGCCGATCGGCTGAAGCAGGGCGCGGTCGCGCTCGTGTTCTATCCGGGCAACAACACGCCCGGCTGAAACCGCCAACTCTCCGCCGTGCGCGATGAGATGGCCAAATTCAAAGCCGCAAACATCCAGCCGTTCGGAGTGAATCCCGCGAGCGTGGACGGTCACAAGAGCTACGTCGAGAAGTTTCAGTTCAACTTCCCGTTGCTCTCGGACCCCGATCGCGGCATCGCCGCTGCCTACCACGCGCTCAAGGAGGACGGCAAGGGGATTCAGCGCACCGTCTATGTGATCGGCAAAGACGGCACCGTCCGCTTCGCACAGCGCGGTGCGCCTCCCGTGGACGACATCGTTCGTGCCGGCTGACCTCCGGGGGAAGGTGGCCCTGGTCACCGGCGTCGGACGCGTGGGGCAGATCGGTCACGCCGTGGCTCGCGGCCTGGGGCGCGCGGGCGCCAAGCTCCTCTTGGCGGACGTGAACGCCGTCGGGCTCGCCGATCGGGTGAAGGAGTTCGATGCGGAGGGCATCGTCGCCAAGGTATCGGCTGGCGATCTGACGCAGCCGGACGTCGCGCGCGCCGCAACCGCCGCGGCACAAGCGCAGTTCGGCGGCCTCGACGTGCTCGTGAACGTCGCCGGCGGGTTCTTCAGCTACGGTCCGTTCACCGAGGTGAAGCCCGAGATCCTCGATCGCGAGCTCAACGTCAACTTCAAGACGGCGTTCTACATGTGCCAGGCGGCGGTGCCGTTGCTCCTCGCGCGCGGGGCCGGCGCCATCGTCAACTTCGCGTCCATCGCCGTGGTGCGGTCCTTGATGCATATGTCCGCCTACAGCGCGTCGAAGTCGGCCGTCGCCGGACTCACCCGCGAGCTGGCGCGGGAATACCGCGATGCCAACATCCGTGTGAACGCGGTGGCACCCGCGACCGTCCGCACCGCCGACAATGTGGCCCAGATGGGCGACAACCAGCCGCTCGTCGAGTTGGAGGAGGTTGTCAATACGGTCCTGTTCCTGGCGAGTGATGAGGCGAGCGCGATTACAGGCCAAATCGTTCCCATCACCGGAAAAGCGTACTAGTGCGGCTCGAGGGCGCGGCCGCACTCGTCACGGGGGCAGGGCGGCGAATCGGTCAGGCCATCGCCATCAGCCTCGCTGAATCTGGCTGTGACGTCGCCGTGCACTATCACGGTTCCGCGAAAGGCGCCGAGGAGACAGCGCGTGCGATCCAAAAAGCGGGACGGCGCGCCGAGCTGTTGCCCGCCGATCTGAGTGACGCGGCGGCTGCGCGCGGCCTGGCCGACCAGGCGGCCCGCGCGCTGAAACGACTCGATGTCGTCGTGAACTCCGCGGCGATCATGGTGCGCCAGCCGGTGGAAACCGTGACGCCCGAGAGCTGGGACACGACGCTCGATCTCAATCTGCGCGCGACGTTTTTCGTCTCGCAGGGCGCCATCCCCCATCTCCGTCGCGCGAAGGGCAAGATCGTCAACATCGCCGACCTCGCGGGCCTGGAGCCATGGCCTACCTACATCCCGCATTGCGTCAGCAAGGCAGGCGTGGTGATGCTCACGAAGGCGCTGGCGCGCGCGCTCGCGCCCGACATCGCGGTCAATGCGGTTGCCCCCGGCGCCGTCCTCTTGCCGGAGGACGGGGACACGCACTCTCGCGAGCACATTCGCGAGACCACGCCGCTCGAGCGCATCGGCTCGCCGGCCGACGTCGTCGCGGCCGTGCGCTTTCTCCTCGCGGGCACCGACTACGCGACCGGCACGATCCTGGTCGTCGACGGCGGGAGATTGCTCCGCTGAGGGACGTCGTGGTCGTTGGTGGCGGCTGTTACGGGACGTTCTACGCATCCCAGCTCGCAAAGGCGAAGGCGCGCGGCAAAACCGATTATCGGAAGGTTCTGGTCGTCGATCGCAACCCAGGTTGCCAGGCGCGGCGCGAGCTTGGCGGAGCAGCTGATCGAGAGTTCGTGACACGGGATTGGTCAGCGTTCTTCGAAGACTGGCTTTCCGAGGCCCCACGCGCCACGCACCCCGCACCAGACGACCAGATCGTTCCCTCACCCCACATGCCGCACCTCATGTTCGAGTGGGTCCTCCGGCGGGCGCGGGAACGCTGGCCTAAGCGATCAGTGTCCGTCGAGCCGGTGCCGGGCGAGGTTCGGACCCCCTACGACCGGTCCGGCGGCGGCCCAGACGCAACCCGTTACGTCTCGTGGGCGGACTGGATCTGCCCGACCCATTGCATCGAGCCCGCGCTTTGTCCGGCCATCGGCGCGTCACGCACCTGGGAGATGGGAGATACGGTCCGCGGGCTCGCGGAACGGCTGCGGGCCAGCGGCCGGCCCGTCAGCGGGCCCGCGCTGTTCGTGTGCAAGCATCAAGTCTACGGCGTCGGGATGTTCTCGGCGGAGTCAGTTCGTGCTGGCGATCGGCTGATCGAGGACGCGGGGGCCTCGGGTGAGCCCGCAGAGATCCTGGTGGGGACGATTTCGAGTTGCCACGGAGCGTTGAACCTGTTGACGCTGGGTGCGCGCACATGACTCCCGAGGACCGCCGCCGGTACCTGGAGCACGCTCGTGAGCTGTTCAACTCCGGTGAGTTTTGGTTGGCGCACGAAGCGTTGGAAACAGTCTGGCGTTCTATTATTAAGGAAGACGAGGCGCGGGTCTGGCAGGGTCTGATTCAAGCCGCCGCCGCGCTGCTGCACCGAGCCCGCGGGAACCGTCACGGCACGGTCGTGGTTGGAGCAGCGGCGCTCGAGAAGCTGGCCGGTCCGCAACGACCCGACATCGAGTTCGAAACTGTACAATTTCGCGCGCACTTGGCGCGCGCCCTGGCGGGGGAGGGTGATGCCCCACGACTGGAATTCGGAGCACATGGCTAAGCGTGTCGCCCTCATTTACGATGTCGTCATCGTAGGTGCTGGTCCTGCGGGACTGTGCGCCGCGCTGTATGCGGGCCGTGGGTTGCTCAAGGCGGTCACGATCGAGCGCGGCGCGCCCGGTGGCGAGCTCCTCAACACCGATCTCATCGAAGATTACATCGGCTTCGAGAGCATCAAGGGGTGGGAGCTGGCGCAGAAAATGACCGAACACGCCAAGAAGTTCGGCGCCGAAATCGTGACCGATACTGTCGAACGGATCCACAGAGACGCCGACGGCTGGTTCGACGTTGCGACGGCGCGCGGCGACAGCTATCGCAGCCAGGCGGTCATCCTGACCGCTGGCGGCACGCCGGTAAAGCTCGGCATTCCGGGCGAGAAGGAGTACGCCGGCAAGGGGGTGTCGTACTGCGCGGTCTGTGACGGCGCGTTCTTCAAAGGCGAGCGACTCGCTGTCGTGGGTGGTGGCGACGCAGCCGTCGAGGAGGCCGACTATCTCACACGCTACGCCACCAGAGTGCACCTCGTCCATCGCCGCGACGAATTCCGCGCCTCGCAGCTGCTGCAGGAGCGGACATTCGCCAATCCCAAGATCGAAGTCATCCGCAATACGGTCGTTCCGGAAATCGTCGGGAACGAGCGCGGGGTCACTCATGCCGTGCTCGAGAACAAGAACACCGGCGAGCGCTCGCATCTGGATGTCGGCGGCGTATTCATCTTTGCGGGCTTCAAGCCGAACACCCAGCTTGTCGATGGCCACGTGGACCACGACGCCGGCGGCTATATGATCACGGATAACCGCATGATGACGTCGATGGCGGGCCTGTTCGCGGCCGGAGATGTGCGCAGCCAGGTGACGCGGCAAATCACGACGGCGGTCGGCGATGCCACGACCGCAGCGATCGCGGTCGAGAAATACCTCAAAGCGCTCCGGGAAGGCGACGGGAAGGGCACGAAGTGAAAATCGTTCCGATCCCCAACGGCATGTTCGCCGAGAACTGCTATCTCGTCGTGGACGAGCAGGCTCGCGAGTGTGCCATTGTGGATCCGGGTGAAGAGGCCGGTCTGATCCTGGATAAGGTGCAGGCAACGGGGGCGAAGCCGGTTGCGATCTGGCTGACACACGCGCACGTCGACCATGTCATCGGGGTTGCCAGCATTGCCGCCGAAACCGGCGCTCCCGTCTGGTTGCATCCCGCCGACCGCCCGTTGTATGACGCCGTCCCCGATCAGGCCGTCTGGTTCGGACTCGCGCCTCCTGGACCACTGCCGGCGCCCGATCGAGCAATGACGCATGGC
The DNA here is from genome assembly GCA_036390255.1 of Gemmatimonadales bacterium. Classification (GTDB taxonomy): domain Bacteria; phylum Gemmatimonadota; class Gemmatimonadetes; order Gemmatimonadales; family GWC2-71-9; genus 20CM-2-65-7. The sequence continues at coordinate 6,843 of DASWCE010000268.1, read as the reverse complement.
GCGCAGCTCGCGGTGGGCGATTTGGGCTTTATGGTGCGGCATGCGCCGGGTCACTCGCCGGGCAGCGTGTGCTTGGTCGGTCCCGGCGTCGTCTTGAGCGGCGACGTGCTGTTCGCCGGATCGATTGGCAGAACCGACCTGCCCGGCGGCGATTTCGAGACATTGATCGCGAGTATCGAGCGCGAGTTGCTCCCGTTGCCCGACGATACCATCGTGTACAGCGGACATGGACCCGAAACGACCATCGGACGGGAGCGCCGCACGAATCCGTTCCTCACCGGCGTCCACCGAATCGCCTAAGCCGAAGCCACGCCCCCGCTGCATGCGCTGCGGGGCCGAGGTGCAGCCGAAGCCCTGGGGCTGCAAGAATCCGTGCCCGAATTGCGGATTCCTCTATCCCCTCGGCGACTGCTCCGATTGAATCACGTCCTCGCGATTCTGCTGCTCGCCATCGATTGCGCGGCGCGCGCGTGGCGCATTCAGCTCGCGACGTGGGCGTCCGGCGGCCGCCTCACGTTTCGTGATGCGTTGCGCCTGAACCTCTACGGTGAGGCGGCCTCCACCCTCACGCCCAACCGGCTCGGCGGCGAGCCGGCCCGCTTTCTCGGCATGACGTGGTCCGGTCTGCGCGTAGTTCTCGCGCTCGTGGCGTTGGGCGTGGAGGTCGCCGCCGAGTGGCCGGTGTTCGGGGCCGTCGCGGTCGCCCTGGCGGCGTATTACGTGCCGGACTGGAGCGAGGCCGCGGACCGGTTCCTTACCCACAGTCTCGCCCGCGATTTGCTGGGCATCGAGCTCATGGCGCTGGTGCTGCTACTCGTCATCTGGACGCTCCAGCGCCTGGTGCGTCCTGGCGCCATTCGGCACCGCGTCCGGCGCCAATGGCGCGTCGCGCTGGCGCATGTGCGCCGTGCGCCGTGGTGGGTGCTGTTCGCGGGTGCGCTCCTCACAGTGATCAGCCTCGCTGCGCGCGCGCTGATATTGCCCGCGCTCGTTTGGGGTCATCCCGATGCGCCGCCGTTTGCGGTGATGTTCTTTGGATCGTTGGCGCTGCTGCACGCGCCACTGGTCGTGCCGCTGCCGTCGGGCGGCGGCGGTATCGAGGTGGCGTTCCTGTCCGGCTTCGCCGGCGACTTCGGTCCGGGTCATCAAGTGACGATGCTGGTGTTGTGGCGCTTTTACACGACGATTCTCCTGACCATCTTGGGCATGTACCTCTTGATCCGCACACACGGCGCCGCGGCGGCGAAGGAGCTGTTCACCGTCGGTTGGTTCCGGCGACGCTAGCGAGGACCGATTCTATGGGCGATTCTTGGCTCGACACGAACGGCGGTCGAACCGCGGGAGGAATGGTGGCCGCAGTGAATCAAACGCGCATCGAACGTGATCCCCTGGGCGAGATGCCGGTGCCCGCCGGAGCGCTGTGGGGCATCCAAACCGAACGTGCGCGGCAAAACTTCCCGATTTCCAATCTTCGCCCACACCCCGCCTTCGTCGCTGCCGTCGTCTGGATCAAGAAAGCCGCCGCGCTGACCCATCGCGAGACGGGCCGGCTCGACCGCAAGCTCGCGGAGGCGATCATCAAAGCCGCGGACGAAGTGCTCGCGGGCGGTCACCGCGACGATTTCGTCGTCGATCCCTACCAGGCGGGCGCCGGCACCTCGCACAACATGAACTGCAATGAAGTGCTCGCGAATCGCGCCAACGAGCTGCTGGGGGGCAAGCGGGGCGAGTACAAGCCGGTCCATCCGAACGACCACGTCAACATGGCGCAGTCCACGAATGATGTGATTCCGACGGCGATCCGGTTGGGCGCCCTGTCGCTGCTCGCGGCGCTCACGGAAGCACTCACGCGACTCGCGCGTGCGTGCGGCGCGAAGGGCAAGCAGTTCGACGACATCGTCAAATCCGGCCGCACACACCTGCAGGACGCGACGCCGATTCGGCTCGGCCAGGAATTCGCGGCGTTCGCGCACACGCTCGAGCGGAATCGCGACCGGATCAACCGCGCCGCAGACGATTTGCGGGATCTTGGGATCGGCGGCACGGCGGTCGGCACGGGCCTCAACGCGCAGCCGGAGTATCCGGCGTTGATGGTGAAACACCTGCGCGCCATGACTGCGCTCGAGCTGCGGGAGGGCAAAGATCTGGTGCAGCTGATGCAATCGATGGGCGATGCGGCCGCATTCTCGGGGGTCCTGCGGACGTACGCCGTGGATCTCGGCAAGATCGCGAGTGATTTGCGGCTGCTCGCCTCGGGGCCGCGCACCGGATTGGCCGAGATCGTGTTGCCGGCCGTGCAGCCGGGATCGAGCATCATGCCGGGGAAAGTAAATCCCTCGATCGCCGAAATGGTGAATCAGGTCTGTTTTCAGGTGATCGGCAACGATGTCACGGTCGCGACCGCCGCGGAGGCGGGGCAGCTCGAGCTCAACGTCATGATGCCGGTGATCGCGCACAATCTGTTGGGCTCGATGATGATCATCACCAACGCGACCCGCGTGCTGGCCGAGCGGTGTGTCGAAGGGATCGAAGCCGATCCCGAGCAATGTGCGCATTGGCTGGAGCGCAGTCCGGCGCTCGTGACCGCGCTCGCGCCCAAGATCGGCTACGCCGAGGCCGCGAAGCTGGCCAAGGAAGCGGTGGCAAAGAACATCACCGTCCGCCAGCTCGTGATGGAGAAGGGGCTGTTGAAAGGGAAGGAGCTCGACGAAGTCCTGGATTTGCGTGCGATGACAGAGCTGGGCGTGCCCGGAGAGCGGAAATGACTCTCACCTCGGAGACGCACCTATGAACTGGATTGCCGGACTGGTCGCAGGAGTCGTCGTGTACCTCGCGGATTGGGTGCTGTGGAGCAAGGTCTTCACTACCGGGATGGATGCGTATGTGACGCAGATGTCGCCCGAAGAGATGAAGAAGTTCATGGGACCGGCGCTTGCCAAATCGGCTGTGCTCTCACTGGCGTTCGGATTCCTGTTCGCCTGGTTCTACGGGCGCTTCCGCGGGGCGCTTTGGGTACGAGGCGGCGGGCCGCTGGGCGGGATGGAATTCGCCACGGTGCTGTGGCTGCCGACGATCTTTCTGGCGATGGTCGGGAGCGGCGTCTGGTACATGAAAGTGAAGTCACTGCAAATGGCGACTTGTTGGGCGTGGCTCATTCGCATGAACGTCGCCGGCATCGCGGTGGGGCTGCTCGTGAGGTGACCCGAGTCACGGCACCGGCGCGCGCGACGGCGTAGAAGTCCTTTCCATGCGCACCTTCTCGCTTGTCCTCGTCGCGCTCGCGGTCGCCGGCACGAGTGCCGCGCAGCGTCGCACGCGCGTCGGTCCTACCGTCTCTTCTATCTCGATCGAAAACGGCTCCGGTAGCAGCAACGGGTTTACGTCGTTCGGCGGCAGTCTCGCCGTGCTCTCGGGCGACGATGGCGAATTCGGGCTCGGGGTGTCGCGCTACGGCGACCTCTCGAACAACAGCTGCGTCCGGCAAATGACGTTCATCGGGCTCGAGTCGAACTACTATCCCGTCGGCGCGAAAGGCGTCGCCCCGTACGCGTCGACGGCCGTCGGGTTGGCGCGAGTGCTCGATCAGGACCCCACGCTCGCCCTGCTGGGCTGCAACACCGGCGCGCAAACCACCAACGAGCTCGGACTGGGATTCGGGCTCGGCGTGCGATTCAATTTCGGCAAGCAGACCGCGGCCCTCATCGAGGGTCGCTTCTTTCAGGTTCCGAACAGCGCCATCAAGGCGCTCGAAGGGCGCGCCAACATTTCCTTCGCGTTCGGGAGCCCGAGCAAGAAGTCGCAATTATTGAACGGTACGCTCGGCCCGGCGGTTGGTGTGCTGGTGCCCCTCAGCGGAGCGCTCGAGGGACGCGGGGGCACCGTCGGCGTCCGCTTCCGTCGCGATCAAAAGAAAGGCGGATCGCTCGGCTTGCAGATCGATTACGCGCCGCTGCGTGTGCGGACCGGGTGCGCGGGCGGCTGTCACCCCTATGCGATTCTATTTGCCCCCGGATACGAGCCGTCCCTCCACCCCGCGTGGGGACGCCTGTATGCGGTGCTCGGAGTCCTGCTCGCTGGTTTCCCGCAAATTGGCGTCGATCGCGGCGTCGCCCAGGGCGCTCACGGCGGGCTCGGCGCCGACATATACACGGGTCAGGCCCTGATGACCAACGTCAACGCCCGAGTGTTGTGGCTGCAGCGCAATGATCCGAACAACCGCAATGCGTTCCTCGCGCAGGTAGGTGTCGGTCTGAGCCCGAAGCTCGAGCACATGAGCCATTGAATCCCGATAAGGTCTCTCGCATATTCATTCCATGCGCGTTACAACCTGGGCGGAATACGGCCTCATCGTTTCGATTCATTTGGCCAGGCGCGCGGGGCAGGGTCCCGTGGCTGCCCGTGGGCTCTCCGAGCAGGAACGTCTTCCCCACGATTACGTCGAGCAGATCCTGCTGCGCCTGCGGCGTGCCGGTTTGGTCGAATCGGTGCGCGGCGCGCGGGGTGGTTACCTCTTGGCGCGCGAGGCGCAATCCGTCAGCGTGAAAGACGTCATCGAGGCATCGGAGCACGTGACGTTCGAAGTGAATTGCGATCTCCACCGCGTGGACGATGAGCGCTGCGATCCGGCGACCGCCTGCAGTATTCGTCCCGTCTGGCGGCTCCTCGAGCGGCGCATCAATGAAGTGCTGGCGGGCGTCTCGCTCGCCGATCTGCTGCATGCCGAGCCGCAAGTCTATCAGATCGCCGGGGTGGCGTCCGGAAATTGACGACGCTGTCGCCTGAGGAGCTGCTGCGGTACTCGCGGCACCTCACGCTCCCTGATGTAGGTCTCCAAGGCCAATCGAAGCTCCGTGACACACGCGTCCTGCTGGTCGGCGCGGGGGGTCTGGGATCTCCCGCGGCGCTCTATCTCGCCGCGGCCGGCGTCGGCACACTCGGGATCGTCGATTTCGATCTCGTGGATCGCAGCAACCTGCAGCGCCAGATCCTCCACGGTACGTCCGACATCGGCCAGGCGAAGATCGACTCCGCGCGTGCGCGGCTGGGCGACATCAATCCGCACGTCCAGGTCGAAACCTTCGGCGAACACCTGACCTCCGCCAACGCGCTCGAGATCCTCGGCAAGTTCGACATCGTCGTGGACGGCTCCGACAATTTCCCCACCCGCTACCTGGTCAACGACGCCTGTGTGCTGCTGGGGAAGCCCGACATCTACGGCTCGGTGTTTCGGTTTGACGGGCAGGTGTCTGTGTTCGCTACGAAGCAGGGTCCGTGCTATCGCTGCTTGTACGCCGAGCCGCCGCCGCCCGATCTCGTGCCCTCGTGCGCGGAGGGTGGCGTCCTCGGCGTCCTCCCGGGCATCATCGGCTCGCTCCAGGCGCTCGAAGCGATCAAGCTCATCGTGGGCTTCGGCCAGCCGCTCATCGGCCGGCTGCTGCTGTTTGACGGGCGGCGCATGCAGTTCCGCGAGCTGGCGCTCGCAAAGGATCCCGACTGTCCGGTTTGCGGCACGCATCCGACGGTGAAAGAGTTGATCGACTACGAAGCGTTCTGTGGCGCCGGGGATGGAGGACCGGAGGGAGCGGACGGGGTCGAGATCACGCCGAAGGATCTGCAGCGCGAGCGCAGTCGGAAACCCGATTTGCTGCTTGTCGATGTGCGAGAACCGCGCGAGGCGGAGATCGCGAGCATCGAGGGAGCGCGTCTGATTCCGTTGCGCGAGCTGCCGCGTCGGTTGTCCGAATTGCCGTCACATGCGGAGATCGTGACGCATTGTCATCACGGCCAACGCTCGCTCAAGGCTCGAGAGATTCTCGTGGGCGCGGGATTTCACAATGTGCGGAGTCTGGCAGGAGGAATCGACGCCTGGTCGCGAGAAGTCGATGCGGAGGTGCCGAGGTACTGAGTGCCGAAGGGGGGACTCGAACCCCCACGGGCTTGCGCCCACTGGCTCCTGAAGCCAGCGCGTCTACCAGTTCCACCACTTCGGCGACGGTTTTTGAGGAACGGCAATCTAGAACGTTGTATAACCCCAAGTCAATGCGTATCTTGCCGACGACGCGTGGAAAAAATCTCCATCGCCAGGAACCCGAAAGCCCGGCACGATTACCATCTCCTGGAGACGTGGGAGGCGGGACTCGTGCTTACAGGGACCGAGGTAAAATCGCTGCGTGATCGTAAGGCGAGCCTGAACGAGGCGTACGCCCATGTCCGGAATGGTGAAGTCTGGTTGGAGGGCATGACGATTTCGCATTACGGGCCGGGCAGCTACAACAATCCGCCGCCCGCTCGTTCCCGCAAACTCCTCCTCCATAAACGTGAAATCCGCAAACTGCTCGGCGCCACGACGCAGAAGGGACTGACCGTGGTGCCGCTCGAGCTCTACTTCAAGGACGGGTTGGCGAAGGTCGCGATTGCGCTCGCCAAAGCGAAAAAGGCGCACGACAAGCGCGAGGACCTGAAACGGCGCGTCGCCGAGCGAGAAATGGCCCGCGTTGTGAAGGGAAGACGGTCATGATGGTCCTGCTGTTACTTGCGTCGCTGATCCCGCAACAGGTCCTCATCGCGACGCCGCGCGGTCAAGCCAGTATCCCCGTCTCCAACGAGACGGGCGACGCGGCGGTCGCCGCCGTGCTGCTGGCGCAGCCACTGGGGCTCACCATCTCCCTCGATGGCTCGGCAGCGCGCGTCACGTTGGATGCCCGCGTGTTCGACTTTGATGTCGGATCGCCATTTTTCCGTTTCGATGGCGCCACGTACCCGCTCGTGGGTGCGCCGTACGTCGCGCGCGATACGCTGTTCCTGCCGCTCCATTGGCTGACCGGCCACGTGCCCCGGTTGCTG
>DASWCE010000267.1:0-2170 GCA_036390255.1 Gemmatimonadales bacterium | reverse complement strand
GGGCGATGTCGTCTTCGTGTTGGGCGACACACGCGCCGAGCTGGGTGGATCGGCCTACTGGGAAGTGTGCCAGGAGTTCCTGGGTGGCCAACCGCCGCGCGTCAACCTCGAGGACGAAAAGCGTCTTGTCGATTTGCTCGTGACCGGTGCCGAGCGCAGCCTGTTTCGGTCGGCGCACGACTGCTCGCACGGAGGCTTAGGCGTGGCACTCGCCGAGGTCGCGATGGGAGGACCATATCAGGAAGCCGGATTTGGTCTAGACATCGATCTCACGACGCACGACGCACGACTCACGACGCACGAATTATTGTTCTCCGAATCCCACGGGCGCGCCGTTATCACGTGTGCCCCGGAGCGCGCCGCCGCGGTTCAGGCGTTAGCCGGCGAGCTGGGCGTGCCGCTGCACCGCGCGGGCACCGTCGGATCGGCGAACGGAGCTTTCCGCATACGGATGCGAGACGGACAGATCGAGGAGTCTGTCATGCGGCTGCGCGACGTATATTTCAGCGCAATTCCTCGACGCATGGGAGACTGATCGCAGCATGTGCGGCATCATCGGCGTAGCGGGCGTCCCCGACGCATCGCGCGTCACGTACCTTGGGCTCTACAGCCTGCAGCACCGCGGCCAAGAATCCGCCGGCATGGTCGCGGTGGACGGCGCCGGGGTGGCGCGCTCACACCGCGGCATGGGACTCGTGGCCGATGTCTTCAGCGAGACGATGCTCGCCGGCATGCCCGGGGACGTCGCGATCGGTCACACCCGCTACTCGACCGCCGGCTCGTCGGTGATCGCCAACGCGCAGCCGATCCTTGCGGGCTATCGTGAGGGGCCGCTGGCGCTCGCGCACAACGGCAACCTGACGAATGCTGAAGGGCTACGGTCGGACCTCGTCGCCAAGGGATCGATCTTCCAGACGTCGTCGGACAGTGAAGTCCTGATCCACCTGATCGCCCGCTCAGAGGCCCGCGAGCCCGAAGACCAGCTGCTCGACGCGCTGGAGCGCGTCGAAGGCGCCTATTCGCTGGTCGTCACCGTCGGCCGGACGCTGTACGCCATTGTCGACCCGAGAGGCTTCCGACCGCTCTGGCTCGGCAAGGTAGGCAACGGCTACGTCGTCGCCTCCGAGACGTGCGCGCTCGATCTGATCGGCGCCACCACGGTGCGCGAGCTCCAGCCCGGCGAATTCCTGCGCATTCAGGGATCGCCACCGGAGATCGATCGGCTGCCGGCACTCCCTGCGAAGCCACATCGACGCTGCATCTTCGAGCTGGTGTACTTCTCGCGGCCCGACAGCACGATCTTCGGCCGGTCGGTCGATCGCGTGCGCCGGGCCTTGGGCCGCGAGCTGGCGACGGAGCATCCCGCGCCGGACGCCGACTGCGTCTTCTCTGTGCCAGACTCGTCCAATGCCATGGCGCTCGGATTCGCGGAGCAGTCGGGCCTCAAGCTGGAGCACGCGTTGATCCGCAACCACTACGTCGGCCGCACATTCATCAACCCCACGCAGGCCGCCCGCAACGCCAAGGTGAAGATCAAGTTCAATCCGGTGCGTGAGGTGCTGGCAGGAAAGAGGGTCGTCGTCGTCGACGACTCCCTCGTCCGGGGGACGACGAGCCGCGAGCTCGTACAGATGATTCGGCAAGCCGGTGCGAAAGAAGTCCATTTCCGCGTCGCCTCGGCGCCGATCACAGGTCCCTGCTATTACGGCATCGACACGCCGACCAAGTCCGAGCTGATAGCCTCGAGCCATTCCTTAGAGCAGATTCGCCAGCACCTGGCCGTGGATACTCTGGGTTATCTCTCACTCGACGGTATGAAGCGCGCCGCAGGCGGCGATTCGACGGAATTCTGCCATGCCTGCTTCTCGGGGGAATATCCCACCGAAATCCCTGATGATACGCAGAAGGCCAGAAATGCCACGCCGTTACAGGTGACCATGGCGGTCTAGGGGCCCATCACGTCCGTTCAGCGGTTGACGATCCGCGCGGGGATCGCGAGGACCAGCATGCTGCCGATGGCCATGACGCTCGCGAGCGCGTAGACGCCGAAGTCTGTCGACCCCGTGCGATCGACGAGCCAGCCGATCAGCCATGGGCCGAGAAACCCAGCGAGATTGCCGATCGAGTTGATGAGGGCAATTCCCGTCGCAGCGGCTGCCCCGGCGAGAAT
>DASWCE010000266.1:0-18122 GCA_036390255.1 Gemmatimonadales bacterium | reverse complement strand
AGCTGTGATCGGGGGGGGGCCAGTGCTTCGCCAGGAGCGTATCGAGGCCATCGACATTCTGCGCGGCCTGGCGATTCTTGGAATCCTCATCGTCAATATGCAGCTCTTCAGCATGCCTGAAGGTCTGCCCGTCGATGGCGCAGTAGAAAGGCTGACGCTCTTCTTCGCCCAAGAGAAGTTCAAAGCCTTGTTCTCCTTCCTCTTTGGTTTGGGCCTCGCGGTGCAGATGATGCGCGCGGATGCGCGCGGAGCGCACTTTCTTCCGCTCTACGCGCGCCGCTTAGGCGTGTTGTTCCTGATTGGGGCAGCGCATTTCCTACTCGTGTGGGATGGCGACATCCTGCACGATTACGCGCTACTTGGTGTTGTTTTGCTCCTCTTTCGCCGCTGCTCGCCTAAAACCCTGCTGGTCGGCGCAGGTGGCCTACTCGCCATTCCCATGTTGTTCTACGGGATCACGACCTACTCCTCCATCACCGGCCATGTGAATCCGCAAGTGAAGGAATGGATCACGTACGAGCACGGGGCTGAAGCTGATGGGGGGGGGACCAGCGACGACGGCTCAGACACGTACTCGCGCGGCTCCTATGGCGAGATGATCGCACTCAGAGCGAGCGAGTTGCCCCGGGACATGTCGCCCGATACCGATGATGCCTATGTGCTCGCCCTCTTCTTGCTCGGACTGTATGCCGGACGGCGCCGGATCTTCCACGATGTCCCCACCCATCTCCCGTTCATCCGGCGCGTGCAACGGTGGGGGTTGATCATCGGCGTAGCGGGGAACGCGGCGTTTGCGGTCGGAGGATCGTTCGATCCTTCGCCCACGTCGGTCATGCAGAACGTGGGAAGGCTGTGCTTGGTCGTTGCTGCACCGGCCATGATGCTCTTTTATGCCTCAACCATCATTCTCATGACGCAGCGTGAGATCTGGCGGCGGCGACTGGCGCCACTGGCGGCGGTCGGGCGCACGGCACTCAGCAACTATCTGCTCCAGTCGCTCATCTGCACCACGATCTTCTATAGCTACGGCCTCGCCCTCTTTGGCAAGGTGAGACCGTCGCTTGGCCTGCTCCTCACCATCACCATCTTCCTCATCCAGATCCCCTTGAGTGTGTGGTGGCTGCGGCGATTCCAGTTTGGCCCGATAGAATGGCTGTGGAGATCGCTGACGTATTGGCAACGTCAACCAATGCGAGTAAGCGCAAGTGTGGGGCGGGCACGGGCGCAGCATGCTGCGCCCCTACCGCGGGAGCTGTGACATGAGCGCCGGACCGCGTCGAGCGCTGCCCGACCGCCGGGCCCACGAACTGTTCGAGATCCAAGCCCGGGACCGTCCTGACGCCATCGCCGCCGTGCACGGCGACCGGCAGCTCACGTACCGGCAGCTCAATGCCCGCGCCAATCAGCTTGCCCGAGCCCTGGTGGCGCGCGGCGTCACGCACGAAGCGGTCGTCGGCGTGATGACCGAGCGGAACCTCGACTGGCTGACCGCGGTGCTCGCGGTTTTCAAGGCCGGCGGCGCGTATCTGCCGATCGAGCCCCACTTTCCGACCGAGCGCATCGCGAAGATGGTCTCGCGCGCCGGCGCGAAGCTGGTGCTCACCCAGCCGTTGATCGAAGCGGCCTATGACGAGGGACATGCCGCGAGCGATCTCGGCATCGCGGTCGCGCGCGACCAGCTTGCCTACATCTACTTCACCTCCGGATCCACCGGCGAGCCGAAGGGCGCGATGTGTGAGCACCTCGGATTCCTCAACCACCTCCTGGCCAAGATCGACGACTTGAACATCGTCGAAGGAACCGTGGTGGCCCAGACGGCGCCGCAGTGCTTCGATATCTCTTTGTGGCAACTGATTTCGGCGCTGCTCGTCGGTGGGCGCACGCTGATCGTGGAGCAGGAGACGATCCTCGACGCGCAACGTTTCCTCGATACGATGGGCGCGGGACGAGTCAACGTCGTCCAGGTTGTGCCCTCCTATCTCGAAGTCCTCGTGACCAATCTGGCCCAGCGTCCGCGCGAGCTTGGGGCCCTGCGCTATGTCGTCGCCACGGGCGAGGCCCTGAAGAAAGAGTTGGTGGAGCGTTGGTTCGCGGCCCTGCCGCGGATAAAACTGGTGAATGCGTATGGTCTGACCGAGACATCGGACGACACCAATCACGAGATCATGGACCGACCGCCGGAGGGCGAGCGCGTGCCGCTGGGCCGCCCGATCCACAACGTGCGCATCGACGTCGTGGATGAGCAGCTGTCACCAGTGGCGCTCGGCGAAGCTGGTGAGATCGTCTTTTCCGGCGTGTGCGTCGGCCGCGGGTACATCAATGACCCCGAGCGCACGCGCAGCGCCTTCCTCCCCGATCCCCACCGCCCAGGTGGGCGCCTGTATCGGAGCGGTGACTACGGCCGCTGGCTGCCCGATGGGAAGCTCGAGTTCCTCGGCCGCCGCGATTCCCAGGTCAAGATCAGCGGCTTTCGGATCGAGATCGGCGAGATCGAGAGCGCGCTCGTGCGCCTGCCTGGCGTGCGCGACGGCGCCGTGGTCGTGAGCAACAAGCAGCTCATCGCCTTCTACTCCGGAGCGGAACCGCTGGATGCGAATGCACTCCGCAAGCGCCTCGGAGAGAAGCTTCCGGCCTACATGGTTCCCGCGGCATTCCATTGGCGCGACACCCTGCCGCTGACGGACAATGGCAAGACCGACCGCAAGGCACTCGCGGCGGCCCTTGAAGGCGCAGAGCACAATGGTGAGTCACCGAATACGGCGACCGAGGGGCGGCTAGCCGCTGCTTGGTCCGACGTGCTCGGTATCGCCAGGGACCAGATCGGCCGGCGCGACAACTTCTTTGGCCTCGGCGGCACGTCGCTGTCGGCGCTCAAGCTCGTGATCGCGCTCGACCGTGCGGTCACGTTCAAGGATGTCACCGAGCACCCTAGCCTCGCCGATCTGGCGGCGTTGCTCGATCAGCGAGGGGTGGGGGTGGGGGTGGGGGTGCCTGTCTCTAGCGGGAGTTCTCATGATCACTGTGGGACTTGAGCGCGTCGATCGCGACGCGGTTCGCTCTGTCGTCGCCGAGCAAGGCGCGATGCGGATACGGGGTCTCGAGCTGCGAGATGCGGCCGAGGCCGAGGTGGTGTTTCGACAACTAGGGGACTTGATGACGGAGACGGAAGCGTTTGCGCCCCGAACCCGCTACGCGCCGGGCGTCTACTCCGGGACGAAATGGCCGCCCAACCAGCCGATGTGCGTGCATCACGAGCTGAGTTACGCCTATGAGGTCCCGAGCCTCATGCTGTTTGCCTGCGTCGTGGCGCCCGAGGTGGGCGGCGCCACCCCGCTCGCGGACAGCGCGGCCGTCCTCGACGCGCTCCCTCGAGACCTGGTCGAGCGCTTCGAGCGGCAGGGCTGGCTTCTGGTTCGCAACTACAACGACGACATCGGCGCGACGGTCGCCGACGTTTTCGGCACGAACGACCGCGGCGCCGTCGAGCGCTACTGTCGCGCCAACGCGATCGACTTCGAGTGGCGGGATCGCGGTGGCCTGCGCACGCGGCAGCGCCGCAACGCCGTCGTGCGCCACCCGGTCACCGGCCGGCGCTGCTGGTTCAACCAGATCGCATTCCTAAACGAGTGGACGCTGGCGCCCGACGTGCGCGAGTACCTCGTGGACGTCTACGGCCCGGACGGCCAGCCGTTCAACACGCGCTTCGGCAACGGCGACCCGATCGGCCCCGATATCGTCCAGGTGATCAACGAGACGTACGAGGCTCACACCGTACGTGAGCCGTGGCAGGCCGGCGATATGCTGGTCGTGGACAACATCCGCACCGCCCACGGCAGGGAGCCGTTCGAGGGACCGCGCGAAATCGTAGTCGCTCTCGCCGACGGCGTACGGCTGGGGGACGGGGGATGATGGACGCCGTTCAATGTTGGTGCGTTCGTCTGGATGTCGCTCCCCCCCCCGAGACGTATCATGCGACGCTCTCGGATGACGAGCGAAATCGCAGCGCGCGGTTTCGCTTCGAACCTGACCGGCGGCGCTTCGTTGTCGCGCACGGGGTCCTGCGTGACCTGCTCGGACGATACTTGGGCACCGATCCTGGCCAAATCCGCTTCGTCTATAACGCGTTCGGCAAGCCGGAGCTGCACCCCGAATTCGGCAGCCGGCTCACGTTCAACCTTGCGCACTCAGGCGATCTTGCCCTCATCGCCATCGCCCGGGACGCATGGGTCGGCGTCGATGTCGAATGCATCGAAGGGCGCGGGGAATCGAATTACGCCGACGTCGCGCGGAGTTTCTTCTCGGCAACGGAAGTTGACGCGTTGAGCCGCGTGCCCAGCCACCTCTACGTCAAAGCGTTTTTCAATTGTTGGACCATGAAGGAAGCGTATGTGAAGGGCCGTGGCGAGGGTCTGACGCTACCGTTGACGAGCTTTACCGTGCCGATCGCCACGGATCCGGCACCCGCTCCTGTGCGCTGTGGTCGTTGGTCGCTATTTACGCTTCACCCCGCTCCAGGCTATGTTGGGGCGCTCGCAGTCTCGCAGCCAACGGACGAAACATGCGACTTAAGAGTCTGACACCCGTTCTCATCGTGGAAGCGATCGAGCCTATGCTGGACTTCTGGGTCCAGAATTTGGGCTTCACCAAAAGCTCCGAGGTTCCGCACGAGGGGAAGCTCGGCTTCGTCATCTTGGAACGTGACGCCGTGAAGATCATGTACCAGAGCCGCAAGAGTGTCGCCTCCGATATCCCGCCGCTCGCCAGCTCGCCGCAACGCGGCTCCTTTCTGTATATCGAAGTCGATGATCTCGACGCGGTCAGCAAAGCGCTCAACGGCATCACGCCGGTTGTTCCACGCCGCAAGACTTTCTATGGAGCGGACGAATTGATCGTGCATGAGCCGGCGGGGAATGTTGTAACCTTCGCGCAGTTCACAGGACGCTGATAAGCACGAACAAGTAGCGCCGCCCTCCCATGCCCCGCAAACTGCCTCTGCTGCTCGTCGCAGCTCTGCTCTCTGCCTGCGCAGGCCACATCACCGATGCGCGCATCCCGAATCCGCAGACGGTATCCGTACCGACCCAGCACAACGACAACACCCGCGCCGGCTGGAACGACAGCGAAACGGTGTTGACCACGAGTAACGTCAATGTGACGCACTTTGGCGCGCTGTTTAGCCTGCTGGTCGATGACCAGGTCTATGCCCAGCCGTTAGTCGTCGGCGATGTCGCCATCGGCACCGAGCATCGCAACGTGGTCTATGTCGCCACGGTCAACAATACGCTCTACGCGTTTGACGGCGACGACGGACGACTCTACTGGAAGAAAAACTTCACCGCGTCAGGCATGCGGCCGCCGCGCAACACCGATATGACCGGAGCCTGCGGCGGGACCTACACGAATTTCAGCGGCAACTTAGGGGTCGTCGGCACGCCCGTGATCGACACGGCGAGCCAGGTGATATACTTCGTCACGCGCAGCACCTCGGCCGGCGCATTCGTGCAGGACCTGCATGCCGTGAACATCGTCAGCGGACATGACATCGCCGGCGGCCCCGTGCGCATCACCGCAACCTACGCCGGCAATGGTGACGGCAGCGTTAACAACGTCATTGGTTTCGATGCCCAAAAGCAAAACCAGCGACAGGGACTGACGCTGGCGAACGGCATCGTCTATGTAACGTTTGCATCGCATTGCGATTGGGGGCCGTATCACGGCTGGATTCTGGGATATGATGCGGCGACGCTGCAGCGCCGAGTCGTCTACAACGACACGCCCAACGGCTACGCGGGCGGCCTGTGGGAAAGCGGCATGGGCATGGCCGCGGATGCGCAAGGCAACCTCTACGTGGTGACGGGGAACGGCACGGTCGGGGACAGCAATGATCCGACGAGCCTGACGAATCGTGGTGAAAGCGCGCTGAAACTCACCCCGTCCGGATCGACCCTGCAGGTCGCCAGCTATTTCACGCCCGCCGACTACCAGGCTCTCAATGACACCGATATCGATTACGGGACGATGGGTTCGCTGTTGATTCCCAATTCCAGCTATTTCCTGACCGGCGGCAAAGACGGGAATCTCTATCTCGTGAACAAGGACAACATGGGCGGCTGGGTATCCTCATCCAACCAGGTGCAGCAAGTGGTCCCCCTGGGTTCCGGCTCCAACATGCATTGCCAGGCGGCGTACTACAAAGGAAGCACGAAGGAATTCATTTATGTGTGGTCCGAGAATGATGCTTTGAGAGCGATCCCGTTCGACCGCGGCAGCAACCTGCTGGATCGCACGGGCGAGATCGACTACTCGGGCTTGGGCGGACCGACTGGGCAGAGCGGCGCGGTGCTATCGGTATCATCCAACGGGTCCACGGACGGGACGGGCATCCTTTGGGCGTCATACGCCAAGAGCGGCGACGCAGAAAGCTTCGTCAGCCCAGGTATTTTACGGGCGTTCGATGCCAGTGACGTCACCAAGGAGCTTTGGAACAATCAACAGAATCCTGCCCGCGATGGCGCGGGCATGTATGCGAAGTTCTCACCGCCGACGATCGCCAACGGACACGTTTACTTGCCGACGTTTTCCAACAAAGTGGTCGTGTACGGATTGCGGTAAGGAGGCATCCCATGGGCTTTTTCACCTCGCTCCACCAATTCTCTGACCTCGCTCTCCTCATCCTCCGCCTCGCCCTCGGCGCCGTCTTTCTCTTCCACGGCTTGCCAAAGAAGGGCCTGTGGAGCGCTCAACCGTCCGCGCAAATGCCCGCCGGCATGCTGCGCAACCTCCGCATCCTCTCGATCGCCGAACCCGCCGGCGCGCTGGGGCTGATCTTCGGCTTCCTCACCCAGCTCGCCGGCCTCGGACTCGTCATCGTGATGCTCGGCGCGATCACGTTCCTCACCACCAAAGTCCATCGCAAGTTCAAGGAAGCGAACGCGCCCGGGTGGGAATTCGAGTTCATGCTGCTGGTCGGCGCGCTGGTGCTCGCGATCCTCGGCGGCGGGAAGTACGCGCTCGACCGCGTCGTGTTCGGCATTTGAGGACCCCGAACCCGCGGCCCCCGCCGGTGTAACCCGTAGCCATGCGCGCCACCACCCTCCTCGCCGCGGTCGCCTTCGTCGTCGCAGCCTGCCGGCGACCCCAAAACCCACCGGGTGGAGAGCCCTCCCCGCCGCCACCCCCCCCTCCCCCGGGTGTGCGCATCGTGGACATGATCCCGGCGTCGCTGAGCGGCGAGACATGGCAGGACGCGGAACCGTTCCTCACGATCTTTGCGTCCAACCCCAACATCCTCGCCGCCTCCGCCTTCACGCCAAACCCCGGCGGGCCGGCGAGCACGACGGCGCCGATCTACGTCTCCGACGACGACGGCAACACCTGGTCGCTCCGCAACACCCTGCCGAGCAACGTGCAGACCGCCGACATCACTCACGCCCCGGGCGAGCCGCCCACACTCTACGCCACGATCCTCAGCACCCCCGGCATCGCGCTCAAAGATCTCGAGACGAACGACGTCCTCTCGGCCACGACGATGACACAGGACGCGACTCGGCCCGACGTCGACCAGCCCTTCGTCCGCGCTATCCGCGCCGCGAGCACCGACCGGCTCTACGTCGGCATCAACGACTTCGCCGCGCCGAACGGCCGCACCGCGACCGTGGACGTCTCGCTGAACGCGGGCTCGACGTTCACGTCGCGCCGGATCGAGTCACGCAACACCCTGGGCCAGAACGGGCCCTCGATCCGCCCCGCGGTCGCGCAAAACAACACGGTGTACGTGGCATACTTCGGCTGGCGCAGCAATGCCGGGGATACGATCAGGAGCGACGTCGTCGTCGCCCGCGACGACAACGGCGCCACCGGCACGACGCCGTTCCGGGACCTGCGCGACCCGTCGGACAACCAGCCCGGCCGCCTCGTCGCCACCAACCGCACGATCGTCTTCTCGAACGAGCCAACCCTGGGGCAGGAACGCATCGGCTCGACCCTGTCGCTCGCAGTCGACGCGGCGCGCAGCGACACGGTTTACATCGCCTGGGCGGATCGCGTCGGATCAGGCGACATCCAGACCGTGCATTTGCGCCGTTCGATCGACCGCGGCGCGACGTGGAGCAACGACCTGCGCACGCTCCCGAACACCACGAACCCAAGCCTGGCCGTCGCCGCCGACGGCACCGTCGGGCTGTTGTATCAACAGCTCGCCGGCACGGGAAGCGCGAGCCGCTGGGTGAACCGCTTCGAGCAGTCGCGCGACGGCTTCGCGACGCACAAGGACCTCGTGCTTGCCACCGTGCCCGCGAACACGCCAGCCTTGCAGTTTCTCCCCTACCTGGGCGACTACAACATGCTGCTCACGCGGGGCCACGAATTCCTCGGCATCTTCTCGGCCGCCAACACGCCCGATCCCGCTAACTTCCCGTCAGGGGTGGTGTTTCAGCGCCGCGTGACCCAGGCGACCCACCAGCTCCTCGACGGCTCCGGATCGCCCGTGGACGTGTCGATCGATCCCTTCTTCTTTAGTGTCCCTGTCATGCCGTGAGCGTCACATGCGCACTCGATTCGTGATCGTCTCCATCGCGCTTGTCTGGTTCGCCGCCGCGCGGGCGTCCGCTCAAAGCCGAGTGGCATGGGTGCGGCAGTCGGACATCATCTTCGCGGGAACGGTGACTCGAACGGACGGGGGGATCGTTCGCGTGGACCAGGTGTTCGAGAAGCCCGACGCCGTCTCTCTAATGAAGGGCGACTCCGTTGCGGTCCTCGCAGCGCGCGCGGGCTCCCCCCCCCTGAATCCCGGAATGCAGGCAACTTTCTACTCGAAGGGTTGCATCTACGGACGCTGGATCACCGTGCGCGAGGTAGGACACGAGGCCATCGGTCCGCAGCTCGCCACGGTGACGGGGGGGGGCGCCGGCGGGACCGTGCAGCAAGACCTGGTCGCGAGGGCTCGGCAACAGGTGAACGACGCTGATCTCAAGGCACGCATTCAAGCGGCGGCGATGGTGGTCGTGGGTCGTGTGGAGCAGATCCGGCCCCCGGCCTACACGGGCGCGCCGGCGCGGCCCAAGCGCTTCACCGAGCACGACCCCAACTGGCAGGAGGCGATCATTCACGTGGACGAGGCGCTCAAGGGTGCGACCGCGGGAGAGCGCGTTGTCGTCCGCTTCCCGGGCTCGCGCGACGTCGCCTTCGTCGGCACGCCGAGATTCGCGGCCGGCCAGGAGGGCACGTTCCTGTTCCAGAAGGACACGGCGACTGGCTCGCCCTTCACGCTGATGGCCGGTCAATCGGTCCAGGCGTACACGGCCCTGCACCGGCTCGACGTGCTGCCTAAGCAGGAGGCGCAGCGAGTGCGGGCGCTGATGCGGGGGCCGTAAGGATCATGTTCCCACTGCGCTTCAGGCGCAGTGACTCACCGGGCCCACTCTTCAGAGCGTGGACCAACCGCGGCCTGCTCTGCCCCTTCTCCAACCACCACCCCCGTCGCTTTCCCCTGCTCCGCGATCTGACGCCGCAGCTCCCGAATCTGTTCGTCCGTATGCCCCGCCGCCCGCAGTTTCCGATTCATCTCGACCGTCTTCACCGCGCCCTTGAGCGTCCCCAACGCCAGCAGCGCGCACCCCGGCCGCGCCTCGGCGATATCGCGGCCGAGGAGATCGATCATCTGCTCCGGAGGAAGGGACAGGATCTCCTCGAAGCTTGGTCTATCGCGATTGACCCGCTCGGCCAAAATCGACGCCGCCGCCTGGCTGAGCGTACACCCCACACCCTCGAAGCTCACGGCGCCGATGCGGTCCACGCCCGGCTCGGCCTTCAGATACATCGTGATGAGGTCACCACAACCGGGATTGCCGCCCGGGACACGGGCATCAGCGTCGGGGAGCGTGCCGACGTGCCTCGGGCGACGATAATGGTCCACCAACCAGGCGAGACGCGTCTCCCGATCCATCAGGGCTTCTCGATGGGCGCCTTGACGACATTGCCCCACTCGGTCCACGAGCCGTCGTAGTTGCGCACGTTCTCGAAGCCGAGGAGATAGGTCAGCGCGAACCAGGTGTGCGAGGAGCGTTCGCCGATGCGGCAGTAGACCACCACGTCATCACTGGCCCCGAGCCCATTCTCGGCCTGGTACAGCGTCCGCAGCTCCTCAGCGGGCCGGAAGGTGTGTGTCTCGGTCGTGATGGCGCGGCCCCACGGAATGCTCTTCGCTCCCGGGATGTGCCCGCCACGCAACGCTCCCTCATTCGGATACTCGGGCATGTGCAGCCGCTCGCCGCGATATTCCTCAGGGCTGCGCACATCCACCAGCTTCCCGTGCCGCTTCACGTGCCGCTCTACCTCGGGGCGGAACGCGCGGATTTCGGAGTCGTCGCGCTCGCGCACTTTGATGTTGCCTTCGGGATAATTGGAGACCGTGGTGACGAGCTCCCGGCCTTCGTCCGCCCAGCGCAGCCGGCCGCCGTCCAAGATCCTGAGGTTCTCGACGCCGAACAGCCGGAACACCCAGAAGGCGTACGTCGCCCACCAGTTGTTCTTGTCGCCATAGAAGACGATCGTGGTGTCGTTGTTGATCCCCTTGGCACGCAGCAGCCGCTCGAAGCGCTCACGACCGACGTAGTCGCGGAGCAGGGGATCGTTGAGATCGGTCACCCAGTCGATCTTCACGGCGCCGGGGATGTGCCCGGTCTCGTACAGCAGCACGTCCTCGTTCGACTCCACGAGGCGGACTTTGGGATCGTTGCGATGGCTCTCGACCCATTCGGTCGAGACCAAGACCTCGGGGTGGGTATAGCCACGCGTGGCGATGTCAGTTACGGCAGCTAGGGTCTGCGGCATGACTCCTCCTCCTATTAGGTCAAATAAAAAACGGCTGCGGTTCCCAAGCCTCCGGGACCACAGCCGCGCAAGAACTCCAAATAGGATGCTCTAAACGATAGCCGAGTACGTCCCGGACATGGTATGGATGCTACAGGGGCAAGCTCCTGCACCGCAGACGGTGACTGTCGTATATGTCATCATGCGGTAATTAGACAGGTGAGTAACCGACGTCAAGAGGTGCGATGTCGCTTTTCTTCTAGACCACGTCGCGCTCAAAATGTCATAGCGTGACCCCGGTCGGTCACGCCCTCTTGTTTCATGCGCAAGACGCCGCTACTCGCGATCGGGATGCTCGCCCTGCTTCCATGCCGGCCGGCGCACGCACAGGACACGCTCGAGTACGCGGTGAAATTCGTGTGCGGCCGCTCGAGCGGCGGGCCCGGCGCCCCCGTCGCGCCGGGCACCTACTTCACATCGATCAACATCCACAATCCGAACCGCGACAGCCTGGTCTTTCAATTCAAGGTCGCGGCGCCCCCATTTCAATTTTTTCCGTTGGTTCTGCGAAGCGATCAGGCCCTCAGCGTCACCTGCTCACGAATCCAAAAGATCCTCGGGGGCGCCCCCTTCGCCGAAGGATTCGCGGTCTTCCATAGCCGGCTGCCGCTCGATGTCGTCGCCGTGTACAGCGCGATGGGGGCCGGCGGGCTCGTGAGTACCGAGGAAATCGTGCGCACGCCGGCGCGGACGATCGCGACGATTCCCGCATGCACGACCACGACGGCGAAGCCGTGGATACCGGACACGTTCCCGCCTGTCCTGGCGCGCCACGGCGTGTGGGGCGCGAACACGAGCGACATCTTCTCCGTCGGATTGGGCGGGACGATCTTACACTTCAACGGCGCCCTGTGGAGCCTGCAAGCCAGTGGAGTGGCCGGAGGCATCATTCTCACGGACGTATGGGGCTCGACCGGATCCGATGTCTGGGTGACCACGACGACCGATTCGCTGCTGCATTACAACGGGGCAATCTGGTCACCGGTCGTCGCGGTCGGGTCGCGCGGCACGACGACGAGCGTGTGGGGCGCGAGTGCCACCGACGTGTTCGTCGTCGGCATCGGCGGCGCCATCCTCCACTTCAATGGCGTCACCTGGTCTCCACAGATCAGCGGCACGACGACGGACCTGCTCAGCGTCTGGGGGACGAGCGGCAGCGATGTGTTCGCGGTGGGACGCGGCGGCACGATGCTCCATTACAACGGCGTCAGTTGGTCACCGCAGGCGAGCGGCACCGCGGTGGATCTGGACGGCGTCTGGGGCAGCGCCGGCAACGACGTGTTCGCTGTGGGGAACGGCGGCACGATACGGCATTACAATGGCGCGACGTGGGCGGCCGTGCCGAGCCCCACCGCGAACAACCTGCACGACGTCTGGGTGGCAAGTCCGTGCGTTGCGTTCGCGGTCGGAGATACCGGCACGGTCATTCGCTACAACGGCACCAGCTGGAGTTCAGAGCCGAGTGGCATCGTCGAGCCGTTGCTGGCCGTGTGGGGGTTCGCCGGGCTGCGAGTCTATGCCGTTGGTGGGACCGCCAGCTCTGCGACCATTCGCCATCGCGCCTTTTAGGACGCGTGCTTCGGTATATTCGACGACGGGAGGTTGTAATGGCCAAGAAAACCAAGAAGCGCGTAGCTGCGCGCAAGCGGAAAACAACGGCTGTCGCCCGGCTCCAGCGGGGCGCGGTGCGCGTCCGAGTCCCCGCAGACGCGACCCCGCAGGACCGTGAGGAAGCGGCGCAATTTGCCCAGACGCTCGAGCGCAACCAGCAAATCGCTCCGGGGAATGCGCTAACCCCAGGAACGACTCACAAGATCGAAAAGGATGCGGCGCAGCACGACACGCTCGTGCGCAAGCGTTTTTCCTCGATCTAGCTCCCAGTCAGGCGAAGCGGACGCGCCGCAAGACCTTCGCCTTGCCCTCCTTGTGAATCACATGCGTCGGCAACCGCATGCGAGCGTCCCGCTTCTTTCCCGCGATGCCGTAACGCGCCGCCTTCGAGTCGAACGCAATGCGATCGGTTTCGAGGAGCGTCGTCACGAACGCCTTCACTTCATCCTCGCTCGCGACCGGCTCGGGAACGCCGCCGAGGATCGCGCCGGCCCGTGACTTGTCGACGGCCCCGATCAGCACCGGTTGTGGTGCGACCGCAACGACTCCCTCCAGGCGTTTGTCGAGCTGACCGAGCGGCACATGCTTCAGATGAGTCGCACGCACCACTTTCTGGCCACCGATTTCCTGCGCCACAACCTTCACTTTCTCACTGGGTGCCGCGCCGAGCCGCTTGCGTAAGTCCATGATCGCGGCTTTTGAAAGCCCGGTGCGGCTGACAGCCTGGGTACGGGTCGTGGTGCCGCCCAACGCCGCGACCGGTGCGAGCATCGCCGCGCTCCCCAATGGAATGTTGTGCTTCTGGAAGGCGTCGTTGATGGCCTGCCGATTTGCGCCGCCGTTCATCGCCTGATCCGCCAGCACCATCGCTCGGCCGACCGACTGGAAGAACCGCGGAGTCTCAGGTGCTTCTGCGGCCGCACGAATCAGCAACTTGCCCGCTGTCCGCACTGCCGCGGTGAGCTGAGCAGTGGTCGGCGCCTTGGAACCCGCGGCATTGCTGAGGATGTTGAGCACCAGGTCATAGAAGCACCCGGTGAACACGCGCGCAAAACTGTGGATCTCTCCGGTCAACACGTTCGGCGGCCCCACGGGTGGCAAGGTGCTCGGTAGCGCCCACTGAAACTTGTTGCGGGCGTGACGCGGCTTGGACGCCGCATGCTGGGGGCCCAATGCGCGCCGAACGCCGGCCGACAGATCTTCCGCCGTCGCCTCCACAAAGTTCGGCTTCCGCATCCTCCGGCGCACGTCAGCCAATGTCACCGGATCGGCAAAGGCGGTGAGTAGCGCCATGCAATCTCCAAACGCCTCGTGGAACGCGCCGGTCTCGGTGTACGCGCCGTCCCACAGCTCCGGCCGCATTTGATCGAGCAGCGCGTGGCCGACCTCGTGCGCCACCACGTCGGTGCTCGCGCCGGACCAGGTGGTCTTCCCGCTCGTGGTGTAATGGAAGAACGTGACACTGCCCCGGTCATAGTACGCGTTGAGATCCACGCCGTCGTCGGGCAGCAAGTCGATCTTGCGGGACGACCCAAACCAGTCTTTGACCTTCCCGCCGCTCAGCGATTCGAACGTCTGAATGGCCGCCAGGGCTGCCTCGCGACTCTGCCAAAACAGAAACTCCGGATCACCCAGTGGATGCTGCGCTGCGGCCGAGTGCGGCACGTAGGTAAAGCCGGCAACGGTGCCTGGCCGCTCCGCGCGCGGCGTCTGCGCCCGCGGCGGCGGCCCGCCCTTGGACCGCGGATCGTTGGGGATGAATGTGATCGGCATCGGTGAACCCTCCGTGTTATGCGTACGCCTGCCGGAGTCCCGTCTTGAGATAGGAGGGCAGGTTCAGCTGTTGATCGATTGTGTCGAAGAAATTGGAATCATCCGCGACGGTTGCCGGATCGAGCACGATCGGCGACACGAGCGACTGCAGTGTTTGCGCGCCGAGGCCAAGCGCGCTCAACTGGCCGAGCGCTCCTTCCGCGGCGGGATCCGTCCCAGACTCGAAGTCGCCGGTGGCCATTTCGTCGAGCGCGATATGCCATTGCTCCTGGTCGACGGCGACCGCGCCGTGCCGCTTCGCGTCCACTTTCTTCGCCAACTCCGGCAGGTCGTGAAGCGCATCCTTGAGCGTGTCGTGCGCCGCGTCGAAGGTGATCTTGCCGACCGCAGCATCGACGTCTTTTTGCTCGAGATGGAGCCGGCGTTCGGCGGAACCGATGGAAACTTTCTCGGTGTCCTCGAAACCGGCCTTTTTCATCAGCGTGGCGGTGCCGAGGCGCGGCACGCCGTTGATCACGACGAGCTGGATGTCGGTCTCGCGCGCGTCCAGGAGTCCGCCGTACGGGTCCTGATCGGCGATTTTCACGACGAGGAAATCGGCGCGTTTACCTGCCTCGAGAGAGCCGAGCACGGCGTCCCAGTGAAGGATTTTGGCGGCCTCCGACGTAACCATCGCGACGAGATCCGCATCGGAGAACCCTGCGTCGAGGTCTGCGCCGACCAGCCGTGCCACCTTCAGCTCACCGAGCAGATTCTTGCTGCCCGAAACCGACCAGTCAGAGCCAAGGCCGATTCGCAGCTGTTCCGAGCGGGCGGATTTGATGCGCATCGTGTCGCCATAGAGCACCAGATTGCTCAGTGGCGACCACACCACCGCGGCTCCTTTCTGCCTGAGCACATGGAGGTCCTTGGGCTGGAGCGCAGTCGCATGAATCCCTGCCAGGATACTCGTAATGGCCCAGCCATTCGGCAGCTCGAGATCGGTGAAGTGTTTGCGAGTTGCCTCATCAGTTCCTTCGCTCAAGTGCAGGAAGTAGCACGGCCATTTCTTGCTCTCGAGCTTCTGCAGAAACTGGGACGCGTCTTTCTTGGCGACGTCGGGGATCTGACCGCCGGCGATAGGCAACGCGGGATCGCCGGTTTGTTCGACGTTGCGGACCAGGCCCCGGTAGTAACGAACCTGCCCGCCGGCATTGTTGAGCCGAAAGCCCTGAGTTGTCGTCGTGCCCCCGAACAAGCATTTGCACTCGACATACCTCGCGACGGCGGGCAGGATGTCGGGAGTGCCCGCAAGCACGGCCATCGGAGCCGTCACACGCTTCCGTTTCTCGGCCAGGCCAGCCCACTTGTTTCGGTCGGTGAACGTTCCCGGCACGCGCCACAGCGGAAGCGCGTTGTAGACAACGTGGTTGTGGAGCTCGATCAGACCCGGAAAAATGGTGCCGCTCGTCTCGATCACCTGTCCCGCATCGAAGCCGGACGGCGCTTGCTTGTTGCGCTCCTGAACCGCTACGATGGCCCCCTTCGCGATGTAGACGACGCCGTCCTTGATCACGCTGCGGGCGGCGTTCATCGTGACAATGCGGCCGGCGAATGCCAACGCCGGTCCATCCATCGGATCGATGACGCCGTGCGGATTGGTCACAGCGTATTCGTCTTCGGAATCGTGACCGTGATCGTGCGGCGCTTTGCGGCGCCAGTCCCTGTGCGCGTTGCCCATCCGTCGCTGCCACGCATCCAGTCGGGGATGCCAGGCGGCAGATCGCACTCGGGGATTTCCGCGAGCTCGGCGTCCTTGATCGTGCTGCCGTAGTGCGCGAGCGGTGTCGGCTTGTCTGCGGTAAGGACCGGCCGGAAGGCGTCAATCGCGGCGTTCCAACCCTGCAGCATCTGCGCCATCAGTTGCTTCTGCTTTTGTTTGTCGCCCTTGGACGCGCTCTCTGGATACGTGGGATGGCGCACCGCTTGGTAGGTGACCTGGACTGTCTTGCCCCTGGGTGTCGTGCGGTAACGCTGCCACGCGGCGTCGGCCAGGTGGCCGAGAGCGATGACACCCTGCACGTTGGCGCCCGCGAGGAGTGCGTCAAACCAGCGGTGCCGGTACTTCGCGATGTTCAGGTCGTCGTTATGAGCTTCGCCGCCGCCCTGCCCGTACACGCTGTACAAGTACGTGTTGACCATGACGTAGCTGCGCGTGAGGCCGAGTTTGGCGAGCAGCCCCTGAAGCCGGTGGCCCGCTCCCCCAACGAGAATGCGACGCGCGATGGACTCTTGCGCGGCGGGATCCTGTCCGATGACGAGCAGGTGGGCCGTCCCGTCGAGGCGTCCACGATGGAAGATCGGCCCCCACTCCACGCGGAAATCCGCGCCGGGATAAATGGATTGATCCGGAAAATCCGCACACAACGTGCGAAATGGCTCGGCGCCGTAGCCGGGACACGCGTCATGCATGTCCTCACATTCGGCCCGTGTCGGGACCGGGGCTATGACGTTTTGAGCGACGCACCGTGCGTCAGATTCGGATCAAAGCCGGCACTGGCAGCACGCCACGAAGTCCGCGAGCACGCGGCGTGTTCCCTGCCGGCGCAACTCCCGCCAACGCATCCCTGTCACACGCTTGACGTCGCGGTAGCACGCCGCCGGATCGCGTTTCGCATGAAACGCCAGCTGACAGAGCGAACAACCGCTTTGCTCGGCGCTATCGAGCCAGAACAGCACGCGGGCCCATCCAGCGAGGTCGTGCAGGGGCGGGAGTCCTTCCCGCCGCAGAAACCTGGCGAGAGCAAAGCGATTCCGTTCACCGATATGGGGTGCGAGCTCCTGGGCGGTACCGATGCTGCCCCCCGTCAGCAGGAGTGCGTCGACGATGGCCTGCGCGCGGAGAGAAAGGTGCGGCAAAAACTGATGCAGTTGTTGCGCCACTGCTCCCGCCTTCATCCAGCTCCCCTGGCAACGCAACAATGTGATCTTGCCGCGCCCATTTGCCACCGGCAAGAGGCTGCTCAAAAAGTCATGACCACAATACTTGACATAGTCAACTAATGGCGGTAACTAGAGCCCCGATGCCTCATCCGGGGCGAGACATGGGCGGGAACGCGCTGCCGCACTGCATCGATACCGTGCGGCGCTTCAATCGGTTCTATACCAAACAAATCGGCGTGCTGCAGGAGCATCTGCTCGAGAGCCCGTTCTCGCTCACCGAAGCGCGCGTCATCTACGAGCTCGCCCACCACGATCACACGACGGCGCGCGACCTCGGCGCCGAGCTGGGCCTCGATGCCGGCTATCTCAGCCGCATGCTGCGCGGGTTCCACAGACGCGGCCTCGTCCAGGCCAAGCGCTCCACGATCGATGGCCGTGAGACCCTCCTTCGCCTCACCGCCCGCGGGCAAACCGCGTTTGCGAGGCTCAACGGCGAGTCAGGGGCAGAAGTGGGAGCGATGCTGCGGCAGCTGCCAGAGGCGGCGCAGACTCGCCTGGTCAATGCGATGCAGACGATCGAAGGCCTCCTGCGCGAGCCGCCGGCGTTCCCCCCCCACGTCCCGTATATCCTCCGCCCGCCCCGCCCCGGCGACATGGGCTGGGTCGTCCAACGACATGGCGAGCTGTACGCACAGGAGTACGGCTGGGATGAGCAGTTCGAGGCGCTCGTCGCGGAGATCGTTGCCAAGTTCATCCGCCACTTCGACGCGAAACGGGAGCGCTGCTGGATCGCCGAACGGGATAGCGTGAACGGGGGCTGCGTGTTCCTCGTGCAGAAGACCCGCACTGTCGCGCAGCTGCGGCTCCTGCTCGTCGACCCGAAGGCGCGCGGCCTCGGCATCGGCGCGCGACTCGTGGATGAGTGCACGCGCTTCGCCCGCCAGACG
>DASWCE010000265.1:0-6875 GCA_036390255.1 Gemmatimonadales bacterium | reverse complement strand
CCCGTACTAAGCGGCATATCGTCTTGCATCCAAGTAGGACACGGTGGTAAAGCCTATAACGGTCTGCAACGTCAGGTGGAGTGCTCCTCACTGGGTTGTCTCTAGTGAAGATGGGTCGTTCACGCAACACGAGCACCGCTCGCGCGAAGAGGCGATTTGGGAAGGTCGACAGCACGCACATAAACATCGCCCAAGTGTTCTGCGTATTCACCGCGAGAATGGTTCCCTAGAAATCGAACACCCGTATCGCGCCGGGCTTTAACTAGGGATAGTGCGGTCCTCCACCAACCTTCACCAACCCTCGACCGCCCTGCGCCATCTCTTGACACCGCGCCGCTTATGTGGAGATTAACCGTTCACACATGACCTCACTCGCGTTTCTGCTGCTTACCCTGGTCCTGCTCCTGAGCCTTACGCTGCTCAGGGCCGGGTTCGTGGCGCGCGTGGAGGCAAGAATCTAGAAGTCGCTCGACAGTTAGACGAAGCAGTCCCAGCGCCGCGAACCCGATCAGGTTCGCGGTCTTTTTTTTTCACCGCCGAGATGCAGGGGGAGGAAAGCCATGGCTCCGGATGTCGTCATCTTCGATACCACGCTGCGCGACGGCGAACAGGCGCCCGGAAACGCGATGTCTCCGGAAGCAAAGCTGCGACTGGCCCGCCAACTCGACGCGCTCGGCGTGGACGTCATCGAAGCCGGGTTCCCGGCGGCATCCCAGGGCGACTGGCGCGGCGTGCAACAGATCGCCGCGGCGGTCCATCGCCCCACCATCGCGGCGTTGGCGCGCTGTCACGATCGGGATATCGACGCGGCGGGAGAAGCGCTGCAGCCGGCGCAGCGCAAGCGCATCCACGTGTTCATCGCGACTTCCGACCTGCACCTCGAGCAGAAGTTGCGCATCGATCGCGCCACCTGTATCGAGCGGGTGTGCGCCGCCGTCCGTCGCGCCCGCGGATACACCGGCGACGTCGAGTTCTCGGCGGAAGACGCCACCCGCTCGGACCTCGACTTCCTCTGCAGCGTCGTTGCGGTCGCGATCGCGGAAGGCGCGACGACGATCAACCTGCCCGACACGGTCGGGTACGCGATGCCGGCCGAGTACGCCGCGCTGTTCCGCGCCGTGCGCGAGCGCGTGCCGGAAACCGCGAACGTAGTGCTCAGCGCGCATTGCCATGACGACCTCGGCCTCGCCGTGGCGAACTCGCTCGCCGCGATCGACGCCGGTGCGCGTCAAGTCGAGTGCACGGTCAATGGCATCGGTGAGCGCGCTGGCAACGCGGCGCTCGAAGAGATCGTGATGGCGGGCCGCGTGCGCCCTCAGGTCGCCCAGTTCCGCTGCCAGGTGAATCCGCGGGAGATTACGCGCACGAGCCGGCTGTTGTCGCACGAAATCGGCGTGTTCCCGCAGCCCAACAAGGCCATCGTCGGCCGCAACGCGTTCGCGCACGAGGCCGGCATTCACCAGCACGGGGTGCTGCAGAACGGGCTGACCTACGAGATCATCGCGCCCGAGACGGTCGGCGCGGGCGGGTCGAGCATCGTGCTTGGAAAGCACTCCGGCCGTCACGCGCTCGAGCGCCGTTATCGCCAGCTGGGATACGAGCCCGACGCGAGCACGCTCGAACAGCTGTACGAGGCGTTCACGGCACTCGCCGACAAGAAGCGGCAGATACTCGATGAAGATCTGCTGACGCTGCTACACGACGGATTCCACCACGCGCCCGAGGTGTACAACCTCACCCATCTGCAGGTGACGTGCGGTACCAAGATGGCTGCCGCCGACGTGCGGGTCGCCGGTCCCGGATTCGATGAGCGCACCGCGACAGCCACCGGGAACGGGCCCATCGCCGCGGCGTTCGCGGCCATTGCGGAAGCGGTCGGCCGGACGATCGAAGTGCTGGACCTGTCCATTCAATCGGTGACGCCGGGACGCGACAGCCTGGGCCGCGTCCTCCTGCAGGTGCGGATCGACGGCAAGTCGCTCAGTGGGCATGGCGCGTCCACGGATATCGTCGAGGCGGGCGCGCGCGCGCTGGTACACGCGCTGAACAAGGCCGATCACGCCGACGGACTCGAGACGGCGTCGCTGTCCAACAGCTACTTCTGGGGCGTGTAGCCGGATGAGCGAACTCCTGACGGGCGCGCAGATCCTCTGCCGCACCCTGGTCGACGCGGGGATCGACGTGATGTTCGGCTACCCCGGCGGCGCCATTATGCCGTTCTACGACGCGCTGCACGGCCACGCGGGACTGCGGCACATCCTGGTGCGCCACGAGCAGGCCGCGGCGCACGCCGCGGACGGATACGCGCGCGCCGGTAAACGCGTGGGTGTCTGCGTCGCGACGTCCGGGCCAGGCGCGACCAACCTCGTGACCGGGCTCGCCGCTGCGTACATGGATGGCTCCCCGGTTCTGGCGATTACCGGGCAGGTCGGGCGGCCCATGCTCGGCCGCGATGCCTTTCAAGAGACCGATGTCGTCGGCGTGACGATGCCGGTCACGAAGTACAACGTGCTCGTCCGCGACATCGAAGACTTGGCCGACGACCTGCGTGAGGCGATGGCGGTCGCGATGGAGGGACGTCCCGGTCCCGTGCTCGTGGACGTGCCGAAGGATGTCCAGAACCAAAAGGCCGAATACAAGGTGTCGGGTGTCGGGTGTCAGGGGTCAGGGGAGACCAGACACCTGACACCGGACACCTGGCACCTCGAGGACGCGATCCAGCAAGCCGCATCGCTCATCGCCGCGGCGGAACGCCCGATCATGATGATCGGCCGCGGCGTGATCATCAGCGGCGCGTATGCGGAGGTGCGGGAGCTGGCCGAGCGCACCGGTATGCCGGTGATCACGACGCTGCTCGGGATCAGCGCCTTTCCGCAGGTGCACGATCTACACCTCGGGATGCCGGGGATGCACGGCGAGGTTCACATCAACAAGGCGATCCAGGCGGCCGATCTGATCGTGGGGATCGGGCTGCGCTTCGACGATCGCGTGACGGGAAATACCGCTACGTTCGCCCCGCGTGCGAAGATCGTGCACATCGATGTGGACGCGGCGGCGATCGGCCGCAACGTGCCCGTGGCGGTAGGGATCGTGGGCGATGCGCGTGGCGTCGTCGAGCGGCTGCTGGCCGTGGTGGCGCCGCGCGCCTGCGCGCGCTGGTGGGAGGAAATCCGCGGGCTGATGCGGCCGCGCGCCGAAGCGTTTGCCGGCGGCTTGTCGCCCGACGTGATACTCTCGGCGCTCGCCGACGTCACCGGCGGCCGCTGCACGATCGTCTCCGACGTAGGCCAGCATCAGATGTGGGTCGCGCAGCGCTATCCCTTCCAGCGGCCCAACACGCACATCACCTCGGGTGGCTTGGGTGCCATGGGGTTCGCCGTCCCTGCGGCCATGGGCGTGCGTCTCGCGCGCCCCGACGAGCCGGTGTGGGCGATTTCCGGTGACGGCGGATTCCAGATGAACATGGCGGAGATCGCCACGATGGTGCAGGAAGGAATCGAAGTGAAGCTCGCGATCTTCAACAATGGATACCTCGGCATGGTGCGCCAGTGGCAACAGTTCTTCCACGGCGGGCGATACTCGAACACCCCGATCTGGAGTCCTGATTACGTGAAGCTTGCGGAAGCGTATGGCATTCCCGGCTGGCGCGTGAAGCAGGCCGGCGAAGTCACCGACGCGCTGCGGCAGGCGAACGAGACCCCCGGTCCGGCGCTGGTCGAGCTGGTGATCGAGCAGGAAGCCAACGTGTTCCCGATGATCGTGCCGGGCGGCTCGCTGTCCGAGCCGCTCGAGGCGGCGCCGGTATGACCGCTGCTCCCCCTCGAACGCTGACGGTGGTGATGAGCAGCGACCTGCTCACGCTCAGTCGCGTGTGTGGCCTGTTGCGCCGGCGTAATCTGGCCGTCCGCGAGTTCAACGTGGATTCGACAGGGCAGCTAGGGTTTTGGCGCATGTCCTGTGCGATCGACACGGATGACGCGACGGTCGAGAGTCTGCTCCTGCAATTCCAGAATGTGGTCGGCGTCCGCAAGGCGACGTCCTCACCCCCTGACCCCCTCTCCCTCCGGGAGAGGGGGGCCTCACCCTCTATTCCCGGAGATATCATGGGCTCAGCAGTGCGAGTGTATTACGAGGCGGATACCGACCGCGCGCGGTTGCGCGATCGCGTGTTCGCCATCATCGGATACGGCAGTCAGGGCCACGCGCATGCGCAGAATCTGCGCGACAGCGGGGCGCGCGTGATTGTAGGGCTGCGGCCGGGCGGGGCGTCGTGGAAACAGGCGGTTGTGGATGGGCTCGAGGTGCACCCCGTCGCCGAGGCCGCCCAGGCCGCAGACGTCATCATGATCCTCGTGCCGGATCCTGCGCAGCGCGCGGTGTACGAAACGGCCGTCGCGCCGGCGCTCGGAGTGGGGAAGACCCTGATGTTTGCGCACGGCTTCAACATCCACTTCGGCGAAATCGCGCCGCCGCCCGGCGTCGACGTTTCGATGATCGCGCCGAAATCTCCCGGCCATCTCGTGCGCAGCGAGTATCAAGCGGGGCGGGGAGTGCCGGCGCTGGTCGCGATTCATCAGGACGCCAGCGCGAACGCCCTGCCGAATGCGCTCGCCTACGCCACCGGCATCGGCTGCG
Organism: Gemmatimonadales bacterium; assembly: GCA_036390255.1. Taxonomy (GTDB): domain Bacteria; phylum Gemmatimonadota; class Gemmatimonadetes; order Gemmatimonadales; family GWC2-71-9; genus 20CM-2-65-7. Next base: position 2,240 of record DASWCE010000265.1, on the reverse strand, counting down.
CGCGCGCGGGAGTCCTGGCGACGACGTTTGCGGAAGAAACCGAAACGGATCTCTTCGGCGAGCAGGCGGTCCTGTGCGGCGGCGTCACGGCGCTCATTCAGGCCGGGTTCGAGACGCTGACCGACGCCGGGTACGCGCCGGAGATGGCGTACTTCGAGTGTCTGCACGAGCTGAAGCTCATCGTGGATCTGATTTACCGCGGCGGTCTCGGCTTCATGCGGCATTCGATCAGCGATACCGCCGAATACGGCGATCTGACGCGCGGCGACCGCGTCATCAGTCCGGCGGTGCGTGAGGAGATGCGGCGGTTGCTCGCCGACATCCGCAGCGGGGCGTTCGCGAAAGAATGGATCGACGAATGCCGCGCCGGTGCGCCACGGTTCGCTGAGCTGCGGCGCAAAGCGCAGCAGCACCCGATCGAGCAGGTCGGCGCGCGGCTGCGCGCCATGATGCCGTGGACTGAAGAAGGCAAGCGCGCCAAGCAGAAGCCTGCACCGTCGAAGCAGCCCCCCCCCGAGCGGGAGGTTGCGCGAGCGTGACGCGGACGCTGTTCGATCGCGTCTGGGATGCCCACGTCGTCCAGGAGCTGGCGGACGGGGGGGGCGTCGCATTGCTGTACGTCGATCTTCATCTGATACATGAGGTGACGTCGCCGCAGGCGTTCGAGGGGTTGCGGCGCGCGAAGCGCACGGTGCGCCGTCCCGAGCGCACGCTGGCGACGGTGGACCACAACGTGCCGACGGGGGAACGGTCACTTCCGATTGCCGATCCGATTGCGGCGCGGCAGTTAGACGCGCTGGGCGCGAACGCGCGGGAATTCGGCATCGCGCTCTTCGATCTCGCCTCGCCGGAGCAGGGCATCGTGCACGTCATCGGGCCGGAGCTGGGGGCGACACAGCCCGGGATGGTGATCGTGTGCGGTGACTCGCACACGTCCACCCACGGCGCGTTCGGTGCGTTCGCACTGGGCGTCGGCACCAGCGAAGTCGAGCACGTGCTCGCGACGCAGTGCATCGTGTTGTCCAAGCCCAAGAATCTCGAGGCACGGATCACGGGCCGCCGCGGCCCCGGTGTCACGGCGAAGGATCTGATTCTGGCGCTGATCGGCCGAATCGGGACCGCCGGGGCGAGCGGCCACGTCATCGAGTACACGGGCGACGCGATCCGCGGGCTGTCGATGGAAGAGCGGATGACGGTGTGCAACATGTCCATCGAAGCGGGAGCGCGGGCGGGGATGATCGCGCCCGACGATGTGACGTTCGCGTACCTCGAGGGTCGGCCGCGCGCGCCGAGTGGCGCGGCGTGGGACAGCGCCGTCGAGCGATGGCGCACTTTCCGCTCCGATCCCGGAGCCCGGTACGACACGCAAGTGCAGCTCGACGCGAGCAGAATCGGCCCGCAGGTCACCTGGGGGACGACGCCCGGCATGGTCGCCGACATCACCGCGCGCATTCCGGATCCGGGGCAGCTTCCCACGGAACACGAGCGTCAGGCCGCGCGACGCGCGCTGGAGTACATGGGTCTCGAGCCGGGAACGGCGCTCGCGGGCATCCCCATCGACCGCGTCTTTTTGGGATCGTGCACGAACGCGCGGATCGAAGACCTGCGCGCGGCGGCCAGTGTTGTGCGCGGCCGCCACGTCGCCTCGCGCGTGCGCGCGATGGTGGTACCAGGTTCACAGCGCGTGAAAGCGCAGGCGGAGCGCGAAGGTTTGGATCGTGTGTTTCGCGAAGCCGGATTCGAGTGGCGCAACGCCGGCTGCTCGATGTGCCTCGGCATGAATGCCGACGTGCTGGGTGCCGGCGAGCGCTGCGCCGCGACCTCGAACCGCAATTTCGAGGGCCGGCAGGGCCGCGGTGGACGCACACATCTGATGAGTCCCGTGATGGCGGCGGCGGCCGCGATTGAGGGCCGGCTCGTGGACGTGCGCGCATGGTGAGGGCGTTCGTCCGCCACCGCGGAAAGGTCGTCGCGTTGCCGCGTCGCGACGTGGATACCGATCAGATCATCCCCAAGCAATTTCTCAAGGCGGTCGACCGGACCGGCTTCGCGTCGGGACTGTTTTTCGATTGGCGTGCCGATCCAAACTTCGAGCTGAATCGTCCGGCGGCGCAGGGCGCGACGATTCTCGTGACCGGCCCCAATTTCGGCTGCGGGTCCTCACGCGAGCACGCGGTGTGGGCGCTGGCGGAGTACGGCTTCCGCGCCATCATCGCGCCCTCATTCGCCGACATCTTCAC
>DASWCE010000264.1:0-4124 GCA_036390255.1 Gemmatimonadales bacterium | reverse complement strand
CGTTCGTGTCTGTCCCACCGGTGCCATCTTCGAGGTGATGCCGCGGCAGCGCTTCGCGCCCGAGCAGATCCGGCATCCGGAGAAGGTGGTCCGATCGGTCTGTCCGTACTGCGGCGTCGGTTGTCAGGTGGACCTGCACGTGGCCGACAACAAAGTTGTGCGCGTCACCTCTCCCGATATCGAGCTGAACACGCCCAACCAAGGCTCCACCTGCGTGAAAGGCCGCTTCGGCTACGATTTCCCGCAGCATCGTGATCGCCTGACTCGGCCCCTGATCCGGAAGGGATGGGGCAAACAGGGCAAGCGCTGGGTTTGGAAGGGGCCGACCGGCGCGGAGCGGCGCGCCGGCCCGTGGCGCACGATCGAAGGCGAAGGCAGCCGCTCCAAGCCCGGCACGCCGCCGCGCGCCACTGGTAAGACCGTGCGCGGGCTGCCGCTGCTCGAGCGGCTCGACATGGACATCCGCGATCGCGTCGCGACACCGCCGGACTGGTACACGCCCTTCCGGGAAGGCACCTGGGAAGAAGCCCTAGAGCTGACGGGGCAGGAGCTGCTCCGGATCAAGGCAGCCCGTGGGCCCGACGCGATCGCGTGCTTCTCATCCGCCAAGTGCACGAACGAAGAGAACTACCTGATGATGCGGATGTTTCGCGGCGCCCTCGGCACGAATAACGTGGACCACTGCACCCGGTTGTGCCATTCGACCTCCGTCGCCGCGATGCAGCGCGCGATCAACACGGCCGCGGCATCGGGCTCGATGCGCGAGATCGAACAGGCCTGCGACGTCATCTTCATCGCCGGTGCCAACACGACCGAGTCGCATCCCGTTTTTGGCGCCGCGCTGAAGCGCGCGCACGAGAAGGGCGCTCAGCTCATCGTCGCCGACCCGCGCCGCACGGAGCTCGCGGGCCGCGCAGACATTCACCTCCAGATGCAGCCTGGCACCGACGTCGCGCTCTACTCGGCGATGTTGAACCACATTCTGGCGCAGGAGCTCGAAAGCAAGACGTTCATCGCCGAGCGCACGCACGACTTCGACAAGGTCCGGGCCGCGGTTCAGCCGTACACACCCGACAAGGCCGCCAAGATCACCGGCATTCCCGCCGAAAAGATCCGGCGTGCCGCCGAGATCTACGCCCGTGGGCCGAACACCAGCACGTTGTGGGCGATGGGGCTGACACAGCACGCGAACGGCACCGATATCGTCACGTCGCTGCTGAATCTGATGTTCGCCTGCGGGATGATCGGTCGCTGGGGCGCGGCGATGCTGCCGGTGCGCGGCCAGAACAACGTGCAGGGCGCTTCCGATGTCGGCGCGATTCCGTTCGTCTACACCGATTACCAGCCCGTGGGCGACCGAAAGGCCCGCGCACGATTCGCCGCAACGTGGGGCGTCCCCGCCGACTCACTGTCGCTGCAGAACGGCCTGATGGTAACGGAAGTCGTCAAACCGGAGAGCGGCGTGCGGGCCATGTACATCATGGGCGAGAACCCGATCATCTCCGATCCGGACATCGCCCACGCCGAAGGCTGGTTCCAGAAGCTCGAGTTCCTGGCCGTGCAGGATCTCTTCCTCACCGAAACGGCGCGCTACGCCGACGTCGTGCTGCCCGGCGCGAGCTTCGCCGAGAAGACGGGCACGTTCGTCAACACCGAGCGGCGGATCCAGCTCACGCATCAAGCCGTGGACTCCCCCGGCGAGGCGCGCGGCGATCTCGAGATTCTGATCGACCTGACGAACCGCCTCGGGCTGCGAACCGATTTCGCCGACGCCGAAGACGTCATGCGCGAGATCGCGAGTGTGACGCCAAGCTGGGCCGGCGTCACCTACGCTCGGCTCGAAGGCGCGGGACTCCAATACCCCGTGCCGGCGCCCGACCATCCCGGCACCGCCTTCCTGTTCGATAGGGCCTTCCCCACGGCCGACGGCCGAGCACGGTTCGTTCCCGTCGAGTACACGAATCCGGTGGAGCTTCCGGACGATGAGTATCCGTTCGTGATGAATACCGGCCGCCAGCTCTACCACTGGCACACCGGCACGATGACGCGGCGGGCAAGTGGTCTGGACGCACGCGAGCCGACGGCGATCGTCGAGATTCACCCCGACGACGCCAGGAAACTCGGCGTCCGCGAAGGCGAGCTGGTGCGCCTGACGTCGCGCCGCAACTCGATGGTCAGCGCCGCCCGCATCTCCGAACGCGTGGCTGTGGGGCAGGTCTTCGTCCCGTTCCATTTCCGCGAAGCGGCCGCGAATCTGCTCACCAATCCGGTGCTGGATCCCTACGCGAAAATGGCCGAGCTGAAGGTCTGCGCGGTGCGGATCGAGCGCGCGTGAACCTCGGCCTTACGGGTCGCGTCGCGCTCGTCTGCGGCTCGACGCGCGGCATCGGCCGCGCGGTCGCGAAGCTGCTTGCTGAAGAAGGGGCGCAAGTCGCCGTGAACGGCCGCGATCCCAAGACAGCGCCCTTCCCCGCGGACGTGACGGTTCCAAAAGAAGCAGAGCGACTGGTGCAGGACGTCGCCAAGAAATTTGGCCGGCTCGATATCCTCTTCTGCAATGCCGGCGGCCCACCCGCCGCGCCGTTCAAGGATCTGTCTGCCGACGCCTGGCAGAAGGCGATCGACCTGAATCTTCTCTCGACGATCCATCTGGCCCGTGCTGCCGTGCCGATCATGACCAAGGCGAAATGGGGCCGGATCATCTGTCTCGCGTCCATCGCGGCATTGCAACCTCTGCCTGGGCTGATTCTGTCGAGCACGGCGCGCGCTGGCGTCCTCGGCTTTGCCAAGGCGCTGTCGGACGAAGTCGCAAAGGACGGCATCACGGTAAACAGCGTCTGCCCTGGATTCATCGCGACCGAGCGAATCGAAGAGCTGTCGAAAGCCCGTCCCGAGATGATCAAGCAGCGACTGGCGGAAACCCCCCTCGGGCGAATCGGCACACCGGAGGAGCTCGCCGCTGCCGTCGTGTTTCTGGCGTCCGAACGGGCCAGCTATATTACCGGCGCCGTACTTGAGGTTGATGGTGGTTTTACACGGTCCATCTTCTAACCCGTCCCTCTTCCCCCTTCCCCCATCCCCGAGTTCATGCAAGCGATCGTCAAGGAAGAACGCGCGCCCGGTTTGACCGTGAAGTCTGTGCCCAAACCGACCCCGGGTCCCGGCGAGGTGCTCATCGCTGTCCGTCACGCCGGCGTGTGCGGAACGGACCTGCACATCGCCGACTGGGATCCCTGGGCACAGGGACGGATCAAGCCGCCCATCGTCGTTGGTCACGAATTCGCGGGCGAGATCGAATCGTGCGGCGACGGGGTGACGGAGCTGCAGGCGGGCCAACTCGTCACCGCCGAAGGGCACATCGTCTGCGGCCACTGCTTGCAGTGCCGCACCGGGAACAGCCACATCTGTAAGAACACGCGCATCATCGGCGTCGATCGCGATGGCGCCTTCGCCGAATACATCGTGATGCCGGCGACCAACGTGCTGACGCTCGACGGCATTCCCACCGAGGTCGGCGCCATCATGGACCCCATGGGCAATGCGTTTCACACGGTGCTGACCGCGGAGATTCCCGGCAGCACCGTTTTCGTTGTGGGCTGCGGGCCGATCGGCTGCTTCGCCGTCGGCGTTGCGCGGGCGGCTGGCGCGACCAAGGTGCTCGCCTCCGACGTGAATCCCAAGCGTCTGGCGCTCGCCGCAAAGATGGGTGCCCATGTCACGATCAACGCAGCAAAAGACGATGTCGTGAAGACGGTGCTGTCCGAGACCGCGGGCGAAGGAGCGGACGTCGTCTGCGAAATGTCGGGCGTGCCCTCGGCCCTGCATCAAGCGTTTGCCGCCGTGAGCTTGGGGGGGCGGGTGCAGCTGCTGGGCATACCCAAGAACGACATCCCGATCAATTTCGCCGACGAGATCATCTTCAAAGGCATTACCGTATATGGAGTCATCGGCCGCAAGATGTATCTCACGTGGCATCAAATGCGCCGCTATCTCAGTGCCGGGCAGTTCGATCCCCGGCCGGTGATTACACACAAATTCCCCCTCGCAAGAATCGACGACGCGCTTGCCGCGATCCGCTCCGGGGACGCGGGCAAGGTCATACTGGAGATCGTATGAGCTTCATG
>DASWCE010000263.1:0-13822 GCA_036390255.1 Gemmatimonadales bacterium | reverse complement strand
TTGCGGGCGATCGACTGCGGCACGTGCTTCGCGGCGCTGGCATCGCCGGTGCGACTCTTGGAAATCCGCGGCACCAGCTCGTTCGACTTGCCGTCGAGCAGCAGAATCGACACGCGGTCCACGTTCATGATCTGGAACGTGAAGTCGACCACCTTGTCGAGCAGGCGATCGAGCTCCTGCTGCTTCGACAGCTCCTTGGAGACCTCGAGGAGCAGCGACAGCTTCTTCTCGCGCCGCTCTTCCAGATTGTCGGCTTTGACCTTGAGGTGCGACGCACCTTGCGGCTGGTCGATCACGATCGCGGGCACGCCACCCGATACGCTCACCGGCAGCTGGCGGACGATCGTGCCCCCGGCCGCCCCACCTTTGGTCGAGGCTTTGAAGTCGGCCGGGGGCGGCACGACCTGGGGCCGCGGCAAGGGCGCCGTCACTTCCTTCACTCGGAACGCGACTTTGCCGAACGTCACGACGTCGTTTGCCCCCGCGTCGGCCTCGGTGATTTTCGCGCCGTTCAGGAATGTCCCGTTGGAGGAGCCGAGATCCGTGACGCGCACGCCGTTTTCAGTCATGACGATTTCTGCGTGGCGGCGGGAGATGGTGGGATCGTAGATCGGCACGTCGCTCGTGACAGCGCGTCCCACCACGAGTTTGCGCCCGAGCTGAAGATCGATCGACTGCTCGCCGGAAGTGCTCAGGAGCTTGAACACAGGCCGAAAAATATAGGCCCGACGGCCCTAATCACCAGCTTTGGCGAGCGCGAGCGCACGCAACACCGCTTGCGCCTTCGCTTCGGTTTCCGCGAATTCGCGCGCCGGCTCCGAGTCGGCGACGATGCCGGCGCCCGCTTGGACAACGACCTTGTCGTGCAGCACCAGCGCCGACCGAATCGCGATACACGTATCCATGCTCGCTGCGCCCCAACCGACGTAGCCGACGGCGCCGGCGTACGGGCCGCGCCGCTCCGGCTCCAGCTCGTCGATGATCTCCATCGCGCGCACCTTCGGGGCGCCGCTGACCGTCCCCGCGGGGAAGCAGGCGCGGAGAACATCGAGCGCGTCGTAGCCATCCCGCAACTGACCGCGCACTTCGCTCACGAGGTGCTGCACGTGCGAGTAGCGCTCGATCTGCAATGATTCCGTGACGCGCACCGTGCCGTATTGGGCGACGCGTCCCACGTCGTTGCGCCCCAAATCCACGAGCATACGATGCTCGGCGAGCTCCTTGGCGTCAGTGCGCAGCGCGGCGGCCAGCGCGTCATCTTCCGGCGGCGTGACGCCGCGCGGTCGTGTGCCGGCGATCGGCCGGACCGTGACCTCATTTCCCTCGACTCGCACGAGGACCTCCGGCGAGCTGCCCACGAACGTGACGTCGTCGAGCGCGAGGTAAAACAAGTACGGCGCGGGATTCAACGCGCGCAGGTAGCGGTACAACCGCAGTGGATCCACCGCACCCGACACCACCTGCCGGCGGGACAGCACCGCCTGGAACACGTCGCCGGCGGCGATGTAGTCGCGGATCTTTGCGACATCGCGCTCGAAATCACCGCGGGGGTAGGTGGACTCGGCACGCAGCCGCATGTCACCATCCAGCGATAGCGGGGTGAGCTGGTGCGTCGACCCCAGTCGTCCGATCAACGCGTCGATGCGCTCCTGCGCTGCGTCGTAGAGCCGCAAGCGCTGCGCGGCGGACGCCTTGGCCGGCACCTCGACGTTGGCCACGACGATCGCCCGGCCGAACACGTTGTCGAGAATCACCAGGGAGTCCGCGAGCATCACCACCGCGTCGGGAACGCCAAGCGTGTCGGCGGGCGACGCGGGCAGCCGCTCGATGCTGCGCACCAGATCGTAGCCCAGGTATCCCACGGCGCCGCCGGTGAAGCGCGGCAAGCCGGGGAGCGCAATCGTCGGCAGCGCACGCATCCGGTCCGCGAGGTGCGCGATGGGATCCGTGGTCTGCCCGGCGGGTTCCCATCCGGCGCCCTGCGTCCAACGCTCGATCTGCTGACCGCGATAGCGCCACGCTTCGCGCGGTTCCGTCCCGAGGAATGTGTACCGGGCCCAGCGCTCGCCGCCGACCAGCGATTCGAGCAGGAACGCGAACGGCGGCCGCGCGATTTTCGCGAAGGCAGCCACGGGGGTATCGGCGTCCGTGACTACTTCGCGCGTCACCGGCACGATGCCCGCCCCCTGTCTGGCGCGCTCGAGGAATGCGTCGCGTGGGTCCATGGTCTAGATTTCGCCGCGATGCGCTGGGGGGAGGCTGTTGCCCTGCTGCTGCTGCTGCCCGCCACGGGAGCCGCCCAGGACTGGAACGGCGATTCCGCCCTGGCGCTGGCGCAGCGCGCGATCGACCGGCGCGCGCACGCCGCCGTGGATACCGCGCTGCGCGACTACAAGGCCCAAGCTCACGGATTTCTCTTCTTCCTCGGGCAGTTCGGCGAGGGGCTCACCGAGCCACCACGGCTGATAAAAGCGGACCAATTGGAGCTGGAAGTGTACTGGAAGGCGCCAGGGCTCAGCAAGCAGCGCATCATTGGCTGGCGCGATCGCGCCGAGATTCCGACCGACATCAATTACCACCGCGATCACCTCGGCATTGTCCAGAACAATTTCGGGCGCGCGATCCGACTCGGTGAGGGCGATGAGGTGCGGGACGTCCCGCATCCGCTCGCGCCCCGTGGGACGGAGCTGTACGACTTCGCGCTGGGCGATACGACCGCCATTGTCCTGGCCGAGCGCGCCGTGCGTGTCGTCGCGCTCCGCGTGCGACCGAAGCGCTTCGACCAGCCGGCGATCGTCGGGACGCTGTTCGTCGATGTGGAATCGGCCGACCTCGTGCGCATGGCGTTCAACTTCACGCCGAAGGCGTACCTCGATCCGCAGCTCGAAGACGTCAGCATCGTGCTGGACAATGCCTTGTGGGAAGGCCGGTTCTGGCTGCCCTATCGCCAGGAAATCGAGATCCGGCGGCGCGCGACGTGGCTCGACATTCCGGCCCGCGGCATCATCCGCGGCCGCTGGGAAATCGACCGGTACCAGTTCAACCTCGGGCTTGCGGAGAGCTGGTTCCGGGGCGACGAGATCACGGCGCTTCCCAAGGCGCAGCGCGACTCCTTCCCGTGGCGCGTGCCACTCAGTGACGCCATCCAGAATGTCGCCGAGCCGGTCCGCGAGAACGATCTGCAGCAGGTGCGCGCCGAGGTCAGCCGCATTGCGGGACGGCGCGCGCTCACCGGGCTCAAACGCCAGCGCCTCGGCGCGCGAGCGCTGAGCGAGTTGGTGCACGTCAATCGTGTAGAAGGACTTGCCGTCGGCGCGGGGTTCGTGTTGCGCACCCCCAACGACGGCTTCGAGCTGCGAGGGCTCGGCAACTACGGGTTTGCCGACCGTGCGGGCAAGGGCATCGTCGCGCTCACCTCTGCTGACGGGCTCGAGCTGGCCGCGTATCAACAGGTGCGAGACATCGCGGACGTGCCGGTGATTGCGCCGCTGCTCAATTCGATCGGCGCGCAGGAGTTCGGCGACGACTATGGCGACTACTACCGCGCGGCCGGGGCCCGTTTGGGTGTCCGCGTCGGGATCGGCTCGCGTGGCGAGTGGCGTTTCAGCGTATCGCGTGATCGCATCGCGTCGCTCGGCGTACGATCGACCCCCGCCACAGGACGTTATCGTCCCAACCCCGCCGTGCGCGACGGCGACTATACGACCGCATCACTGACGATCCGGCGTCGGAGTGAAGGATTCGCGGTACGGCGCGATGTCGCGGGAGAAGCAACCGCGGAAATCGGCGAGCAGTACACGCGCGTGAGCGGCACGGCGCACTGGCTCGTCCCCGTTGGTTCCGGACCGACGCGGCTGTTGACTCGCGTGCAATTCGGCCTCGCGACTCGCGACCTGCCGCCGCATCGCACCTTCGTGCTGGGGGGCCGGGGGACGCTCCTGGGCGACGCGTTCCGCGAGTGGGGCGGCCGCCGTGTGGCGTTGGTGCACCTCGAGTGGCGCACGCCGGTGCCATTTCTCCAGCTGCGCGCAGGCCCGGCCCGCACGCCAGGCTCGCTCACGCTCGCGCCCTACTCGGCATTCGGCTGGACTGGCGAGCCCCTGCCGATCACTCCGTGGCGTGGGACGCCGGGAACCCGGGTGACCCTGGGCCTCGGCGCGGAATGGCTCGGTCTGTTTCGGCTGGAAGCAGGCTACGGCGTACAGAGTCGCCAGTTGCACGTCGCCTTCGACGTCACGCGTGATTTTTGGGACATTCTGTGATTTCCGATACTGGACTGATCCGCCTCCGGGACTAGCTTGGAGACAGCCGCATGCCGGTAACCGCCTTCTCAGACGAATGGCTGGCCCAATCCATTGAGGGCCTGACCCCCGAGCGCCTTCAGGAGCTCCGGGGGAAGGCGGAGTCCGGCCGGACGCTGTGGGACTGCGTGGTCGCCGAGAAGATCGCGACCGACGCCCAGATCATCGAGAAGTTGTGCCACCGCTTCCGGCTGAAGGTCGCCGATCCTTCTAAAATCGACGCCACGGCGCGTAACGGGGTACCCGAGCAGCTCGCACGCCGCTATCACGTTCTGCCATTGCGCCTGACTGATTCGTTTCTCGAGTTGGGAACGGCGAACCCATTCGATCTCGACGCGGAAAAAGCGCTCGCCTTCGCGACCGCGCGTGAGATCCGGCTGTTCCTGCTCGCGCCTTCCAAGATCAGCGAGAAGCTCGACGAGATGTACAAGCCGGAGACAGCGATCAACAAGCTGCTGGAGGGCATGAGCGACGCCGAGGTCCTGACGACGCTTCCCGATGCGCCGCACCCCGAGGAGCTCAACGTCTCCGAGGCGGACGCCAGTCAGAAACCGGTCGTGCGGCTTGTGGACATGATCATCTCTGAGGGCATCCTGTCGCGCGCGAGCGATATCCACGTCGAACCAGAAGAGGGCGGGGTGGCGGTGCGCTATCGTATCGACGGCGTGCTGCGCCAGGTCATGAAGATTCCGCGCCAGGCCGGGCTCCCCCTGATTTCCCGCATCAAGATCATGTCGTCCCTCGACATCGCCGATCGTCTGCGGCCGCAGGACGGCCGCGCGCGCGTGGCCGTGAACGGCCAGCCGATCGATCTGCGCGTCTCGACGCTGCCCGCGCAGCTCGGCGAAAAAGTCGTGATCCGCATCCTCGACTCGCGGGCTACGGTCAAATCGCTCGACACCCTCGGCCTCAATCCGGGCGAAGCCGACGCGATCAAGCGGCTGCTCGAGAACCACGAGGGCATCCTGCTCGTGACGGGGCCCACCGGGTCCGGCAAGACGACGACGCTCTACTCGGCGATCAACCAGATCAAAAGCGAAGGCGTCAACATCGTCACGGTCGAAGACCCGGTCGAATACCGGATGCAGGGGATCGTGCAGGTGCAGGTGCAGGAGAAAGCGGGGCTGACGTTCGCCGCGGCGTTGCGTTCGATCCTGCGCCAGGACCCCAACGTTGTGCTCGTCGGCGAGATCCGCGACAAGGAGACGGCGCAGATCGCCGTGCAGGCATCACTCACCGGACACCTGGTGCTCTCGACGTTGCACACGAACGACGCCTCCAACGCGGTCACCCGTCTCGTGGATATCGGCGTCGAAGCGTACAAGATCGCAGCCTCGTTGCGCGGCGTCGTCGCGCAACGGCTCATGCGGAAACTTTGCCTGACGTGCAAGGAAGTCTGGATGGAGGCGCCGCCCGAGCGACTGCGGCGCTGGATACCGAAGGGCACCCCGCTCTACCGGGCGGCCGGCTGTCCCGATTGCGCGATGACCGGGTATCGCGGCCGCTTCTCGATTCTCGAGATCCTGACCATGACGCCGGAGCTCGAGCGCCGCATCGCCGCGGGGGAAGCAGCCGACCGGATCGCGGAAGCCGCGCGCCGCGGGGGCATGAAGTCGCTGTGGGACTCCGGGCTCGCGCACGTGACCCGCGGTGAGTCGACGCTCGACGAGCTGACACGTGTCGTCGACATTCCGTCCGACGAGGCGGCACCGGGCGGTCCCGAGAAGCGGACGGACGCCCTGCGGTTCCCACCGGGGCCCGGTGCGGTTCGCTCCTTCTCTGAGCCCGCCGTCGCCGCTCCCGTTTCCACGCACTTCGACCTGCTCGAGGAGCCTGCGCCGCCGGCGGAGACGCGCCGCTCAGGCGCGCACGGCCAGCCGGCGTCGAAAGTGCTGCTCGTCGACGATGAGGACAGCCTGCGCAAGGTGATGCGCGATTTACTCGAGCGTGACGGCTACATCGTGACCGAAGCGCGCGACGGTGTGCAGGCGCTCGATCAGGTCGATCGCGTCGGGCCCGACATCATCGTGCTCGACCTGAATCTCCCCGGTCTCGACGGCTATGGCGTGCTCTCGCACCTGCGGTCGCGCCCGGCGACCGCGAACATTCCCGTCATCGTGCTCACGGCGAAGGGCGACGAGGACAACGAGGTGCGCGTCTTCGAGCTCGGCGCCGACGACTTTCTCACCAAGCCATTCCGCGCGCGCGCGCTGTCGGCGCGGTTGGAAGCCGTTCTCGGACGACGCCGCTGACTTTTGCGCGCGTGATGTTTGTGGACACCTACGCACTCCGCGGTGCAGGCGACAATCTCGAAATCCTCACACTCCGACGCAGCGCGAGCGGCCGTTGTCCCGGCTCGTGGGAAACCGTGCACGGCACCATCGAACCCGGCGAGACGCCGGTGCAGGCATCGATGCGGGAGCTGCGTGAAGAGACGGGACTCGTGCCGGACAAATTCTACAATCTCAGCCGCACCGAAGCGTTTTATCAGCATCGCACGGACGAATTGGCGCTGATTCCCGTGTTCGCGGCATTCGTCGCGCCGGGCGCGACGGTCCGGCTCTCGGGGGAGCATGATCGCGCGGAGTGGCTGTGCCCCCGGGACGCGGCCCAGCGGTTCGCGTGGCCGCGCGAGCGCAGAGCAGTGGAGGACATTTTGTCAATAGTGGGGGGTGGGGACGCAGGCTTGCTGGAAGACGTCCTGCGCGTAAGCTAGTAGCGGGGCTCCCTTGTGAATCCATTCTATCATCGGATCTACCGCGTGGTCCGTCACATCCCCAGGGGACGGGTGGCGACGTACGGCATCATCGCGCGGCTCGCGGGGCGCCCGGGTGCGGCACGCACCGTCGGATGGGCGCTCTCCGCACTTCCCGAAGACAACGATGTGCCGTGGTGGCGCGTCATCAACGCGGCGGGCCGCATTTCCTTGTCGAGTCAGGATCACAGCGCCGTGCTGCAACGCGCGCTGCTGCTGCGTGAAGGCGTGCGGTTCGCCCCGGGCGGCGCGGTGAATCTGGCGACCTACGGTTGGCCGTCGGAATCCTACGACAGCGCCGTTGCCTCCCACAAGCGCGCGGCTTCCACGCGAAGATCGCGCAGATTGAAAGGCTTGCGCACGTAACGCACGCCGAGACGCGCCAGCGTCTCTTCTGTCGCCGGGCGCACGTCTCCGGTGGCCACGATGATGCGGTCCCGCAGTGCTGGCATCCGCGATACCAACTCCTCCGCCAGCAGCGTTCCCCGTTTCCCCGGTGCCATTGCCCGCGCGTCGGTGATGACGAGATCGAATCCCCCGCGCTGCGCGAGGTCGATCGCGTGCTGCGGATCGCCCGCGACCTCCACGTCGTGCCCATCACGCGCGAACAGCGCCTTGATCGTGCGCTGGACCGCGGGGTCCGCGTCGACGAGCAGGATCGTGCGCTTGACCTGCGGCGAGGCGGTGGGGAGGGGCGTTCCATGGGCAGGTGTGAGCGTCGGTCGGGCCGCGTCGGCCGGCGCCGGGGGCAGATCCACGCGAAACGCGGCACCACCGCGTGGGCCGCGCGGCTCCAGGACGATTTGCCCCCCGTGGCTCTCGACAATCGAGTAGGTGATCGACAGGCCCAGGCCCGTTCCTTTGCCGGGCTCCTTGGTGGTGAAGAACGGCGTGAACACGCTTTGCACGACCTCGTCGGGAATGCCAGGCCCCGTGTCCGCGACGCGCAGATGCACCTGGCCGTCGAACCATGTGGACACGGTGATTTCGCGGGGACGCTCGCGGGGGTTCTCGGCGACCGCCTGCGCGGCGTTGGTGACGAGATTGAGCACGACCTGCTGCAACCCGTGCCGGTCGCCGAAGACTTCGGGCAACGCCCCACTCAGCTCCCGCTCGACGGTGATGTCTTTGAGCTTCAAGTCGTAGGCCGTGAGCGAGAGCGTCCGCCGGATCACGTCGTTGAGATCGACCGGTACGCGCTCGGCCGAGCCTTTGCGCGCGAACGTCAGCAGGTTGCGCACGATGCGGCCGGCCCGCTCCGCCTGCTCCTGAATGACCTGCAGGTGGCCGCGGTCCTTTTTCCCCAGCTCTTTCTGCTCGAGTAGGAACTCCGACAGCCCGGCGATCGACGTCAGGGGATTGTTGAGCTCGTGCGCGACACCGGAGACCAGCTGGCCGACGGCCGCGAGCTTTTCGCTTTGCACGAGCTGGGTTTCGAGCGCCTGCTGCTCGGTGACGTCTTCGACCATGACGACGATGCTGTGCTCGGTCGCGGCGCCGGGAATCCGTGCCACGTTCACGCGCAGGGCGCGGCGCAGCGGCTCGGAGCGCGCGACGAGCGGGGCCGGCCGTTCGCCGCGGCGCGTCGCCGCCAGGAGCTCGTGCAGCGCGTTCGATTTGCCGAGCAGCGCGCCGGCAAGCGGGGTGCCGATGACGTTCTGCAGCGGCATCCCGAGGAGGCTCGCGAGCGCGCGGTTGGCGCGCCGGACGCAGCCTTCGTCGTCGACGACGGCAATGCCCTCGCTCAGCGCGTCGAACGCCGTCTCCCATTGGTCCTTGGCGCGCCGCACCATCTCGAAGAAGCGGGCGTTCGCGATCACCACGGCGGCATGCGTGGCGAGCGTGGAGAGGAGCCGGATGTCTTCCGGAACGAACATCCCTTCACGGGGATCGGTGATGAGGAGCGTGCCGATGACCGTGCCGTGTGATCGCAACGGCACCGCCGCCGCGGCTGCCGCCTGGAAGCCCTGCACGATCTCCGTAGGCTCGGTACCGGAGTTCCGAATCAGCTCCAGATGCTCTCGACTGGTCGAGCGCACCAGGAGGCCGGCGTCGTCACTGTGAATCGTCCGACCGCGCAAGTCGGAGAGCGTCCCCTCCGCGGCGGCGACGCGGAGCGGGTCATCGGGTCCATCCCCGAGCAGCGCCAGCAGCGCGCCCTGTGCATCGAGAAATCGGACGGCATAGCGCACCACCTGCTCGACGATGCGATCGAGCTCGATGGAGTCCGACAAGACGTACGACAGCTCCTGCAGCGAGAACAGCTCCGACAGGCGGCGGTTCAACTCCTCCGCCGCGCGGCGCCGTTCTTGCTCGGAGCGCATCAGGCGGCGCCACAGCCGCCACAACGCGATACCCGCGCCCCCCAACACCAGCGCGAGGGCTATCGTCGCGAACAGCAGCGGATGTTGTCGCAGCGCACTCATGGACATCTATATTCAACGATCGACCTTGAGAATCAATCTCGTCCTCTGCCTGACGCTCGCCGCGTGCCGCGCCGAAGAGCATCCTGGGATGTCGCGTGCGTGGCCGGAATTGGGCACCATGATGTCGGTGGCCGCCTGGGGGGCGGGCGCGGGGGGCGCGGCGGGCGCGGGGCGCGCCGGGGGCGGCGGGGCCGATAGCGAGCGCGTCGCGCGCCTGCTGGACGCGGCGCACGACTCCGTCGATCGCATCGATTCGTTAATCCAGCATCGCCGCACGATCCCCGCGCTCGACTCGATGCGACGTGAGATTCAGCGGCGCATCGGCGTCACAATCGCAGTCGACAGCCTCGCGCCGGGCTACGCCCTCGATCGCGCGGCGCTGGCGCTCGCCGGGGCGGTGGACAGCGCGCTCCTGGATCTGGGCGGCCAGTACGTGTGGATTGGCGCTCCGGGTCGTCTCACGCACCGCGCCGTCGGCATTCCGGACCCGGACAACACGCTGCGACAACTCGGCGCGGTCGAGCTGCGCGACGGATCGATCCGCACGCGGGGCGAGCGCAACGCGCCGCCCGGGGCGGTGCGTTCGGTCACGGTGCTCGCGCCCACGGCGTTGGCGGCGAGCGCGTGGGCAGCGGCGCTCTTCGAGCTAGGCTGCGACCGCGCGGTCACGGAGGCGCCGGGGGTGAGCGTGGTGTGTGCCGACTCGACTGGCGTGCGGTGGACTAAAGAGCTCCAGAATCGCGTTTCGCTTCCAGCTGCGCGCGCGCCTTGACGCGTGCCCGCTCCTGGTCGAGCAGCCGGATCGATCGAGACCACGCGTCGCTCGCCAGGCCCTGGTAGCTCACCGTCAGCTCTTCGCGCACGCCGATACCCGGCTCGAACAGATAGATCGCCGCAGCCTGCTGGCGGGCGTCCAGCTGGAAGGAGCTCCACGTCGGTGACAGCGGCACGATGCCGATCGGCCGAAACAGTCGCCCGCGGCTCGTGATGCTCAGCTCCTCCGGATTGAAGCGCGCCTGGGGTACGATGCCCAGAAGGGTCACCATGACGAGCGTCGCATGCTCCGTCCCGCCGCGTTGCGCGGCAGCTGCGATGTCGGCGGCCCGGCTGGCCACGAGCTGCGTCAGCGAGCGATACGTGTCGGGAGCGAGCAGCCGAATGACCTGCTCATCGAGCGGTAGGACCTGAATCTCGAGCGTTCCGGTAGTGAATCGGGCGACGATGTCGTGGCGGCGTAACGTACCATAACCTGCTGGGATCGTGTCCTGACATACAAGTCTGCACGTCGGCACGACTGCAAGACACAGCAGTATCGTGCCGACGTGCCATCGTGCCGTCGTGAATTTCATGCGGTTGCCTCGATCAATCCGGCAATCGCTTCTCTCAGTTCCGCAATTCCCTCACCGGTCCGAGCGCTCGTCACAAGCACCTGATCCTCGGGCAGCTCCAGCTCGCCGCGCAGCTCGCGCTCCCGGATGCGCCGCTGCTCTCGAGAAAGCTTATCACCTTTGGTGAGTGCGGCGAGAACATGCATTGCTCCCTCTGCTAATACGTCTTGCATGACGCGGTCGTCGACAGAGGGCGGGTGCCTGATGTCCAGGAGCCAGACAACACCGCATAATTGCTCTCGCAACAGGGCATGCTTCAGAAGGCCACGAAACGCCGCGCGCTGTGCTTTGCCCGCCCGCGCATAGCCGTACCCCGGCAAGTCGAGAAAGTAATGCGAGCCCTCGATCAGAAAGACATTGAGCGCGCGGGTCTTCCCGGGCGTGCGGGAGGTTTTGGCGATGCGTCGCCCCACCAGCGCATTGAGCAGCGACGATTTGCCGACGTTGGAGCGACCGAGGAAGGCGACTTCGGGGAGCGGGGGATCGAGCTGCGTATCGGCTCGGGGGAATGAGCCGATGTACTTGGGGTCGGTCAGGCTTCTTTCTTCTGACGAGGACGCTCGGTGACGAGCAGCGGCGCGCGGCCGGAGGTGACGCATTCGGCGGTGATGGCTACCTCGCGCACGTCATCGCGGCTCGGCAGCTCGAACATAATCTCCGTCATCATTTCTTCGAGAATGGCGCGCAGCCCTCTGGCGCCGGTGCCGCGCTTCATCGCCTTCGCCGCGATCGCCTTCAGCGCGTCCTTCTCGAGTGTGAGACGCACATCCTCGAGGTCGAACAGCTTCTGGTACTGCTTGGCGAGCGCGTTCTTGGGCTCGGTGAGGATCCGGACGAGCGCTTCCTCATCGAGCGCGTCGAGCGGCACGGTGACCGGCAGGCGGCCCACGAGCTCGGGTATGAGCCCGTAGCGCAGCAAGTCGTCCGGCTCGACGTCCACGAACGGGTTCTTCTTCAGCTTCTCGGCGACGCCTTCGGCGACCTCTTCCTTGGTAAAGCCGATCTGTCGCCGGCCAGTGCGGGACTCGATGATCTTCTCGAGCCCATCGAACGCGCCACCGCAGATGAAGAGGATGTCCTTGGTGTTGACCTGGATGTACTCCTGCTGCGGGTGCTTGCGGCCGCCCTGCGGCGGCACGCTGGCGACCGTGCCTTCGAGAATCTTGAGCAGCGCCTGCTGCACGCCTTCGCCGGAGACGTCGCGCGTGATGCTCGGGTTCTCGGACTTGCGGGCGATCTTGTCGATCTCGTCGATGTAGACGATGCCGCGCTCGGCCTCGGACACGTTGAAATCGGCTGACTGGAGCAGCCGCACCAAGATGTTCTCGACGTCTTCGCCGACATAGCCGGCTTCGGTCAACGTCGTGGCGTCGGCAATCGTGAACGGCACGTCGAGGATGCGCGCCAGCGTCTGGGCCAGCAGCGTCTTGCCGACACCCGTCGGGCCGATCAGGAGGATGTTGCTCTTGTCGAGCTCGACCTCGTTATCGCGGCCCGAATGGGAGTTGATGCGCTTGTAGTGGTTGTAGACGGCGACGGCGAGGGTCTTCTTGGCCCGGTCCTGCCCGATCACGTATTGGTCCAGCACGTCCTTGATTTCAGCGGGCGTGGGGACCTGCGTGATGGCTTCGGCGACCTCCCGCTCCTCATCCTCGGCCAGGATCTCATTGCAGAGCGCGATGCACTCATTACAAATGTAGACCGAGGGACCGGAGATGAATTTCCGGACCGAGTCCTTGGATTTGCCGCAGAACGAGCAGCGGAGGTGCTTATCGTGAGACATCGTATCCTAGTATGGGAAGGCCCCGCAACCGGCGCAAGGGATCACTTCTTGGCTTTCCCGTCTTCCTTGATTTCCTCGTAGTTTGAAATGACATGATCGATCAGCCCGTACTCCTTCGCTTCTTCGGCGGACATGAAGCGATCGCGGTCCATGTCCTTCTCGATCGACTCGACGGTCTTCCCCGTATGCTTCGCGTATAGCTCGTTCAGCTTCCGCCGCAGGAACAGGATCTCTTTGGCCTGGATCTCGATGTCGGCCGCGGTGCCCTGCGTGCCGCCGGAGGGCTGGTGCATCATGATGCGCGCGTGCGGCAACGCGGAGCGCCTCCCCTTGCGGCCGGCGGCCAGCAGGAACGACCCCATCGACG
Organism: Gemmatimonadales bacterium; assembly: GCA_036390255.1. GTDB lineage: Bacteria > Gemmatimonadota > Gemmatimonadetes > Gemmatimonadales > GWC2-71-9 > 20CM-2-65-7. Next base: position 802 of record DASWCE010000263.1, on the reverse strand, counting down.
CGGCCATCCCCATGCAGATCGTGTTTACCGGGGCACGCAAGAACTGCATCGTGTCGTAGATCGCCATGCCCGAGGACACGATGCCACCTGGGGAATTCACGTACAGGTAAATATCCCGTTCGGGATTGTCGGCATCGAGGAACAGCAGCTGCGCAATGATGATGTTGGCGACATCGTCGCCGATGGAGCTGCCGAGGAAGACGATCCGGTCCATCAGCAGCCGGCTGAAGATATCGTAGGTGCGCTCACCACGGCTCGAGCGCTCGATGATGTAGGGCGGATAGATGTGGTTTTCGATCTTCATCACGCTGGCTCCACGGTGGACTGCGACAGGAGATAGGCGAACACCTTCTCCTCGGTGATGCTCCGCGCGACATCGCGGAGCCGCTTGGCCTTCTCCAGCGACGCATACAGCTGCGCCGCGGGCATCCCGCGCCGCCCAGCGAGCTGCTGGATGCGCTCATCCAGCTCGGCCTCGGTGGCGCGCAGATTCTGCGATTCGACGACGTAGTCGAGCACGAGATCGCGCCGCACCTGGGATTCGGCGATGGAGCGGAACTCCTGCGCGAACTTCTCCCAGCGCTCCTCGGGCACCTCGTACGCCTGGGCGTACATCCCGAGGACGCGCTCGACCAACGGCCGCGGCGCGACCACGTTGTTCGCCTGCACGATCTGCTCGATCAGCTCCGAGCGCACCTTGGCATCGGCGTCCCGCTCGGCTTCCTTGCCGAGATCGGTGCCAACCGCTGCCCGCAGCGCGTCGAGCGACTCGAAGTCGCCCATCTCCCGCGCGAAGGCGTCG
>DASWCE010000262.1:0-6266 GCA_036390255.1 Gemmatimonadales bacterium | reverse complement strand
TACGACAAGGTTCGCAACGAGCCGCGCTTCAAGGCCGGGCTCGAGCAGGCCCGCGCCCAGGTCTATGATCGGGTGCAACGCGTGAGACACGCGGCCGGGTCGAAGTGAACCAGCGGCTGCGCGAAACCCGCACTCGCGACTCAATTCGGAAACTTCATCCGCCGCACCAGATCCCGGAAGCCGCGTCGTCGCGCAGTGGATCCAATGCCGGATTGGTCTTAAGTTGCACCATGCTAGCAGAGCGCTCTTCGTAAGCCTTCTTCAGCCACCGGAGAGCGTCGTCCGCTTCACCCAGAGCGGCGTACGGAACGGCAATCCAGAAAGCGTCAACGTATGCTTCAGCGCGTTGCGCTTTCGCCACCTCGAGCTGCTCAAGAGCCCGTTCGCGTTGGCCCAGAGTCGCAAGGAGAACGGCAGCAAGCAACCCCCTATAAACGCTTTCTGGTTGAGCTCTGGCCACTCTCGATCTGGCGCCGGAGAACGTTGTGGCCAAGTTTGACTTGGCTTGGGCCTATGCGTTGCAAGGGATGAGGGAAGAGGCTGTAGCAGAGCTCAACCTCAACAAGGAAGCATTTAGCGGTTTGCCTGATGCCGTTCTCCTTGCCACTTTGGGCCAACGCGAACCGGCTGTGGAGCAGCTCAAGGTAGTGAAGGCGCAACGTGCTGATGGTTACGTTGACGCGTTCTGGATTGCCGTTCCGTACGCCGCAATGGGGGAAACGGACGAGGCGATCCGGTGGCTGAACAAAGCCTACGAAGAGCGTTCTGCGAGCATGGTGCAACTGAAAACCAATCCAGCATTGGATCCGCTGCGCGGCGACGCGCGCTTCCAGGATCTGGTGCGGCGGATGAATTATCCGAATTGAGTCGCCGAGGCCTCGAGCTGCTCGACCACGGCTCAGTGACCGATTCCCTCACGGGAGGCACGCAAGAGCCGCCAGGCGACGGATATAGCCCTGTACCGGGCCAAGGAGGCTGGCCGAAACCGCGTATCCACGTAGGTTCGGCTCGATGAAGCGTACCCTCGTTCTCCTTCCTTTATTGTTGGCCCCCCCCTTCTCCCCCGGGGTGAGCGCGCAAACCACCGCCTCACACTTATTCCTCGATCACGAACCACTCGTGCTGCGATTGGAGACCGACCTCCATGCCTTGACGCACGATCGTGGAAACCAGCGAACAGCGCATCCCGGTACGCTGCAGTACGGCAACGGGAGTGACACCGGCAGTCTCGCTGTGAAGCTGCGCACGCGCGGCATCTTCCGCCTCAAGACTTGCGGCTTTCCGCCGATTCGCCTGGACCTGCCGTCCCACAAGGTCGACGGCACGCCGTTCGCGGGTGAGGACAGACTCAAGCTCGTCACGCATTGTCAGAAAGACCACATGTCCGAGCACAACCTGCTGCGCGAGTACGCTCTGTATCGCGTCCTCAATGCCGTGACCGACACTAGTTTCCGGGTACGGCTCGCGCACATGACGTACGTAGACTCCGCTCGGCACGATACGATCATGCGCTACGGGTTCCTGATCGAATCGGACACTGCGCTGGCCCAACGCATCGGTGCCACACCAGTCCGGGCAAACAACATCTATGATCCGGTGATCGAGCCGTCGTATATGACGCTCGTCGCCGTATTCCAGTATCTGATCGGCAACAACGACTGGTCGGTCTGGGGGCGTCACAACATCGCGATCTTTCAAAAGACCGCGGATCCGAAACCGCTCCTCGGCGTCCCCTACGATTTTGACTTCTCGGGCGCGGTGAACGCGCCCTACGCGACGCCGCCGCCGCAGGTGCCGGTCAAAACCGTGCGCGAACGCTGGTATCGCGGCTTTTGTCAACCCGACAGCGTGCTGCAGGGCGCCATCGCGCGGTTTCGCACCGCGAAAGATTCGATCTATGCGAACGTGCGCGCCGTCCCCGATCTCCCCGAGGGCGACGTCCGGAACCTGCTCCAATACTTCGATGATTTCTACAAGATGATCGACAATCGGGACGCGCTGCATCGAGAATTCGTGCGCAATTGCCGCACGCTCCGACTGAACCAATGACGCTCCGGTGGGATGCGCCGGACGCGGCAACCCTCCGGCGCATTCTGGCCGATCCTTCACGATTGCGCGGCGGTATTGCCACGTCGTTCGGACGATCGCGCTCGACCCACTTTCGCGATGTGTACTTCGACACGGCTGCCGGTGAGCTGCGCCAGCGCGGCGGCCGCTGCCGGCTCCGCTTCACGGCCGACGGCGGTCGCCGCCTGACGGTCTGGCAGCCAAACGCGCAGCGGATTGACGAGCGTGTTCGGAGCGTGGATGACCTGGCGGCACTGGCGGGAACATCTGAGGCCGCCGGGCGGCTGCGGTCCCTGGTCGATCCCGCGCGACTCACGCCCTGGATCGAACGCCATGTCGAGCGCACATGCCGCACGTTCGGCATTCCTGTCATCTTCCTCCCGCTCTGCGAGCTCGTGAGCGATGTGATCTCACTCAGCCGGTCGGAGGTCACCGCGACGCTCTATGAGCTGAGCGTGCGCGCTGGCCGCTGGGGAGGTGGCGCCATTGCCAGGCGGCTCTCGCGCACGCTCGAAGCGGAGTTTGCGCTGCGGCCGGCGGGCAGCGACGCCCTGCAGCGCGCCGTCACCGCATTGGATGTTGCTGACGGGGAAGGCATCGGCCGCGATCTGCGCGGCGAACGCGAAGTCGCGCTCGTCGCCGTGGCGCACGGCCGCGTGGGACTGTGCCGCACCGGCGCGGAGCTGCGGTTGCCGGTGGATAAGGGCAGCGGTGAGGAAGCGTGCCGGGCCGTGTTGCGGCGCCTGGTCGGCAGCGGCGAGGGCCAGCTGCGGCTGCTCGGCGTGGTGCCCCGCACGGGCGACCGCGTACCGCTCGAGGTCTGGACGGCGCGCCGCCTGCCGCGCAGCTCGGGCAACGGCGAGACGCTGCAGTGGTTTGCCCCGGCAGACCTGGTTGCGCGCGTCGGCTCGCCGCTGCTGCGCGATCCGGCAACACTCGCAGCGCTCACCGTCGCTGCCCGGTCGCCGCTGGTGCCCGAATGGTCCGGCGCGTCGTTCGGCGGGACGGAGAGCGAAGCTGCAGTCCCTGATGACGACGCGATCGCGCGCGCGAGCCGCGTCACCTTGACGGAGCTGCGCGTGGCGGCGCCGCGGAAGAGCGCCAAGGATCCAGCGCGTGTGGCCCCCGTGGCCCCCGTGGGCCCCGTGGCCCCCGCCCCCGAGCAATTTCTCAACCCCGAGCTGTCATGGCTCGAGTTCAATGCGCGCGTGCTGGAGCTCGCCGAGGACGCGCGGACGCCGCTCGCGGCACGGCTGCGGTTTCTCAGCATCTTCTCGACGAATCTCGACCAGTTCGTGATGACGCAGATCGGTGCGCTGAAACAGCTCGTGGCGAGTGGGCACAACGTGCCCTCGGCGGATGGGGGCGGTCTCCGCCCACAGGAAACGCTGGACGCGTTCGGCGTGCGGCTGCGCCCGCTGCTCAAACGGCAGTATCAGGCATTTCGTGCACTCGCCCCGGTCGTGCCGCCGGCACGTTGGGACGAGCTCCCCGCCGGTGAGCGCGCCGAGCTGCGTACGAAATGCGCCGCCGAGATCCTGCCGTTTGTCAGCCCCAAGGCGCTGACACGATCGCCAGGTCACCCGTTCCCGCTGATCGGCGATCGCCGGATCGCGCTGCTGGTGGTGCTCCGCGATCGCCCCGGCGCCCCCGTTCACTACGCCATCGTGGAAGTGCCGCAGGATTCGCCTCGATTCATTTCCGTTCCTGGGGGACGTTGGCTCGCGGCAGAGGACCTGGTACGCGCCAACCTCGACTTGCTCTACCCCGGTCGGCTCATTGCCGGCGCGCATGCATTTCGGCTCACCCGCAGCGGCGACCTCCAGCTGGACGAGACGATGACCGCCAACTTCCTGCAGGCGATCGAAGAGGAGCTCGTCCGGCGGCAGTCGCGGCCGGTCCTGCGGATCGAGTTCGAGGCGAGTACGCCGCCGGCGCTCCAGGACCTGCTCCAGCGGGAGCTGCGCTTCGAGGAGAGCGAGCGCGAAAGCACCTTGAACGCCGCCGACGTCTACGTCTCGGACGGCATCGTGGATCTCGGCGGGCTGAGCGACATCGCCGCCGCGGCTTCGTTTCCTGACTATCCGCCGCTTACGCCGACCGCGCCGTTCGCGGCGGACCGCACGGTGGCAGAGCAGATCGACGCGCACGATGTCCTCGTGTATCACCCGCACGACTCGTTTCCCGACAGCTTTGAGCGGTTTATCGCGGAAGCGGCCGAGGATCCCGAGGTGCGTGCGATCAAGCTGACGTTGTATCGGCCTGGTGGACCGTCGCCGATTGGCGACGCGCTGCGGCGCGCGGCCATGGCCGGCAAAGACATCTCTGTGGTCGTGGAGCTCAAGGCACGATTCGATGAAGCGCACAATATCCATTGGGCGCGTAGTCTGGAGCGCGACGGCATTCACGTCGTCACGGGTCTCGTGAGCCTGAAGACACACGCCAAGATGGCGTTGGTGGTCCGGCACAGAGCGAGCGGTCCCGTGCATCGCCACGCCCACATCGGCAGCGGGAATTACAACGCCAATACGGCGCGCGTCTATACCGACTTTGGACTGTTCACGGCCGACCCGCGCATCACCGGTGATGTGCACGCGTTGTTCAACGAGCTGACCGGTTCGAGCCAGGCGCCGCAGGTGCACCTGCGGCATCTCCTCGCCGCGCCCACGGACCTGCTCGATCGGCTGCTGGCCATGATCGACCGCGAAACCGCGCACGCGCGCGCCGGTAAACCGGCCGGCATCCGCGCCAAGCTCAACGCACTCTCCGACTCGACGGTGATCCAGGCCCTCTACCGGGCGTCGCAGGCGGGCGTGGACGTGGACCTCATCGTGCGAGGCATCTGCACCTTGCGGCCGGGGGTTCCGGAACTCTCCGAGCGCATCCGTGTGCTGAGCATCCTGGGTCGGTTTCTCGAGCACGGGCGGATCTATCATTTCGCGAACGCCGGCGACGAGGAGTACTACATCGGTTCAGCGGACTGGCGCCCGCGCAACCTACGGCGACGGATCGAGGTCATGACGCCAGTCTTCGACCCGGCGGCGCGGCGCCGTTTGGACGATGTGCTTACAAGAGAGCTGAGTACGGGCGAGGCCTGGCTGTTGCGCCCGGACGGAGGTTACGACCGCCCGGGCGCCTAGGAACAGGCCGGGTGTGAATCGAGCCTACGGCGCGACTCGCACACCCAGGACGCCGGTGCGCGGGGCCCCGGGTCGGTCGAACGCCGTCTGGTATTTCGTGTTCAGGAGATTGCCGAGCCGCGTGTAGAGCTGCAATGTCCCGGTGACCTGCCATTGCATCACCAGCTCGAGCAACGCGTACGGATCGGTGGTGACCCGCTGGCCCGAGAAGCGCTCGCTGAGCACGGTGCGCCGGCCGATGAAGGTGATCCGGGCGAGCGTCGTGAGCGACGGGGAGAGGTCCCCGACCACGTAGACATTCCCGGTCGGGCTCGGCGTTTCGGGCAGAGCGCCCCCGACCGGGTAGTTCGCCGTATCGAGTCCCGCGTTATCGAGCACTTGCGTTTTCACCCAGGTGAGGTTCGCCCCAGTGCGCCAGCGTGCGGACCATTGGTTCTCCAGCTCCAGCTCGACGCCGGCCGCCTGCGTGCGGCCGAGGTTCTTGTTCGTCTGCTTCGACCCCGTGTCGGCCGGGACAGTCCGAATCAGGTCGTCGTAGCGTTGGCGAAAGTACCCGACGCCGAACGTCCAAGAGCGTTGCGGGCTGGTGACCCTCGCACCGATCTCCCAGCTCACGCTGCTCTCTGGCCGAAGGTTGGGGTTTGGAATCGTGGCCGGATTGTCGAGGAACTGTTGGTCCACGTTCGGGGCCTTGAATGCCCGCCCGGCCGCCGCCCGCAGCGCCAGCCGGTCGGGAACAACTGCGACCAATACGCTCGCGCGGGGCAAGAACTCGGCGGGCAGCCCGTGGAACTTCTCCAGGCGAGCGCCGGTGATGGCGGAGACACGTGAGCCCAGGCTCCCCTGCAGCTCGGTGAACAGCGCCGCGTTGCCGCGGTCGAACTCCGAGTGCGACGGGCCGAAATCGCCCGCGAGGTCGGTCCCTTCGGCTTCCGTCTGCCAGGTGGCCCCGTAGGACACGGTGAGCGGGCCCGCCCGCCGCAGCGAGAGGTCGTTGGTGCCCACATACTCAACCGCGGGCCGGAGCAGGGCGCTACGGAAACTGAGGTTGAAGTTGGA
>DASWCE010000261.1:0-58218 GCA_036390255.1 Gemmatimonadales bacterium | reverse complement strand
GGATCGTCGGCTGGCTTGCGGCGGCGAGCGGGCCGAGCACGTCGCCGTTCACGGGGACGACGCGCCAGCCCAACACAGACATCCCGAGGCTCACCAGCACGGTTTCGATCAGGTCGATCGCGACATCGCGTGCTGCGGCTGCTTGCGGCAGGAAGAACATCCCCAGCGCCACCCGCTCCACCGGCCCGACACCGAGCAAGCGGTGCGGAATCTGCGTGAGGACGCCGGCGCCGTCGCCGGACTTGTCGTTGGACGCGGCGCCGCGATGGGCGAGCCGCGCGACGGCGGTGAGGGCCATCGTCAGGAGGTCGTGGCTGCGGCCGCCGTCGGCGCGCGCCACGAAGCCCACGCCGCAGGCGTCGCGTTCGCGCCAGGGATCGAGCAAACGAAAAGCCCGCTCGGCTGTGGGAGCGGGCTTGTTGGGGTCTGGTCGTTTGGTCACGCTATCGCGCCCCGCCGCTCCCTCGAGAGGGTGTGCCGGTAATATTTGCCAGCGGGTGCAGCGTATGTTTATGCATCGCTAGACATAAATATACGACGGGCCGGGAACCCGTCAAGAGGCGTCAGCCGACGAGGATCGGCTCGAGCGGTTTCGCGGAATCCTTGCCTTGTTTGTAGCGGTACAGTTTGCCCGCGTAATTGCGCAGCACGACTTCCTGGTCGGTGAGCTTGACGACGTATTCCGGCAGGAGCGGGATCTTGCCCCCGCCGCCCGGGGCGTCGATCACGAAGTGCGGGACCGCGAGCCCTGACGTCCATCCCCGCAACGCCTGGATGATCTCGAGCCCCTTCGCGACCGTCGTCCGGAAGTGCTCGGCACCCGCCACCTGGTCGCACATATAGATGTAGTAGGGCCGCACTCGCGCGGCGAGCAGGCGCTGCATCAACACCTTCATTACCTCGGGATCGTCGTTCACGCCGTTGAGCAGCACCGTCTGACACCCAAGGGGGATGCCGGCATCGGCGAGCATGCCGAGCGCCTGCACGGCGGCAGGCGTGAGCTCGTCGGGGTGGTTGAAATGCGTGTTGATGTAGAGCGGATGGTACTGCTTGAGAATCGCGCACAACTCCGGGGTCACACGCTCGGGGAGATGACAGGGGACACGACTCCCGATCCTGAGCACCTCGAGATGCGGAATCGCCCGCAGCCGCCTGCAGATATCGTCGATGCGGCGGTCGGACAGCAGGAGGGGATCCCCGCCGGACATGATGACGTCGCGGATCTCCTGATGCTCCTCCAAATAGCGGAAGGCCGACTCGAGCTGGGCCATCGGAATCTTCTCGGGATCGCCCACCTTGCGCCGCCGGGTGCAGAAGCGGCAGTAGGAGGCGCAAACGGGCGAGACCAGAAACAGCGCGCGGTCGGGATAGCGGTGCGTGATGTTGGGCACCGGCGAATTTTCGTCCTCGGCAAGCGAGTCGACGAGCCCATCATGGACTTCGAGCTCCTGCAGCGTGGGCACGTATTGCCGCCAGATGGGATCGCCTGGCGACTTGATGAGATCGACCATGGCCGGAGAGATGCGAAACTCGAAATTCTCGGCGGCCTGCCGGAGGCGGGTGATGTCTCCGACATGGTCGGCGCCGAAGCGAGCAGCCAAGGCGTCCAGAGAAGCGATGCTTCTCTTACGGAGCAGTTCTTGCCAGGTCTCCAGTAGTCAGATCCTTTATGTAGATCACCAGGTCGTCTCCGGGGGCATAGTAGCCCGGGATGGTCGCGGCTCTGGTGTAGCCGCGAGCTTCGTAAAACCGCCGAGTCGCTGCATAGTCGTCGCGCGATGACGTCTCGACCACAATCAATCGTGCGTCGTGCGTCGTGAGTCGTTGCTCCACTTCGGCGAGCAGCTGGGTGCCAATTCCTTGCCCTTGGTGCTCGCGGCTCACCACGATCCAATAGAGATCGTGCGTGCCTTCCGTACCGGGCGTCGGACCCCAACACGCGTAGCCGACGAGTTCAGCGCCGTCGAACGCCCCGACGAACCGATAGTCGTCGTCGCCTGCCAGGCTCTCGTCGAGCAGCTCGACCGCGGTGGCGACCTCCTCCTCGCGGAAGAGTCCGGCGCCCCGCGTCAGTTGCTCAAGCCGTGCGCGGTGCGCGCGCCCGACGGGGCGCAGGAGATGCAGCGAGCAGCTCACGCGCGGCCTTGGTGCCTTGGGCTTCCCGCAGCGCCAACTCGGCGATGCGACGGATCAGCTCGGCATAGTCCCACCCGGCGACCTTCGCCATGCGCGAGAGGCCCGCGTCGTCGGTGAGATCAGGGTTGGGATTCACCTCGAGGACCCAGGGCCGGCCGGCCTCGTCCACGCGCAAATCGATCCGGCCGTAGCTCTTGCCCTGCATCGTCCGCCATGCCGTTTCCGCCAGCCGGCAGAGCCGATCCGCGAGCCGCTGCGGAATCTGCGCGGGGCAGACCGGTCGGCTGCCGATGTCCTCCGGCGAGCCCACGTGCCACTTGGCGGCATAGGTAAGGATCGGCCACGTGCCTTCGGGCATCGTGCTGAAGTCGATCTCGGCAACGGGAAGCGTGCGGGTGCCGACGATCCCGACGTTGAATTCGCGGCCAGCGATGTACTGCTGCACCAGCACCTCGTCGAACTGCTCGGTCATGGCGGCGATGCGTGCTTTGAGGCTCTTGCGGTCGCTCACCACCGATTGCCGGTCGAGCCCGGTGCTCGCGTCTTCCGCGGCGGGCTTTACGATGGCCGGCAACGGAAAGTCGTCGTCGATCTTTCCCTGGGCAACCGTCCAGCGCGGCACCGGGAGACCCGCGCGCTCGAGCATCGTGTTGGCCACCGCTTTGCGGCGACAGGCTGCGGTAGTCCAGGGGCCGCAACCCGTGTATGCGATCCCCGCGAGCTCCAGCATGCCGACGACGTGATCCTCCCACTGCGCGACGCCGCGGACACCTTCACAGAGATTGAAGACCAGATCGGCGCGCCCTCCCCGGCAGTGATTGAACCACCGCATGTCGTGGCGGACGGGAACGCGTTGGACCTGATGATTGAGGGAAACGAAAATCCTGGCGATGCCGTCCACCGCCTCCATCACACCGGCGATATCCTCGGCGGTCCAATCGTCGGCGCCGGGATCATAGAGGATGACGACCCTCACGCGCTGGCCGCCGCGGCGGCGGCCACCGGGAGCGTATGTCCCGTGAGGCGCCTCCAGGCGATCCGCAGGACCTCCTGGATGAGCTCGTCGTAGTTGTAGCCAGCAACCCGCGCGGCTTTGGGGAGGCAGGAATTCATCGCGGGATCGGGGATGATGCCGGGCAGTGGGTTGAGCTCGACGACATTGGGCACGCCGAAGCGATCCACGCGAACGTCGATGCGGCACCAGTCGCGGCACCCGAGGGCGCGATACGCATCGAGCGCGACGCGCTCCGTCTCCCGGCAGAGCGATTCGGAGACGCCAGCCGGCGGGCATTGGAAGATCGCGAGCGGATGCTCGGGCGTGTCCCAGATCCATTTGGCTTCGTAGCCGTACACCGGCGGCGCGCCGTGCGGCAGCGTCGCGAAATCGAATCCGACGATCGGCAAACAGCGCACGTCGCCGTCGTTGCCGAGGATCGCGACGGTGAACTCTGGTCCGGGCAGATAGGTCTCGACGATGACCGGCTGGCTGTAGCGATCCAAAAGGAAAGGCACACGCTCGGCGAGCTGCGCCGGGGTCCCACATAAGTTGTTGACAAATATGCCCTTACCTGATCCTTCCGCGACCGGCTTCACGAACAGCGGGTACGGCAGCGGTAAGCGCTCGAGATCGGCGGCGCTGTCGATCACGCGGAACGGCGCGGTCGGTACGCCGCGGTAGGCGAGGATCTCTTTCGTCCGTCCCTTGTGAAGTGTGAGCGCCAGTGTCAACGGGTCGGAGCCGGTATAGGGGATGTTCAAGTACTCGCACAACGCCGGCACGTGCGACTCGCGGCAGGGGCCGTGCAGGCCCTCGGCCATGTTGAAGACAATCTCGGGGTGTGCGAGCGAAAGTTTCTGCGGGAGGAATTCGTCGGCTTCGAGTCGAACGACGTTACCGAAGAGACTTAGAGCCTCCTCGACCGCGTCAATCGTCGACGGGTCATCCCATTCTGCGTAGTCGTCAGACGCGGAATTCGCGTCAGGCTTCTCGTTGTAGGCGAGGCCTATTCGCATGCTGTAAAACAGAATACGAAACGATTGTTAGATACGCAAGAGAGAAAAGTTGAAAAAAGACGTCGAAAGAAAATCGTCGAAGGAAAATCGTTGAACTAAACTTTGTGATACGTGACGCGAGCTGCTTCTTGTTTGTCGTCGGCAGTGTAGATCTCGAAATCGGAGAAGAGCGTACCCGCTGCTTTTTGGAGAACTCGGAGCACGGCGATCGCCATGCGGCGGATTTCCAGCTCCGCGCCTTCGCCACAACGGAGCTCGAGCATCGTGCGCCACGCGCGCGCGTTGCCGGAGACGACGATCTTCACTTCCGTGGCGTTGGGCAACACGCTGCGCGCCGCTTCGCGCGCCAGCTTCCGCCGGTGGACTTTGTCGGTCACCCGCTCGTAGCGCTGCATCAATCCCTCGACGGCGCGGACATAGGCGGCCTGCGCTTCGCTGACCTGTTGTAGCCACTCTTCCTCGAGCTTCGCGTCGCCCGCGATGGCGGGAGGCATGACGAACGCGGCATGCGATTCATCGACGTAGCGCTGCGAGATCTGCGAATAGCCGAAGCCGGCGCGATGGCGCACCAGCTCGTGCGAGCAGGAGCGGGAGATCCCTTCGATGAGCAGCACATACACCGGGTGCTCCAGCACGGAGCCATGGCCCTGCTTCTTGATGTTCTCGAGGTATTCGGCGGTCGTGCGATTGACGGGATTGTGCTGGCTCATGTAACACAGCCGGCCCGCGTACTCGGCCAGGCGCTCGCCATCGCTCGCCTCGCCCCGCCATTTCACCGCCAAGTGCGCCGGCTCCAAGAACTCAGGCCGGGCGATCAACGAGACTCTCGGGGCGCGGAAAACCTCCACGGAGTCTATGGTGTCTGGCGCGTCAGTTCGAGCTTCGGCGTGGCCCATGCGGCGCTGCGCTCCACTTCACGTAGTCGCATTGCGATGTCGTCCGGAATGGCCGCAGCCTCAGCGCCGACCTTCAGCGCGGCCACGGGTGACCAATCAGTCGCGGGAATGATAACACCCGGGTTGAAGATGGACAGCGGGTCGTAAGCGCGTTTGACCTCACGAAATAGATGGACGACGGCCTTCCCGTAGAATCGCTCGAGCACCCCCGCGCGCAGCCGGCCCACACCATGCTCGCCCGACGGAACGCCGCCGAGTCGAAGCAGCAGCGCCGTCACGTCTTCGAACAGTGCCGCGAGTGCCTCACGCCAGCCGTCACGCGTGGTATCAGGCAATGCGTTCACATGCACATGGCCATCTCCGGCATGGCCAAAGATCGCGACCGGCACGTTGCGCTGCGTGGCGGCTTCCCGCAGCCCCGCGACATACGCGCCGAGGGCGTGTAGCGGGACGCACCCGTCCTCGATGATTTGGAGCGAGCGCTGCGTGGCGGGGAGCCGCGCGAGCGCCGGAGAGGCAAGGCGCCGCACGCTCCACAGTCGTTCGAGTCCGGCCCGGTTCACCGCCGTCTCCACGTGAACGGCCGATGCTTTGAGCCCGCGCACCGCGTCCCCCACGGCGCCGCGGGCCGCCGCCGCGTCTTCGCGTTCGAACTCGACGAGCAGCAGGCAGGCGACCCTCGGGGCTTCCGGGACGAAGCGGAGCAGCGTCTCGTCGAGCAGCTCGATCGCTGAGGGCTTGAGCGATGCGAGGTACGGTACGGCCTCGCTCATGGACTCCAGATCGGCAAATCCGAGCGCCGCGCCGGCAGTGTGCGGTGGAATGGCGTCGAGTTTCCAATGGACTTCGGTGACGATGCCGAGGGTGCCTTCCGAGCCGACGAACAGATCGACCTCGTCTCCGGTCTCAGCGAATCGGTCCAGCGCGTAGCCCGAGGAATTCTTTCGGGTCTTTGGAAAGCGCTCGGCAATCAGGTGTCGGGTGTCTGGTGTCAGCGCGAACCGCTCCCCGCTCCCGGCTCCTCGTTTCACGAGTCTCACCGTGCCGTCCGGCTCGACAACCTCCACGGCCTCCACCCACGTTCGCACACTCCCACATCTCACTGAGCGCGGGCCGGCCGCGTTGGTAGCCACCATGCCGCCGCTCGTCGCGAAGGCGCCCGACGACGGATCCGGCGGCAGCCGCAAGCCGTACGGTTTCGCGGCCTCATTCACCTTGGCCCACGTGACGGACGCGCCAGCCCGCGCGGTTCGGGTGTGAGGGTCGATCGTCAGGCCGCCGAAGGCGATGCTCAGATCGACGATGACACCAGTACCGACGTTGCCGCCTGGCATGCCGCTCCCCGCCCCCCGCGGGATTAACCGCAGCTGTGACGTGGTCGCCTGACGAACGATCGAAACGATTGCGTCGATATCGCGCGGGATTGCGACGGCCGCAGGCATAATGCGATACACGCCTGCGCCTTCCGCGTACGCCGCGCGGACCCGCGGGTCGGTGACTAACACGTTCCAAACTTGACACCGGTGAACCGCAACGTGAAGCTTCGTTTCTCGATGCCCGCTTCCCCGACCGCCGCTGCTCCAGCTCCGTCCCGCGCGCAGCTGATCCACATCGAGGTGGATCGGCGGCTGGGTCATGAGTGGGACGAGTGGAACGGGCGCCCGCTGCCCCGTGGGGGCGACTTTTCGGCGGTACCCGGTCTGTTCTTCCGCTTCGCGGCGCTGACCGTCGCGGTAGCGAGTGCCGCCATCGCCCTTCTTCTTTACCTGATCGGACCACGGCTTGGTACGCTCTGGACACCGTTACCCCGGATTCTCTGGACTGCGCTCGGCGTGCTCGCGGCGCTGCAATGGCTCTACCTGGGTGTGCTCGCGGGTTCCTTCTATAGCGGCCGAAACGTGTTGCCCGAGCGACTCATGGAACGTGGCCCGTACCTGCAGTTGATGAATTACACGTCCCTGATGGCGCGGGCCTTCGGGAAGCGCGACTGGGTCGAACATGCGGCGATCGACGTCTACAACACGCTCGCGGAGCGTCGGGGCCGCAGGGTGAGGAAGGGTGAGCTGCTGGTTCTGATCCCTCGGTGTCTCTCGAAACAAGCGCTAGATGGCGTCCTGGAAATCGCCGGCCGGTATGAGGTGCCCGTGTTCGTCGCGACACGCGGCCAACTTGCGCGACGGGTGATCCGGGAGCGGCGCCCGCGCGCGGTCGTCGCCGTTGCATGCGAGCGCGACATGATGACCGGGCTGCGCGACGTCGCGGGCAAACTTCCCGTGCTCGGCCTCACGATGCAGCTGCCGAACGGGCCGTGTCGCGATGCCGCGATCGATCTGCATCAGATGGAACGGTGGGTACAGGGACTAGTAGGGTTTGTCGCGCCACAGCAAGAACCCGCAGGCGCCCCAGCCTCCTAGCGCGATCCACTCCGCCTTGCCGAAGCTCCCCGGCACCGCGGGAATCAGCTTCATCAACACAATCACAACGCTTACGAGCACTCCTGCCGCGGCGATTGTCGTCCCCTGTCGATTACCGTTGCGACGCGCGAGCGCGATGAACGCCAGGCATGCCGCGCACCAGCCGACGCCGGAAACCGCCGAGCCGACCTCGGTGATCGGTACGAGCAACGCATCGCCGAGGAAGGCCGCCGCGGCAGTGAGTACGCTGACTAGGAGGATGGCGATCGACGGAGTCCCGTACCGCGGGTCGATTGTGCCGATCGAGGGATGGACCATCCCGCGCCGTCCCAGCGCATAGAGCAGGCGCGTAGCCGCGACCAGGTTGCCGTTGAAGATCTTGAACAGTGAAAGCAACGCGCCGGCGAGGATGAGTCGCGCGATCCACGTGTTGCCGAACGCTCGCGCGAACGCGGCTTCCGTCCCCAGATGCTGGCCGACGATCTCCCTCCACGGATAGACCCACGCCACGACACCGATCACGAGCACGTAAAAAGCGCCGCCGGCGATCATGGCGACCGTAATCGTCCGGCTCAGCGTATGTGGGCCGAGGTCGGGGCGGGCCTCCTCGGACGCCTTCGGGATCGATTCGAATCCCGTCATGAAGTACGGAACGATTTGCGCGACGAGCAGCACGGACACGAACGGCCCCGGGGCGGCGAACAGCGGCTCCACATTCGAGGCATTACCGCGGCTGGCGCCGAGGACGACGAAGACCGCGAAGCAGGCGAGCAAGCCCAGCGTCATGGCATCCTGAAAGCGACCACTCGTACGGATACCGCGGTGGTTGATGACGCCGATAAGGGCCGTGAGCACGAGCCCGGCCACGAGTCTCGGCAATGTGATGGCTTTGCCCGCGACCGAGTACAGCACCATGTCGTTCATGGCCGGAACGATTCGCGCGAGCAGATTGCCGATCGCGACCGCTTCCCACGGACACACAATCGCATAGGCGAGCACCATCATCCAACCGGCGGCAAAGCTCGCCGGGCGTGGAAACACGCGCTCCGTGTAGGCGATCTCGGCGCCGGCATCGGGGATGGCGCGGACCAAACGGCCGTATGTCAACGCGATCGGCAGCAGCAGGAGTGCACCGCCGAGGAAGCCGAGCATCGCGCCGCCGGGTCCGCCGCGACCCAGCCAGTCGTCCATGATGACCAGCCAGCCAACGCCCACCATGCTCCCGAAGCCGAATGTGAAGTACTCGAGGGCGCCGAGGCTTTGCCTCAGGGGCGAGCTAGTAGGTGGTGACTCCAAGCTTGTCCTTGAGCGCCGCCAGGAGCCGCTGGGCGCGCAGCTGACCGGGTGAGCCGGGCGGGGAGGCGCGCTCGAGATCCCGCGTCGTGCGCGAGGGGTCCTCGATCGGCCGGTACACCGCCTCGATAGTCACGCGCGCCTTCCCCGGCACGTCGGGATCGGCCCACACGCGCACGCGATGGGCGCCTGCGAACGCTCCAGTTTCGAGAAACGCGTCGCGGAGACTCACGAAACGCACGCCGATCGTGTCGGCGCGGAGCAACGAATCGACGAACTGTGTGACGCGGGCGGGCGGGGCGTTGATCACCGCATGCAGCGCCTCTGGCATGGGAGCAAACGCAGGACGCGTCGTGGTCGGCGTGCAGGCCGCAGCCAGGAACGCCCAAAGCGCGATGACCCGCATCAATGGCTGTGCGGTGGAGTCCCTGGGGGGAGGGTATGAGGCGCGACGGCCTTCGCCGTGTCCAAAGTCTCCTCGCCCGACTCGTGATGATGGCCTTCCTTACGATTCTCGATCTCCGCCTGCAGCTTTTGCGACGAAATACCGGCTGCGTGGTCGAACACCAACCTGCCGCCGAGGATGCCGGTCCACACGAGTCCCGCGAGTCCGACCACACTCAGCATGCGGGTCAGTGCCAGCTCTTGCGCCGGCATCTGGAACCGGCGGATGAGTCGCCAGCCGAGCACCACTGTAAACAGTGACATCGTGATCAGCGCGACGTTCTCGTGCTTTTCCATGATTTCGTGGATCGCTTCACCATGCTCGATCGAGCCGGACGCAATCTTGCCGGCAACCACGGCGGCCCATCCGCCGATGACGCCCGCCCACAGCGTCCAGATCGCGGCCCACATGAGGGATTCGCGCTTCGTGACGGCCGCGGCTAAATCGAACAGCACGGCCACGAACAGGAGCGCGGCGGGGAGATCGTTAAGGACGGCGTGCCAACGGGCGGCGTCGTAACCGAGCATCAGAGTCCTAGGTTGTTGACGATGGGTGGATTGGCCGAATAGTCGTAAAACCCTTTTCCGCTTTTCCTGCCATGCATTCCTGCCAGCACCATGCGCTTGAGCAAGGGCGGCGGCGCATAACGCGCTTCCCGGTACTCCTTGAACATGATCTCCGCAATGTGGTGCGTCGTGTCGAGGCCGACGAAGTCGAGCAGCGTCAGCGGGCCCATAGGATAACTGCAGCCCAGCTGCATCGCCTTGTCGATGTCGGGCACGCTACCCACGCCCCGCTCGACAGCCCGGATGGCGTCGAGCAGATAGGGGACGAGCAGTAGGTTGACGATGAAGCCGGAGGTGTCCTTTGCGGCGATCGGCTCCTTGCCGAGCGACGCGGCGAACGCGAAGGCGCGCTTGAACGTCTCTGCAGACGTGGTCACCGTGCGCACGACCTCCACAAGCGCCATGAGCGGCACCGGATTGAAGAAGTGCAGTCCGACAAACCGATCCGCTCGCTTGGTTGCGCCGGCCATTTCCGCGATAGTGAGACTGGAGGTATTGGAGGCGAAAATCGTCCCCTGGCCGCAGAGCCCGTCGAGCTCCTTGAAGAGCGCATTCTTCAGGCCCAGATCTTCGGTGATTGCTTCGATCACGATGTCGACTGGTTTCAGATCGGCGACGGTCGTCGTAAAGCTCAGGCGTTTGAGCGTCGCGTCGCGATCGGCCGCGGGGAGCTTGCCCTTCTCGACGAATTTCGCCAGCGACTTTTCGATGCCGGCCTGGCCGCGCTCGAGAACCTCTTTCGACACGTCGCGCACGATCGTGTCGTAGCCGGCGGTCGCGGCGACTTGGGCGATCCCGCTTCCCATCAGGCCACACCCCAGCACCCCGACCCGCTTGATATCGGCCATCGCCTCTTTAGCCTCGTGTTTTCGGACGCGGATTCTCGAACGCCTTGCGAACCTCTTCGGCGATGCGGACGAATGCCTGCGCGCCGGGCAGCGCGGCCGGGCTGGAGGCGGTGCGGGTCTCGCCGCGCTCGAGCCGGTCGAGCACCTGCTCGAGCGCGATCTGGACGCGTTCGTTCGCGGCGCGGAAGGTGCGTGCGACCAGGGTAGCGCCGAGCGTCAGGCCCACGCCAGGGACCAGCATGAGCGCTTGCGCGAGCGCGACGGGCGGCGCGATGAGCGCTGTCGCTCCCGTCATGCCCCATCCCAGGATCGTCAGCACGCTGGCGCCGGTGATGCGTTTCGTGCGCTGCTCGCGGACGTCGGCCTCGAGCCGCACCAGACAAAACCCGGGTTCGAGCTGCACGACTTGCCCGGTGATTTCGCTGGCGCGCGCGAGCGAGTAGCGGCGGCCCCCGGCGAGCGCCCGTTGAATCGAGGCAAACGGGCCGGCCTTCGGCTCCCACGATGTCCGGTCGGCGTAGTGTCGCTTGGGTTGGAGCAGCTCCTCATCCGTCATCCAGCGGCTCAGCGCGCGCTCGACTGCGGCCTGATCGCCCGGTACCACGCGATGCGCAACGACGGAGCGCGGACCCGTCAGCCAGGCCCACGTGCCGATCGCGACTTCGGGCGCGATCCGCGTCTGCTCGTCGAGCATCGCCTGGCGGAGGTAGCGATCGGGAATGCCGACCTCCTTGCCGAGTGCCAGGACTTCATTGGTTGTGAGCCCCTCGCCGATGTCCCGTTCGCCGGCCTGCAGCTCGGCGGCGCGTTTGATGATCCGCTCCAGCGCGTCACGGCTGATGAGATCCTTCCCCATCAGACTTTGGCCTTGCCCTTGTTCTGAACCACCGGGAGACGTTCACTCGCTCCCGCGGCTCGTTCCGGAAGAGCCGCCGGGGCATTGCCGGTGGGATTGGGAGGGGGAGCGAGCCGCTCGATGAAAACTTTGAACAGATCGATGGGGATGGGGAAGATCGTCGTCGAGTTGTTCTCGGAAGCGATCTCGTTGACCGTCTGCAGATAGCGCAGCTGAATGGCCGCAGGCTCCGCGCCGATGATATGCGCGGCCTGCGCCAGCTTTTCGGATGCCTGCAGCTCCCCTTCGGCGTTGATGACTTTCGCGCGGCGCTCGCGCTCGGCTTCGGCCTGCCGGGCCATGGCGCGCTTCATCTCGGGCGGCAGGTCGACGTCCTTCACTTCGACCGCTGAGACCTCGATGCCCCACTCCTCGGTGCGCTTGTCGATGATCTGGCGCAGGATCGCGTTGACCTTGTCGCGATCGGCGAGGAGCTGATCCATCTCGGTTTCGCCCAGCACCGAGCGCAGCGTCGTCTGAGCGAGCTGGCTCGTGGCGTACAGGTAGTTCTCGACGCCCACCACGGCCTTGTCGGGCGTCTTCACGCGCATGTACAACACCGCGTTCACCTTGATCGAGATGTTGTCGCGCGTAATCACGTCCTGCGGCGGAATGTCGATCGCCATCACGCGCAACGACACCTTTTGCATTTTGGCGAGCAACGGCGGCAGGAATATCAGTCCCGGCCCCTTCGTCGGCCGCAGGCGGCCGAGGAGGAAGTAGACGCCACGTTCGTACTCGCGCAGCACGCGGAGCCCCGCGAACAAATAGAGGGCGATCGCTCCGATCGCGGTGACCAGAATGTCGCTCATAACGCCTCGACGATGACCGCCGCGCCCTGGCCGCCGCCAATGCAGGCAGAGCCGAGTCCAAAGCGCTTCTGCTCGCGCCTGAGCGCGTGCAACAGGTGAATCGTGATCCGCGTGCCGGTGGCCGCGAGAGGATGCCCAATGGCGATCGCCCCCCCGCACGCATTGGTGCGGCTGCGATCCAGCCCCAGCTCCCGCTCGACCGCGAGATACTGCGGCGCGAACGCTTCGTTCACTTCGACGAGATCCATCTGCTCGAGTTTCATCCCAGCCTTCGCGAGCGCCTTCCGAGCGGCGGGGACGGGCCCGATGCCCATGTGCTTCGGCTCGACGCCCGCGACGGCCCAGGCGACCAGCCGGCCGAGCGGCTTCAGGCCGTGCGCTTTCGCGTACTCTTCACTGGCAATCACCGTCGCGGCGCCACCATCCGAAATTCCCGACGCGTTCCCGGCGGTGACCAGCCCGTCTTTCTTGAAGTACGGCTTCAGGCTGGTGAGGATCTCGAGCGTCGTATCGGGCCGCATGTGTTCGTCGGCGCGGAACTCGAGTTCCTTCCCTTTCACCTTGATCGTCACCGGCGCGACTTCGTCCTGGAACGCGCAGGCGTCCCACGCCTGCTTCGCCCGCCGCTGTGAGCCGACCGCGACTTCGTCCACTTCCTTGCGGGTGAGCTTGTACTTCTCGGCGAGGCTTTCGGCGGTTTCGGCCATCGAGAGACCACACTGCGGATCCTTCAGCGCTTCCCACAGCAGATCCTCGAGCGGCGCCGGTCCGAGTCGCAGTCCCCACCGCGCCCCGCGGACGACGTGCGGCGCCTGGCTCATCGATTCGGCGCCGCCGGCAAGCACCGCCTCGGCTTCGCCCAGCAGAATGAGCTGCGCGCCCTGCGTAATCGCTTCGAAGCCCGAGCCACAGAGCCGATTGACCGTCACGGCTGGCGTCTCGATCGGCAGACCCGCCTTGAGTCCGACGTGGCGGGCCATGTAGATGGCGTCGGCGGACGTTTGCAGGGCGTTGCCGAACACCGTATGTCCGAAATCGCTCGCGGGGACGCCGGACCGCTGAATCGCTTGGCGTGCGGCCGCGACCCCCAAGTCGATTGCCGATAAGTCCTTCAAAGAGCCGCCGAACGAGCCGAATCCTGTCCGCACGCCGGACAGAAAGACGACATCTTTACTGGCGCCCTGGGTTTTCATGAGAAGAACTCCATCATAAGTGGGCGGAATATGGGCCTGCCGCCGATGCGACGGTAGGTCGTGAGGCCAAAACACAAGCGGCGGACAGGATTGTTCCCCATCCGCCGCATTTTCAATCAGTGACGACTGTCAGTGCACGAGGTCGACCCACCCCGCTTCGTTGGCGATGATCGCGACGCTCCCCAAATTGTCGAACGCGATATGACGGGGGAGACCTCCGGTCTCGAGCGTGCCTACCGGTTTCAGCGTCTGCGCATCTAGCAAGGCGACCTGGCCGGCCGGTCGCAGGCTCACGTACACAACGGACTGATCTGGAGTGAGCCCGACCTCGTCCGCGGGAGTGTGGAGCATGCGTCTCTGGCTCTTGCCGCTCGGCAGGTGAATGAGGTCGAGCCATCCCGCTTCATTGCCGCAGTACAATCGCAGGCCGTCGCGCGAGACGGCCACACCCAGCGGTGCGCCTCCTACCTCATATCGACGAACGAGCGCCAGCGTGCGCGCTTCGAATTCAAGAATGACACCCGCTTTCCACGTCGGGACGAACACGCGGTTGCCTGCGGGATGGAGCGCGATCTCGGTGGATGCGAGCGGTAGGCTGGTCGAGCGAACGATCCGCCCACCGTTGTCGCTTAGCGCGCAGGCGCAGAGTTGATCGAGGTTGGTCGCGACGTAAAGCATTCGTTCGTCCGGCGACAATGCCGCACCAAGTGCGTTGCCCTCCATGGCGATCGAACCGATGCGACGGCGAGACACCAGGTCCACAACCGCCACGTCTCTCGTGAACTGATTGGTCACCCACCCTCGCTCGCCGGACGACGCCAGGGTGACCCGCGTGGGAGCGACACCGACGCGAATGCTGCCGCTGGTCGCCAGGGGCTGGAGCTCCAGTCGCTCCACAACCGCCGCATGCACGCGGGTTAACCAGGCGACGCCGTCCGGCCCGATCGCGACGTCGAACGGGTAACCGCCGATCGCCAAGCGGGAGTCGAGCACGCCACGCGGTTTGCCCGGCGACTGCGCTGGCGCGGGCTTCACCGGGCGGACCGGCTGAATCACCGGGTCGGCCGTGGACTTCGTCTCCTGCATCGCCGCCGCTCGCAACAACGGCTGGAGCGTGAGCTGATGCATCGCGCTCCCTCTCCAGGTTGCGCGAAACCGCAGGATCGCCCCAGCGATACCGCCCCGCCGCACGCGCGACCACGGCTGGCCCATGAGGCGCCGCACCAATCGGTAGCAGGTCGCCGGCTCGTGCCCGGACTGCCGTGCGAGGGACAGCAACGATGCGCCGGTTTGCTCAGACTGGAGAATCCAATAGAAGAGGCGGGTCCACGCCGCGAGCTCCTCGAGCGGCGGCAGGCTGGCCCGACGCAGCTTGCGGGCGACCTGATGCCGCGTCCGTAGGCCGAGAAACCGGGCGACGTCGTTGGCGGGGGGCAGCAGTCCATTCCGGGAGGCGAGCACGTCGAGGACGGCCCGTGCTTCCCCGGACAACAACGGCAGAGCAGCGCTCAACACCTTGGCCAGCGGAAGCGGCGGCATTGTCCAAACTCAACGCGTGATTGTGAACGACGTCAACTGGGAGTCAAACTAGGTCCCCCAGCTTCTTTACCACCGCAGCCGTGCCCGCGTCACCGCCGAGATCGGGTGTCCGGACCTTGCTCGCCAGCAGCTTGCCGACCGCCTGCTTGAGGTCGGCAGCCGCAGCGGGGTACCCGAGGTATTCAAACATCAAACCACCCGTCAACACAGCAGCAACAGGGTTCGCCACCCCCTTGCCGGCGAGGGCCGGTGCAGAACCATGCACGGGCTCAAAGAGCGCGTGCCGGGTGCCAGGGTGGAGATTGGCGCTGGCGGCGATGCCGAGCCCTCCCACGAGTCCCGCGCCGAGATCGGAGAGGATGTCGCCGTAGAGGTTGTTCGTTACGATCACCTCAAAGCGTTGCGGCTCACGCACCAGCTCCAGCGCCAGCGCGTCGACATAGCGGTGCTCGGCCGTGATCTGCGGATACTCCCGTGCGATCGCCTTGAACTTGTCCTGCCAGATGCGATGCGCGGGAATCGCGTTGGACTTGTCGCTCATGGTGACGCGTCGCTTGCCGTGTGACTGTGCCCACGCGAACGCCGCGCGAATGATCCGCTCCACGCCCTTTCCCGTGTTGACTTCCTCGGCG
This sequence comes from Gemmatimonadales bacterium, assembly GCA_036390255.1. Taxonomy (GTDB): domain Bacteria; phylum Gemmatimonadota; class Gemmatimonadetes; order Gemmatimonadales; family GWC2-71-9; genus 20CM-2-65-7. The sequence continues at coordinate 42,536 of DASWCE010000261.1, read as the reverse complement.
ATGTACTCGTCGCCCGAGGAGCGCCCGCGACCGAGGTATTGGCCTTCGGTGTTTTCGCGGAAGATGACGAAGTCGACGGCCGTAGCGCGCAGGGGAGTCAGATCGGGATGGAGCAGCTCTACCGGACGAAAATTGACGTAGAGATCGAGCTTGAATCGCAGACCCAGGAGGATGTCGTGTGCGTGTTCGTTGCCCGGCACTCGCGGATCGCCGAGTGCACCGAGGAAGATGGCATCCACGTCATCGCGCAGATGCTGAAACGCAGCGTCGGGCAGTGTTTCTTTGGTCTTGAGATAGTGATCGGCGGAATACGGGAGGCGCTCCCAGGCCAGGGAGAAGCCGTGTTTCGCAGCCACTCGGTCCAGGATCGGGATGGCCGCCTCGATGACTTCCGGTCCGATCCCGTCGCCCGCGATCACCGCAATCTTGGCCGTCCGGCCCTTTCCGTCGGGCCGTCCGGGCGTCATTCGAATCCCGTCGGCTTCCCACACGAGAGACAGTACGCCCAGCCGACATCGACCGGGCTGCCGCATGCGGGACACTTCAGATCGCCTTCCTGCGGCTGGCCGCAATGCGGGCAGAACCGCACGTCGCGATTGCTGGGCAGAACGTCACCACAGTACTCGCACTGGTTCTCCGACAGACCCTGGGCCGGACGGGCGATACGGAATCGCTCCTGATGCACCGGCGGCGGCGCCGGGATCGGGTTTTCACCCGTCGTGTCGAGCAAGTCGTCTTCGTCGTCTGCCGGCGGAGCATACGCGCGCTCGGCCATCAACACGCGCTCGGCGGCGCGGCCGTTGACCATGACCTGCGCCTCGGGAAAACTGCGGAAGTAAGCCGGGTCGGGGTTGATGGTCGCGATTTCCCGTTGCATGGCTTCGCGGACCGAATCGGGTTCGAGCTGAACATAGCCGCGCTCGCCCGCGAGCAGCCGCAGTACCGCCATCTCGTAGTCCTGATGGGTCGCGACGGTCAGGTGCGAGCGGTTGGAGCGATAGGGCACGAGCCGCTCGTATATTTCTGCCGCCGCGAACGGGACCGCGACTCGAGTTTCTCGGGCGAGGGCGGCGACCAGCAAGCCAAACAATCGATCGAGCTCGTCCACTACGCCCCATTCCTCCACGCGCTTATCCAGCGATCATACAGCACCGGCACAACGCCGCCCTGCTGCAGCACCTCGACGCCCGAAGGATCGCGGTACGCCTTGCGATAGAACACGTGCGTCACACCGGAGTTGATGATCAGCTTCGCGCACATCACGCACGGCGACGCGCTTACGAACACGACCTTGTCGCGGACGCTGCCCGGAGCCTTCACGAGCGCATTCATCTCGGAATGGATGCAGCCGCAATTCCCCGGGACCGCCGAGTCGCATTTGTTCGGCAGGCCGCGCGCGTTGCCGTTGTAACCGATCGCCAGGACGTTTTCGAGCCGCTGGTCGGTCACGACGGTGCCGACCTGCAGCCGCACGCACGTCGAGCGCTTGGCCAGCTCTTCGGCCATGCGCATGTACACCTCGTACAGCGGTATTCGGTCGACGGTACTCGGGGTACCGTCAGCGGAAAGGTTTGATGGATGGGTGTTAGCGACAACGCCGTCTTTAGGCGCGCTCATGGAGCTCCTGATCGGGATCGAAGTCGACAAACTTGCCGCGGGCGCGCTGTTGCGCGAGCCAGGTGTCGAAACCCGAGGGGATCAGACCGTTGGAGCGTTCCTGCTGGTCGGCGGCGCGAATGGCGAGCATGTTCGCGTATTCATTCTTGACGTGCTCGTTGTGGCCGCGTACCCAGCGCCAATCCACCGTATGCATGGCGGCGACCTGCGCCAGCTTTTGCCACAGCTCCACGTTTTCGAGGGCTCCCGTCTTGCGTCGCCAGCCACGGGCTTGCCAGCCACTCACCCACTCGTTCATGCCCTTGACGAGATACTCCGAATCCGACACGAAGCGCACGAGCGCGTGGCGCCATTGGCGACGAATCCACTCGAGTGCGCCGATCGCTCCCGCCAGCGCCATCTTGTTATTCGTGGTCTGCGGCGAGCATTCGTAGAAATCCCAGCGCGCCACGCTGTCGCCCGCCGGCGCTTCGATCAGCGCGGCGTTGCCGCCGCGGCTCGGTTTGGTGGAGTCGTTGCCGAGGCAACTCTCGTCGGCGTGCACCAGCACGAAATGGCCGGTCATGGCTGAATCACGACGGGAATATCAGTGTGCAGCAAGATCTCCTCGGCATGTGAGACCGTCACGGCAGTGCGTCGGCCCTCACCAGACACGTGCGCGCCGGCGAAGAGCGCGTCGCACTGCGTCTGCTGAATCACGCGCGCCACCGCTTCACCGGGCGTGCCGTGCTCGAGGTGCGTGACGAACGCGACCCCCTGCAGCGAGAGCAGCGCCTCGGCTTCGCCGACCACCATGGTACCCACGGCGGGATCGATGGTCGCGTGAATGACATGAATCGTACTGTGCGTGACGCTCGCGAATCGTGCGACGAGCTCGAGGGCCCGCTGCGCTGTCTCCCGGCCGTCGTAGGCGATCGCGCACGCGTTCATCGGCGATGGCTTGCTGGCGCATACGATCACCGTCCTCTCGGCGATGCGAATCAGCGACGTGACCGTCTTGCCGAGTACGTCGGACGGCGAGGAACGGCCGCGCCGGCCCACGAGCACGGTGTCGACATCCCCCGCCAGCGTCGCGAGCTCCGAATCGGGATCACCGTGCCTGAGAACTGTCTGCACCGCGAGGCCGGCGTCTGCGACGCGCTCCTGCGCCCGCTGCAGCAGCACGCCTGAATCGGAGGCGCGCTTGCCCAGGCCACGTGTTTCCTTGATATGCGCGACCACGACCTTGGATTTGAAACGCTGGGCGAGGTGCACCGCCTGCTCCAATGCTTCATCGGCACTGGGGCTGCCATCGAGACCCACCAGCAGGCGCGTGAACACGTGTTTACGGGAGTACCGCGAAGCTCTCCAGATCGCGCAACCGGAACGTGAGCAGCTCGCCCGTCATGGGGAGCCGTCCCGCCAGCGCGTCGTCGCGTCCGCTCGTTATCAGGCGCTCGGCCACCACGACATATTCGGTGCCGCGCCGCCGCAGCGCTACCCGGCGATGCTCGCGGACGGCACGCTCCAATGCGTCGAGCGCCTCGGGAGCGAGGGACCGGTATTCAGGAATCGCGGGCACGCGCCTTCACCTCACCGCGATCGCGCCGGCCACGCCGCGCGAGAGGCGGCCGATGCGCACGGCGGCCGGCGTCCGCTCGCTCTGCAACGCGGCGAGAAGCGCATTCGCCCGATCGGGATCTACCGCGATCAAGAGACCTCCTGAGGTCTGCGCATCGAACAGCAGCACGCGAATCGGTTCCGGGATTTCCGCGTCGAACTGGACGTGCGGCGCCAGCGCTTCGCGATTGCGTTTGGTGCCCCCAGGAATCGCCCCCCGCTCCGCGAGCTCCACCGCTTTGGGAAATAGCGGCACGGCGGCCGCATCCACTTCGGCCGACAGGCCACTGGCCGCCAGCATGTTATGCAAGTGCCCCAGCAGTCCGAAGCCGGTGACGTCCGTCGCGGCATGGACCGCGTCGCCGGTCGCGCGCAGCGCGCGTGCGGCACCTGCATTGAGCGTCGTCATCGATTTCACAGCCGGTGCGATGTCGGCTGCCGTCGCCAAGTCCTGTTTCAACGCCGTCGTGAGCACGCCGGTCCCGATCGGTTTGGTGAGCACGAGGGCATCACCGGCGCGCGCGCGCGCGAGTGTCACGATTCGATCGGGATGGACTTCGCCGATCGCGACCATGCCGTACTTGGGCTCGGGGTCGTCCACCGAATGCCCGCCGAGCACGAACGCGCCCGCTTCCTTCGCGATGTCCCCGCCGCCGCGCAGCACCTCGCCGAGCAGCTCGTAGGGCAGCGTGTCGCGCGGCCAGCCGACCAGATTCAGGGCGAGCAGCGGCGTCGCGCCCATCGCGTAGACGTCGGAGAACGCGTTGGCGGCGGCGATGCGGCCGAAGTCGTACGCGTCGTCCACAACCGGCGTGAAGAAGTCGACCGTGGCGACGATCGCGCGGTCCGGCGTGAACTGGTACACGGCGGCGTCGTCCCGCGTCGAGGCATCGACCAGGATGCGTGGATCCGAGAGGGTCGGCACGTGGCGCAAGACCTGCGCCAACTCGGCGGGGCCGAGCTTGCAGGCTCAGCCGGCGCCGTGCGAGAGCGCAGTCAGGCGAATGGTTGTCATTGGTTCTGCGAAGATAGCTACGAAAGACGCCAGGCGAGCAGGCCACCCGCGATCACATACCGGCCGACATCGAAGCACGCATGTACGAACAAATGGCGTCGTCTGAGGCCGTCCACATGCTGCCACATCACCAGACGACGTGGAAACGCGACCAGTAATCCGACGAGCGCAAACAACAGCCACCACTCGCCGGCGCCCAGCGAATCGAACCAGAGCGAAGCGAAGAGCGTGACCACCAGCGCTTCGACCCACCGCCAGCCAATTTCCCAGCGATGGAACGACCAAACGAGTGCATGATGGTCGGGCGGCAGGTCCCACCGATAGCCGATCGGCGGCACGATGGTGAAGAGCGCCGCCACCGGCAGCCAGGCGACGATCAGTCGCCCGAGCGTCACGCTAGCGCGTCCCGCGGTATCCTGGACCCCGCAGCCCGCGCCCCGGCCGCGCACTCGTCATCTGCCCCTTCCTTAATACCAGCTGCCCGTTCACCAGCACGTACTCAATGCCCACGGATGGCTGATGCGGTTGCTCGAAGGTCGCGCGGTCGATCACGGTTTCAGGATTGAAGACGGTGATGTCGGCGAACATGCCCGGCTTTACGAGGCCGCGGTCGGTGAGGCCGACACGCTGCGCTGCGAGCGACGTCATCTTCCGCACGGCGAACTCGAGCGGCATCAACTTTTGCTCGCGGACGTACCGGCCCAGAATCCGCGTGAACGAGCCGTAGGCGCGAGGATGCGTGCCGTCCTTGCCGAACGGACCGTCGGGCGCGACGCCACTGGCGTCCGTGTTGACCCCCACCCACCACTGCTGCAGCGCGGCGCGCACATCCGGCTCGCTCATGATGAAATAAATCGCGCCGGTACGCGCGTGATCGGCGATGATGATGTCGAACATGGTCTCGATCGGATCCCGGTGACGCGCCGCGGCGATCTCCGAGAGGCGCTTCCCCTGCAGGTAGTGCAGGGAATCATCGAAGGGGAACACGATGACGCCCTGCGGCCCTTCGGTGGCCCGGTAGAAGCGGTCTGTGATTTGAGGCGGCGCGAGCAGCTCGGCGCGGAGTCGCGCCCGGATGACAGGATCGCGCAGGCGCGCGATCAGCGAATCATTCCCGCCCGAGTGAGCCCACGCCGGGACGGACGCGTCGAGCGAGGTCGCCCCGGCGAGATAGGGATACTGGTCGGCCGTGACGTCGACCCCCGCCGCGCGCGCCGAGTCGATCCGCGCCAGGACGTGCGGCATCCGGCCCCAATTCCGACGCCCCGAGACCTTGAGATGCCAGATCTCGGCGGGTATGTCGGCTTCACGGGCGATCCGGAATGTTTCGTCGAGGGACTGGTCGATCTGACCGCCCTCATTGCGCATGTGAGTGGCGTACACGCCGCCGTGGCGCCGGGCGGCTTTGGCGAGCGCGATGACCTCCTCGGTCGGGGCGTAGAACGCCGGGGCGTACTCGAGGGCCGTGGACAGACCCACGGCGCCCTGCTCCATGGCGGTGTCGACGAGCGCCACCATGTGGGCAAGCTCCTCCGGCGTCGCATGACGATCTTGCTTGCCGACGACCGCCAAACGCACCTGCGTTGCGCCCACAAACGTCGCGATGTTCACGGTGCTACCGGTCCGCGCCAGATGCGCGAAATATCCGTCCAGGTCGCGCCAGTCCTCCTGCACGTTGTACTTCTTCATCCACGCGGAATCGTCCATCACCAGCAGATCGGTCAGCGGCGCGACCGAGCCTCCCTCTCCGGTGACTTCGGTCGTGATCCCCTGCGTCACTTTGCTGAGCACGCGATTGTCGACCAGCACGAACCCCTCAGACTGGCCGAGCATGTCGATGAATCCGGGGGCGACCGCGAGGCCGCTCACGTCCAGCGTCTCGGGCGCCGTCGCTGTCCCCAGGAATCCCGCCGCCGCAATGCGGTCGCCGCGAATGCCCACGTCGCCGCGATAGCGCGGGTTGCCGCTGCCGTCCACGATCCAGCCGCCTTTGAGGATCAGGTCGTAGGCCCCCGCGCCCCGCCGGGCTGGCGCGCCCCGGTCGCAGGCCGTGACAAGTAAGAGGAAGAGCAGGCGGAGTGCTGATCTCATTTCCATGTGGCCCTCAGGGAATCGGGCCGGATCACCCGGCCCCGGATCATGACCATCGCGATATTGCGCGTAGCGGCGATGTTCGCCGCGGGATTGCCGTTCAAGACGACAAGGTCTGCGACCTTGCCCTGGGCAATCACACCGAGGGAATCCGCGTGCAGCAGCTGGGCGCCGCGGCGCGTGGCCGCGGTGATGGCCTCGAGGGGCGTCAGACCGGCAGCAACGAGGAGAGACATTTCTTCATGTAAAGAATATCCCGGAATCAGGAGCTGGTTCGCGGCGTCCGACCCCGCGGCGATCGCGCCGCCGGCGCGCTTGTACTCGCGCACGAACTGATCCTGCCGCCGCCGCGAGCGCCGGAACGCATCGAAATCGCCCGCCCGCCAGCCCGTGCGCCGCAGCAGGCTCGGCACGCTTCGCACGCTCTCCGCGTTATCGGGCACGTCCTCCATCCCGGGACGCGCCAACAAGATGGGGTTGTCGAGCCGCGCGAGCATGTCGTGCACAACGAGTGTCGGGACGATGGTCACCTTGGTCTGCGCCAGCGCGCGCGCGGTCCGGGCGACGGCGCCCGAGTCGAGGGCGGCCCACCCTTTTTCCTCGGCCGTCCAGCCCGTGAGAAAGCTGTTGTGCGCGGTGGCGTAGCTCGGATTGCCCGTCGCCGTCTGAACGACGCCCGACATGTGCTCGACCGACACGACGCCGGCACGCGCCGCGGTCAGCGCGTCGGTCTTCCCGAGATGCGCGGCGACGGCGAGGTGCAGTTTGTCGGCTTCATCGAGCAGCGGTCGCAGCAGCGCGGGCGTGATTTTCGTGTACACCTTGAGATAGTCCACGCCCGCCACGGCATGCTGGTCCACCGCGCGTCGCGCCTGGTCCGCGGTCGCGATGCCGGTCGCGTTTGCATACGTCGGCGGCACGCCGTCGATCATCGCGCCGGCGGTGAACATCCGGGGGCCCGTGATCGAGCCGAGGTTCATAGCGTTTCGCAGCGCCAGCGCCGTGTCGGTGACGCTGTGCAGATCGCGCACAGTGGTGACGCCCCAGGCGACGTAGCGGCCTGCGGCCCACCGTTCCACGTGCGCGTGCGCGTCGATCAATCCGGGGATGATGGTCTTGCCGACCACATTGATGCGCTCCGCGCCCTTCGGAATCGGGATCTCGTTGACACGGGCGACTGTCTCGATGTGACCGTTGCGGACGATGATCAGCGCGTCCGGCTTCGGTGCGCCGCCGGCGCCGTCGATCAGCGTCGCACCTTCGAGCGCGATGACGCGATCCTTGGGGGGGAGGAGCTTGTTACAAGCGACGAGCGGCAGGACGAGAAACAGCAGCATCCTGTCGACGTGCGGACGTATGACGTTCACTTCGGATCTGACGCCGTGTGATCGTGCAGGATCCGCCAGCGATCGCCCTGTTTCTGGAGCACCAAGGTAAATGGCCCGCTGGCCACGACCGAATCACCTCGCGTGAGTTTGAATCGCGCCGTCGCATACGCGAAGTCGGGAGTCAGCACGCGCACATGCAGCTCGTCGAACGAGAGCGAGTCGCGCGACTTCCCGGGCGCGAAGTAGTTCTTCTGATAGCGATCATACAAGACCTGCCAGCCGTACTGCACGTGCCCGCCCGCCATATAGCTCGTCAGCGAGTCGTGCGCGTAGTCGCTCATGAACCCTGCGAGATCGCCCCGATTCCAGTCCGACGCGGAGCGCTGCAACATCGCCGCGATTTCCTGTGGCGGATTCCCCAACGGCAGTTTCGGTGCACTGCACCCGATCACGATCGAGAGCCAAAGGACGGACGACGCACGACGCATAGTTTTGTCCTCCTTAACGTGTCCGCGGGAGCGTCTCGTCGAGACGCTCCCGCGGATGGCGAAGCGAGTTGTGCTAGCGGCGGCGTTTCTTCTTGGCGGCCTTCTTCTTCTTCGCCGGTTTCTTCTTCTTTGCCTTAGGCCGGGCCTTCTTGGCGGCTTTCTTTTTCTTCTTCGCCTTGGGCTTGGAAGAGCGCGACGACTCCTCCATCGGCATCGATGGCATCGGCGCGGGCGTGGGCGCCGACGGGAACATCGGTTCCATGAACCCCGGTCCAGGCCAACTGCTGTCCGTTACGTCCGGCTGCTCAAGCATCGGATCTTCTCCTATGCTGGTAGGTGCAGGGGCGTCGTGGGTGGCCTATAGCTTACCGCCGGATTCTGACCTCGCAAGTGACACGGTCTACCGCCCTTTTGGTCTCTTGGAATGGCGCTCCCGGTGACAAGTTGGCTTGACAACGCCATTTAGCCGGACACACATTCGCCAGCCATGACGAGATGCGGACTTCTCGGCGCATTCGGGCTGCTCCTGCCGACTGCACTAGTCGCGCAGAGTGTCGCCGAGGTGCAGGTCGCGCCCCCCTCGGTGACCATCCGCGTCGGTGAACGCACCGGTTTGCTCGCGACCGCGTTCGATCGCATCGGAAATGTCATCCCCACGGTACGCATCATCTGGTCGTCCAACAACGTCAACATCGCGAAGGTCGACAACAACGGCACCGTCACCGGCGTGGCGAACGGTGTGGCCATCATTGAAGCCAGGGTCGGCGCCCGCCGGGGGCAGGCCGCCATCCAGGTCACCGGCGGCAGTGCGCCAGCCCCCGCCCCCCCGGCACCCCCCGGTGCTCCGCCGCCTCCCCCGCCGGCGGGTCCGGACCCCTACTCTGGCCAGCCGCCCGGCAGCGGGCCGGCCGCCGCGCTCCGTCTCGAGCCGGGCGTCGTCTACCTGCTGGCGTCGGAGAACACGCGCGTCTCGCCGCGGGCCCTGCGCCAGGACGGCTCGCCCGCCGCGCCCGTGGTGGTCGCGTGGACATCGCTCCGCCCGGACGTCGCGAGCGTCGACCAGAGCGGCAACGTCGTCGCCCTCGCGCCGGGCCAGGGCACGATCCAGGCGACCGCTGCTGGCGGTCTTACCGCGACTGCGCCTGTAGTTGTGCAGCAGGCGGAGTTCACGGTGCGGGAAGGTTCGCCCCTGATGCTCTCGCCCGGCGAGGTGGATACCCTGCACGTCGTCGTCGCCACGCAGAACAACCGGACCGTGAATCCGCTTGTGCTGCAGTGGGCATCCAGCGATCAAAGCGTGGCACGCGTCAGTCTCGGGGGCGCGGTCACGGCCACCGGGCCTGGAAAGGCGATGCTAACCGTCTCGGGATTGCTACAGAGCAAGAGCATCGAGGTTTCGGTCCATCCAGCGGTGGCCAAGCTCACAGTTGTCCCCAAGCTCTCGGAGGAGGTTCAGGTACCATTGACCGGCAGCACTAAATTCGAGGCGCACGCCCTCACCGCCGAGAACGCACCTGTTCCAGAGGCCCCGCTGCGGTGGACCGTGACGGATCCGGGTATCGCCAGTTTCGACCCCCAAACAGGTCTGCTGACCGGCCGGGCGGTGGGGAAGACGCAGCTGACCGTCCGGGGTCCAGGCTCCGGGCTCGCCGTCGCCTGGAACATCAGCGTGATCGCGGGCTTTCCGCGCTTCGCGCAACCGCGTGTTGGCATCGGCATCAATCAGCGCCGCACGCTGCGCGCGAATTACGCCGACGAGCAGGGAAACGTCCTCGGCCCCGCGACGAACTTGACGTGGAGCAGCGACAGTCCGCAGATCGCCAGCGTCGGGGAGGACGGCACGGTAACCGGCGCCGGGTACGGCCATGCGAAGGTGACGGCCACCGCGCCCGGTGGAAAGACCGCGATCGCCGATGTGTATGTCGTGGGTGAGATCGTCGTCGCCAGCTCGCGGGCGGCGCCGAGCACGCCCGGCAAGTTCCAGCTCTACGCGGTCGAGCGCTCTAACCTCGCGCAGCTCACGAAGTTGACCCCCGCCACCGATACCGCCTCGGCCAGCGATCCCGCGTTCTCGCCGGATGGCTCGCGTATCGCTTTCGTCTCGCAGCGCGACGGCAACGCCGAGATCTATGTGATGAATGCAGACGGGACGGGAACCACGCGCGTCTCCAGCGATCCGCAGCCCGACGGGCGGCCGTCATTCATGCCGGACGGTCAGTCGCTCGTGTTCCACTCATCCCGCACGGCCGGCAAGCAGGAGATTTGGGCCGTGAACGTGGACGGCACCGCTCTGACCCAGCTCACGCGCGACTCGGTCAACTCCTCGCCGGCGGTTTCACCAGACGGTCAGATAATCGCGTACGTCTCCACGCGGAACAAGGACGGCGATATCTGGCTGATGAACCGGGACGGCACCAACCAACGCCAGTTCACGCGATCGCCGCAACAACGCGAGTCCGAGCCGCGGTTTCTACGTGACGGTACGCTCGTCTACTTGGCAGAGCGTCGCGAGGGCAATCGCACGGTCCAGCAGGTCATCCGCGCCGATCTCGCGACCGGTGCGACCACCGCGATCACCGGCACCGACCTCGCGATGGCGTCGTTCGCGGTCTCTCCGGCCGGCGATCTCCTGGCCCTGGTAGTGAACGCGGAGCCGCAGAATCGTCGCAATCCCGTGTACCGCGTCTACGTTCAGCCGGTCGGCTCGGCGACTCCGATCCCGCTGCCGACGATCGGCCTGGAGCAGATGATTACGCCGGCGTTCCGCCCCTAGATTACGGGCGCCATGCGCGCCTGTGTCCTCACCGCCACTGGCGGAATCGACCAGCTCGACATCACCGAGGTTCCGGACGCCCCCGCTCCCACAGCGGGCGAGGTGCGCGTCAGCATCCGGGCGGCGGCGTTGAATCATCTCGATCTCTTCGTGGTCGAGGGCCTGCCGGCCGGGGGCGGCGCGGAGCGGTTTCCGCACATCGTGGGCGCTGACGGCGCCGGTGTCGTCGAGACCGTCGGCCCCGGTGTCACGAGCGTGCAGCCCGGCGATCGCGTCCTCATCAATCCGGGCATCTCCGATTACTCCTGCGAGTTCTGCCGCGCCGGCGAGCATTCGCTGTGCGTCAACTACCGGTTGCTGGGCGAGCATCTCCCGGGGACGATGGCGGAGCTGGTGACGGTCCCGGCGCAGAATGTGGTGCGGGGGCCGAACCTGTCGCCGGCGCTCACCTGGGCCGAGGCGGCGGCATTCTCGCTCGTGACGCTGACCGCCTGGCGGATGCTCGTCACGCGGGCACAGATCAAGCCCGGAGAGACGGCGCTCATCTGGGGAATCGGCGGGGGTGTGTCCCTGACCGCGATGCGCATCGCCAAGCTCCTCGGCGCGCGGGTGATCGTGACGTCGTCGGACGACGCCAAGCTCGCCGCCGCCAAGCAGCTCGGGGCCGATGTAACCCTGAACCACCGCACTCAGAAGGTGGCGACTGAGGTGCGCGCCCTGACCAACAGGCGGGGCGTGGACGTCGTGGTCGAGAATGTCGGAGCCGCGACGTGGGACGACTCGCTCCGCTGTCTCCGGCGCGGGGGCCGACTAGTGACCTGTGGCGCGACATCTGGGCCGCAGGTGAATCTCGATCTGCGGCGTGTGTTCTGGCATCACTGGAGCATCCTGGGTTCGACAATGGGCAACGCTGCGGAATATGCGGAAGTCGTGCGGCGACTCGGACAGGGAGAGCTCAGGCCGGTTGTGGATCGCGCGTTTCCGATCGAGCGCGCGAGGGAGGCTTACGAGCGATTGGCGAAGGGCCAACAGTTGGGGAAGGTCGTGGTAGAAGTCTCGTCCTGAGACCCGTAACCTGTTGCCCGCGGTGCGTCTGTGCACCTAGTTTTTGCATGTCCCCGCAGTTGTCTTTCACTATCTAAGTAGTTAATTTTTATCATCTTACCTCACCTCCACAAAGATCGAAATGACCGGTCCTAACGTCCGCGAACGCATTCTGCCGCGCCTCATCGAAGACGAATTAAAGGAATCGTTCCTCGACTATTCGATGAGCGTCATCGTGCAGCGCGCGCTGCCCGATGTGCGCGACGGCTTGAAGCCGGTGCATCGGCGCATCCTCTACGCCATGCACGAGCTGGGCCTGGTTCCGGGCCGGCCCTACAAGAAAGCCGCCACCGTCGTCGGCGACGTGCTCGGCAAGTATCACCCCCACGGCGATATCGCGGTCTACGACTCGCTCGTCCGGATGGTGCAGGACTTTTCGCTGCGCTATCCGCTGATCGACGGGCAGGGGAACTTCGGTTCGGTCGACGGCGATTCGGCCGCCGCCTACCGCTACACGGAAGCGCGGCTCACGCGCGTCGCCATGACGATGCTGGAGGACATCGACAAGAACACCGTTGCCTTCGTCCCCAACTTCGACGACCGCCTCCAGGAGCCGACGGTGCTGCCCGGCCGGCTGCCGAACTTGCTCGTCAACGGCTCCGCGGGCATCGCGGTCGGCATGACGACGAACATCCCGCCGCACAATCTGAGCGAAGTGGTCCAGGCGATCGTGCATCTCGTCGATCACCCCAACGCCACGATCCGGGACATCCGCAAGTTCGTCAAAGGCCCGGACTTCCCGACCGGCGCCATCATCTACGGCCGCGAGGGCATCAAGGAGTGCTACGAGAAGGGCCGCGGCCGCATCATCATCCGGGCCCGCGCGATCGCGGAGGAGAAGGAATCGACCGGCAAGCAGCAGATCGTCGTGACCGAGTTCCCCTATCAGGTCAGTCCCGAACGAGTGCACGAGCAGATCCGCGACCTCGTGCTGGCGAAGAAGCTCGAGGGCATCAGCGACGTCCGCAACGAGTCCGATAAGGAAGGAATCCGGCTCGTCATCGAGCTGAAGCGCGACACAATCCCCATGGTCGTGCTCAATCAGCTCTACAAGCACACGCAGATGCAGCAGACGTTCGGCGCCATCATGCTGGCGCTTGTGGACGGGACGCCGCGCGAGCTGACGCTCGTCGAGCTGCTGCAACACTTCATCGAACACCGCCACACCGTCATCACGCGGCGCACCGAGTTCGAGCTGCAGCGCGCCCAGGACCGCGAGCACATCCTCGAAGGCTTGAAGATCGCGGTCGACAACATCGACGAAGTCATCAAGATCATCAAGAAATCGAAGGACACGCCGTCGGCAGACGCCGCGCTGCGCAAGCGCTTCAAGCTGTCCGAGAAGCAGTCGGCCGAAATCCTCAACATGCGCCTCGCGCGGCTCACGGCCCTCGAGATCACGAAGCTCGAGGAGGAACTGAAGGACGTCCGCAAGTTCATCAAGGAATGCAAGGAGATCCTCGCCTCCAAGCCGCGGCGCATGAAGATTCTGAAGGAAGAGCTCACGGAGCTGGCCCACGGCTTTGGCGACGAGCGGCGCACTGAAATCGTCGCCGACCAGGGCGAATTCTCGATCGAGGACCTGATCGCCGAGGAGGACATGGTGATCACGGTCTCGCACGCCGGCTACATCAAGCGGCTTCCCGTCTCCGCGTACCGGCGGCAGCGGCGCGGCGGAAAGGGCGTGATCGCCGCGCATCAGAAGGAAGACGACTGGGTCGAGCACCTCTTCATCGCGTCCACGCACGATTACGTGATGTTCTTCACCGAGCAGGGCCAATGCTACTGGCTCAAGGTGCACGAGATCTCGCAGGCAGCGCGCTCCGCTCGAGGCAAGCCAATTCTCAGCTGCGTGGCGATGAAGCCCGACGAGAAGGTCGCAGCGCTCGTCCCGGTGCGGGAGTTCTCGGAGGATCAGTTCCTGCTGTTCGCGACCAAGGCCGGCGTGGTCAAGAAGACGGTGCTCTCGGAATTCGGGAATCCGCGCTCGGTCGGCATTCGGGCCATCAATATTGAAAAGGGCGACGAGCTGATCGACGTCCAGGTGACGGACGGCAAGAACGACATCGTGCTCGCGACCGCGCATGGCATGAGCATCCGCTTCCACGAAAAAGACGTGCGCGACATGGGCCGCACGACGACCGGCGTGAAAGGGATCGAGCTCGACAAGAGAGACCATGTGATCGATATGGTCGTGGTGCGCCGCAAATCCACGCTGCTCACCGTTACGGAAAAGGGTATGGGCAAGCGGTCCGAGCTGGACGAATACCGCGTCCAGCATCGCGGCTGCCGCGGCATCATCACGCTGAAGCGCAGCGATAAAACCGGCGAGATCATCGCGCTGAAAGAAGTGCTGCCCGACGACGAGCTGATGATGATCACGAAGAAGGGGATCATGATCCGCGTGCCCGTCGAGGGTATTCGGATCTCCGGCCGCAACACGCAGGGCGTGAAGATCATGAATCTGACGCCCGGCGACCTGGTCGTGGACGTGGCGCGCGTCGTGAAGGAAGACGAAGACGAAGCGGTGGACGAAGACGACGACGAAACGCCGCCTCCGACGAAGCCCGCCGCAAAGTCCAAGGCGAAGGCGAAAGCCAAAAAGTAGCGTGGTCACCGCTCAGGACATCACGGAAGCCGCAGCGGGCCTGCGGGGCATCGCGCGCCGCACGTCACTGATCTACGTGGAGGAGCTGGGCGCCCACCTCAAGCTCGAGAACGAGCAGCCGATTGGCGCGTTCAAGATCCGCGGCGCCTACAACGCTATCCGCAAGCTCGCTGAGCCCGCCCGCAAGCGCGGCGTGATCACCTATTCGTCGGGCAACCACGGGCAGGCGGTGGCGTATGCCGGGAAGCAATTCGGCGTGCGGGCGGTGATCGTCATGCCGGAGACCACCCCGGCGGTCAAAATCGCCGGCGTGAAAAAGTGGGGCGGGGAAGTCGTCTTCGCCGGTCGCACCTCCGAGGATCGACGTCTCAAGGCCGAAGCGATCGCCAAGCGCGAGCAGCTCGCGATCGTCCCGCCGTTCGATCATGCCGACATCGTCGCGGGGCAGGCGACCGTCGCCCTCGAAATCGTGGAGCAGCTGCCCGAGGTCGAGACCGTAGTGGTGCCGGTCGGCGGCGGCGGTCTGATCTCGGGGATCGTCGCCGGGTTGGCGGCCGCGAAGAGCAAGGCGGCCGTGTGGGGGGTCGAGCCGGCCGGCGCACCCAAGCTGCACCGGTCGCTGGCGGCGGGGAAAGTGGTCCGACTCGACCGCACAGCCAGCATCGCCGACGGGCTGATCACGCTCAATGTCGGCAACATCCCCTTCGCGGAGCTGACGCGGGAACGCGACCGCATTCGCGGCGTCGTGCTGGTCGAAGATGACAGCATCCGCGCGGCCGTGCAGTTTCTATGGCGGACCTGCCGGCTCGCGGTCGAGCCGTCGGGTGCGGCCACGACGGCCGCGCTGCTGGCCGGCGCGGTGCCACGCTCCAGGACCACCGTGCTCGTCGTCAGCGGCGGCAACGTGGATCCCTCGCTGCTCGAGGCTCACGACTGATGGCAGCTCCCGCGACGCGGGTTCTGGTCGCCGATGACGACGCATCGCTGGTCCAGACGCTCACCTGGATCCTGAAAGAGAACGGCTACGAGGTGGCGGTCTGCCCGGGCGGCGACGGGCTGTTCGCCAAGCTCGAGGAGATCAAGCCGGCGATCCTCCTGCTCGACATCATGATGCCCAAAGTGGACGGGCTGCAGCTGCTCGAGCGGCTCAAGCAGGACGAGCGCTATCGCGATCTCCCGGTTTTGATGGTCTCATCGATGCCGCCCGAGGAGGCCACCGTGCGCGCGCTCGGGCTCGGCGCCGCCGACTTCATCTCCAAGCCATTCCGCGTGCGAGAGCTCCTCGCCCGGGTCGAAGCCCACATACGCGTCGGGCGCGCGCTCGCGCAGGCAAGGGAAGAGGCGCGCAGCCGCGCCGCGATGGTGGACATTCTCCACGAGGTCACCGATTCCCTCAAGCCGGATGAGATGTATCACATTCTCGCCCGGCGCGTGGCCCGCGCGCTCAACATTTCCAAGTGCTCGATGGTGCTCGCCAAACCGGGCGACCAGCAGGGCATCGTCGTAGCGGCGTACGAAAACCCGATGCTGCGCAACCTCCAGATCGAGTTGGCCCGGTATCCGGAGATCCGCAAAGCGGTCTCGACCGGCCGGCTCGTGCTGGTCGAAGATGTCGCCACGGATGCGCTCTACGAGGACGAACGGCGCCGCTGGGAACGCGAGGAGATCAAAGTCCCCACCCGCTCGGCGGTCGCGCTGCCGTTCTGGATGAAAGACCAGCAGATCGGCGTCTTTTTCCTGCGCACGACCGGCGACGATCCACCGCTCACGCGGGCCGACGCGCAGTTCGCCGAGACGGTCATCAAGACCGCGGTGTCGGCGATCGAGAAGGCGTACGATTTCGAAACCGCAGTCTCCGACAAGCAGCGGCTCGAGAAGCTGGCGTTGACCGACGCGCTGACCGGCTGCATGAACCGGCGGGCGCTCGCCGAGGCGCTGGCGCAGGAGCTGGATCGCGCGCGGCGCTACAATCTGGCGCTGACGATTCTGCTCGCGGACATCGACCGTTTCAAATCGATCAACGACACGCGCGGCCACATCGCGGGCGACTCGGTGCTGCGGCAGGTCGGCGAGCTGCTGCGGCGCGAAGTGCGATCGGTCGACATCGTGGCCCGCTACGGCGGCGAGGAGTTCGTGGTGGTGATGCCCGAGACGGCGCCGCATGGCGCCGCGATCTTCGCCGAACGGTTACGCCGTCGCGTCATGGCCCGTGACTTCGCTGATCCAGGCGAGGATCCGCTGCACATGACGATCAGCATCGGACTCGCGTCGTTTCCGGATGAGCGCGTGCACAGCGCCGACAGCTTCGTGTCACTCGCCGATCAAGCCCTCTATCGCGCCAAGAACGAAGGCCGCAACTTGGTCCGGCAATGAGCGAGCGTCGCTGCCCGAAATGCGGGTCGGTGTACACCGACACCGCGGCGCGCTTCTGTCCCAAAGACGGAAGCATGCTCGTGGAAATCCAGTCGAAGAAGCCCTCGGCGCCGCCATCGCCGGGCAGCGGCACAGGGGCGCGCACGCCGCTCCCGCCGGGGAAGTCCGGCCTCGACCGGGCCTCCAGTCTCTCCAATCAGATTCTCGATGCGCGCTATCAGGTAATGAAGAAGCTGGGCGAGGGCGGGATGTCTTACGTGTATCTGGCCAAGGAGATCTCGTCCGGCGAAACGGTCGCGATCAAGGTGCTCTCGCCCCGGCTCGCCTCAGACAAAAGCTCGGTCGAGCGGTTGCGCCGCGAAGCGGGCCTCGCGATGCGCCTCGATCATCCGAACGTCTGTCGCATCCTGCGCCTCGGCGAGTCGGAGGACGGGCTGATCTATCTGGTGATGCCGTTCCTGAAGGGCGAGCTGCTGTCCGATCGCGAAGTGCGCGGTGGGCCGATGGACATCCCCCTGAGCGTGGCCCTGCTGCAGCAGATGTGCGCCGGCCTGCACCATGCCCATGAGCTGCAGATCATTCACCGGGATCTGAAGCCTGAGAACGTGATGCTGGTGCCCGATGACGGGGGGGGCGGCGGGGGCGGGGGGGGCGGCAGGGGCGGCGGTGTGGAGCGGGCGGTCGTCATGGATTTCGGCTTGGCCAAGGAGCGGCGCGCTGATCCGGCGATCGCCAAGCTGACCGCCACCGGCATCATTCTGGGCACGCCCGAGTTCATGAGCCCGGAGCAGATTCGCGGCAAGACGCTCGATGCCCGCAGTGACATCTATGCCCTCGGCATCGTCGCCTTCGAGATGCTCACCGGCAAGCTGCCGTTTCAGGGGCGCAATGCCCAAGAGATGATGATCGCGCGGCTGCGCAGCCAGCCCGTGCCGATTCGTCAATATCGTCCCGACGTCCCCGAGCCCGTCGAAAAGGCGTTGACGAAGGCGCTGCAGACGAATCCGGACGATCGCTTCACCACGGCGATCGAATTTGGCGACGCGCTGAGTGGCGGCCGGTCCGCAGAATCGTCGGGTGGCCTGCTCGGGAAGCTCAAGGAGAGGTTCTCGTGATTCTGCTCTTGGCGGTGTTGGCGCTGCAACAACCGGGGGTCACCGCCATCCGCGCGGGTACGCTCATCGACGGCACCGGGGCCGCGCCCGTGAAGAACGCGGTGATCGTGATGCAGGGCGATCGGATCACCGCGGTCGGGACGAACGTGCCGGTGCCCGCCGGCGCAACCGTGATCGACCTGTCGGGCGAAACTGTACTGCCCGGGTTCATCGATGCGCACGTGCATCTCGTCGGCCGCACGATTGGCGATGGCGACTGGCAACACAGCCGTCTCACCGAGATGCCAAGCGAGCTCGCGCTGCTCGGCGCGGCCCACGCGCAGCAGACGCTCGACGCGGGCTTCACCACCGTACGCGTCGTCGGCAGCGCGAACTTTGGCGATGTCGCGCTGCGCAACGCGATCAATGCCGGCTGGATTCAGGGGCCGCGAATCGTCGCCGCCGGCATTTCGTTCGGCATTCGCGGCGGTCACTGCGACGAGACGAACGGGCTGCAGCCCGACGCGTTGGGTCACGAGGGCGGCATCGAGGTCGGCGTGGCCAACGGCATCGACGAGGTACGGAATGCCGTGCGATACATGGTAAAGTACGGCGCGGACGTGATCAAAATCTGCGCGACCGGCGGCGTGCTCTCGCTGACCGACTCGGTCGGAGTGCAGCAATACAGCGAAGAAGAGATGCGCGCAATCGTCGAAACCGCGACACAGCTTGACCGCCGCGTCGCGGCCCATGCGCACGGCACCGCCGGAATCAAAGCGGCGGTACGCGCCGGCGTGACGTCGATCGAGCACGGTTCGATCCTCGACGCGGAAGCCGTCGCGCTCATGAAGCAGCACGGCACGTGGCTCGTGCCCACGCTGCTGGCCGGCTTCACCGTGGAGTCGCTGGCGACCGCAGGACGCTTGCCGACCCCGATCGCGGCCAAGGCGCTCGCGATCGCGCCGCGGCAGCACACCTCCTTCAAGATGGCACTCGACGGCGGCGTGAAGATCGCCCTCGGCACCGACGCCGGCGTCATGCGGCACGGCACCAACGCGCGCGAGTTCGAGCTGATGGTGCGCTACGGCATGACGCCCATGCAGTCGATCGTGGCCGGCACGTCGAACGGCGCCACGCTGCTCGGCCTGGAGCGCGACATTGGTGCCGTCGCGGTCGGGAAGCGGGCTGATGTCGTGGCGGTGCGTGGCGATCCGCTGCAGGACATTACGGTGCTCCAGCATGTCGACTTCGTGATGAAGGACGGCCGGGTATTCAAGCGCGACGGACAGGTCCTCGGCCGGAGCGTTGCCGGCGTGCCGTGAAGCGGTTCCCCGCGTTCGACCCACCGGAATACGTCGACTGGAAGCCGGATCCCGCGCTGGTCCGCGCTTTCCATTCCACCATCGAGAGCGATCCCGAACGTGCCGCGATCGTGCGCGGTCTGTCCCGCGACGCGAAACTTGAGTTGTACCGCGGGCTGCTCAGGGCGCGGCTTCACGACATCGAGTTGAAACGGTGGGTGCGCACCGGGGTCATCTCCAAGGCGTGGCTCGGCACGGGCGAGGAAGCGACCACGGTCGGGCCCGTGCACGCGCTCGAGCGCGGGACCGACATCGTCGCGCCGATGATCCGCAACGCCGCGGCATGCTGCGAAATGGGGATGTCCATCGCCGACATGCTGCGCGCCTACCTCGCGACGGCCGATTCGCCGAGCGGCGGCCGCGACCTCCACGTCGGCTCGTTCGCGCACGGCGTCCTCCAGCCCATTTCCCACGTCGGCGACATGGTGCCCGTGATCACCGGAATTGCGCTCACGTTCAAGCTGAAGCGCGAGCCGCGCGTCGCGCTCACGTGGGTCGGCGATGGATCGACCAATACCGCCGCCGCGCACGAGGGGACCAACTTGGCGGCGGTGCAGCGCGTCCCCGCCATCTTCATTATCGAAAACAATCAGGTCGCCTTGGGCACGCGCCTCGAGCAGCACCATCTGCCCGCCGACTTCAAAGATTGGCCCGCCAGCTACGGCGTCTGGGGAGCGTCCTTCGACGGCAACAACGTGCTCGATGCGTACGCGGTCACACGAATCGCCGCCGAGCGGTGTCGAAGTGGAAACGGCCCCGCCATGATTATCGCGGAAACGTTTCGGATGGGTGGGCACGCGACCCACGATGAGCGCGAGGCCCGCGACACGTTTCCCGCCGACTTGTTTCGCACGTGGGGCAAGCGCGACCCGATCGGCTTGTACGAGGAGTACTTGAAGGAAGAAGGCGTTAACGCGAAGGCTCTCGGCGAAATCGAAGGAGAGATCACGGAGCAGGTGGAGCGAGCCGCGGCTGAGGCGTTGGCGAGTCGTGAGAAAATGCCGAAGGGGGAAAGCGCATTGGATGGCGTGTATGCGAACGGTCGGTAGCCTGCTCGCAGCGCTGTTGCTCGCGACGCCCGGTGCCGGCCAACAGCCGCGGGTCAATGCCCTTTCCTACTTGTACACAGTGACCGTTCCCGATACGGGCAGCGTGATCACCGGCCTCGCCTCGGTGATGGTGAGGATGACAGAAGCGAGCGACACGATTCGCTTGGACTTGGTTGGTATGCAGGTCGATTCGGTCTGGCGGACGGATGGGTACGATTCGAGGACTTCGCTTCATTTCCGATACGACGGGCGCGTCCTGAGCACCTTCGTGTCGCGCAATGAAGTCGGCAACGCTGGTATACAGATCAAGTATCACGGTAGTCCCCAGGACGGCCTCATTATCGGATCGACGGCGCGAGGGCGACGCGCGGCCTTCGCCGACAATTGGCCCAAGCGCGCGCGCTACTGGCTTCCAACGCTCGACCATCCGGGCGACAAAGCCAGGGTCATGTTCATGGTGCAGATGCCCGATGGCTGGCGCGTTGTTTCGAATGGCAAACCTGAGCCGTGCAGCCGGCAAGAAAGCGAACGGCGGGTCCTGTGCCGGTGGGCAGAGAGCCGCCCAATTCCCACGTACACCATGGTCATCGGCGCGGGCGAGTTTACGGTCAGCAAGCACCGCCCCGTGATCAACGGTCGGGACACGATCCCGATCGAAGTCTGGACCTATCCCGAGGACTCGGCGTTCGCCGACTCGGTCCCGTTCCGTCGCGCCACCGAAATCGTCGAGGTGATGCAGCGACTGATCGGGCCATTCCCCTACGAGAAGCTCGCACACGTGCAGTCGTCCACGCGCTTCGGCGGGATGGAGAACTCAAGCGCCATCTTCTACGCCGAGAAGCCGTACGTCGAGCGTCGGATGGGTGAAGGCGTCGTGCGGCACGAGACCGCGCACCAATGGTTCGGCGACGCTGTCACAGAACGCGACTGGCCCGATATCTGGCTCTCCGAAGGCTTCGCCACCTATTTCGATGGCGTAATCGGCGCTGCGCTGGACGGCGACTCGGTGTTGGCCAACGCGATGCGCGCGAACGCCGAGAATTACTTCAAATCCGACGTCACCGACCGGTCTATCGTGGACTCGGGGTATACCGCCGATCCCATCAAGCTGCTGAACGCGAACAGCTATCCCAAAGGCGCATGGGTGCTGCACATGCTGCGGGGACTCATGGGGGATTCGGCATTCTTTCGCGGGCTCCGCACTTACTACGACACTCACCGCGACTCGACCGCAACGAGTGAGGACTTCCAGCGCGTAATGGAGAAGGAAGCCAAAGCGAATCTCGGTTGGTTCTTCCACCAGTGGCTGTATCAGCCGGGTTACCCCCAGCTCGACATCACGTGGCAATACGACGCCGGAGCGCGGCGGGCCGTCGTGGGTATCACGCAACGCCAGAAACCGGAGTGGGGTCTGTTCCGCCTCCCCGTGCTGACGCTCGAGTTTCGGGGACCGAACGGCGCGACCATGCGCCGCGATGTCATAGTAAGCGAGAGAAGCCGCGTGACGTCTGCTCGTGTCGATCTGCCCTTCTCCCCGACCGAGGTCCGCGTGGACCCGGACGGTAAATTGCTGCTACGAGTCACCGCCATCGGTCGGAGGTAGCCAATGCGTCTGTGTGTGCTGTCAGTCACTATCATCGCCGTCGCGTGCCGCGGCCCTGCACCCGCAGCGGGCCAAGGGACTGATGACGACCTCCGTGTACCGGCGGGCTTCCACGTGTCGGTGTTCGCGCAGAATCTGCAGGGCGTCCGCTTCCTGGCCCTCGGTCCAGGGAACACGGTGTACGCGTCGCAGCCGGGCTCCGGCGTGATCGTCAAACTGCCCGATTCCAACCATGACGGCGTCGCCGACAACTCCGTAATCGTGGCGAGCGGCCTCAGGGGGCCGTTCGGCATCGCGTTCCGCGGCGATACGATGTATGTCGCGGAGGAGCGCGACGTGAAGCGCTTCGATCCAGGCGGCGCCGGACCGGTCACGATCGTGCCCAACGTGCCGAGCGGCGGCCACTCCACGCGCACGATTCTGTTTGGA
This sequence comes from Gemmatimonadales bacterium, assembly GCA_036390255.1. Classification (GTDB taxonomy): domain Bacteria; phylum Gemmatimonadota; class Gemmatimonadetes; order Gemmatimonadales; family GWC2-71-9; genus 20CM-2-65-7. The sequence goes on along the minus strand of DASWCE010000261.1, from coordinate 20,004 downwards.
CCCGACGGCAAGCTGTACCTGGCGGTCGGGTCGTCCTGTAATCTCTGCGACGAGCGCGACTCGATGCGCGCCGCGGTGACGCAGCTCAATCCCGACGGCTCGGGCGGTCGTATCTTCGCCCGGGGTTTGCGCAACACCGTCGGCATGGCGTTCAATCCGACGACGGGTCAGCTGTGGGGTGGCAACAACGATCGCGACAATTTGGGCGATGACCTCCCGCCCGAGCACGTCAACATCATCAAAGACGGTCGAGACTACGGATGGCCCGAGTGTTATCTCCCCGGTAAACCCAATCCGGAATACGGATCGGCGGATTGCTCGCATGTCGAGCCGCCGACCATTACCATCCAGGCGCATTCCGCGCCGCTCGGCTTGGCGTTCTACACAGGCACGCAGTTTCCGCGCGAATACCGTGGCGATGCGTTCGTCACGCTGCACGGTTCTTGGAACCGCAGCGTCCCGACGGGCGCCAAAGTCGTGCGGGTCGAGGTCGACAGTGGCGGCCGGCGCGCCGTGGGGGTGGAAGACTTCATCGTAGGGTGGCAGCGTCCGGACGGCTCACGCTGGGGCCGCCCGGTTGGTCTCCTGGTATTGCCGGATGGATCCTTGCTGGTGAGTGACGACATGGGTGGGAAAATCTGGAGGATCACTTATGGGCGGTAAGCGGCGGTATGGGGTGGTAGGAGGCGGTATCGTTTGCGGCGCGGCGCTATTGATGGCGGCGGCCCATTATCGATCGGACATTCACGCCGAATACGTTAAGTACCTCAGCGGCAAAGACACCGTCACGGCGTACATCGCCTATCCCGAGCGCCCGCAGCCCGCGCCGGCAGTCATCGTCATTCACGAGATCTTCGGCATGTCGGACTTCATCCGACAGACGACCGAGCAGCTCGCGAAGGACGGCTTCGTCGCGATCGCGCCCGATCTGTTGTCGCGTCGCGGCGGCACGCCCAGCTCGCCCGATTCCGCGCGCAAGCTGATCGCGACGCTGAACGCGGACACGGTGACGGGCGATCTCGATGCGACGCGCGCCTATCTGAAAACCGTGAAGGCCGCCCGCGCGAGCGACGTTGGGGTCATCGGCTTCTGCTGGGGCGGCGGGCAGAGCTTCCGGTATGCGACGAATGTGCCCGAATTGAAGGCCTTCGTCGTCTGCTATGGTCCGGCGCCTAACACCGCCGATATGCCGAAGATTCGCGCGAAGGGTCTCGGCGTGTATGCCGAGAACGACGCCCGGATCGACGCGGGACTTGCGGACGCGGCCGCGGCCATGCGGGCAGCCGGCAAGGACTATCTGTACACGGTGTATCCAGGGGTCGGACACGGATTCTTCCGCACGCGCGAAAAGCCGGAGGTCGCTGACAGCGCCTGGCGCGCGGTGATCAGGTTCTTCCGCGCGCAGCTGAAGAGCTAGCGCCGGGCCGTTGCGGTGAGATAAGCGCGCGCACGCTCCAGCGCCGCGTCACATCCGGCGAGCACGTCCTCGACACGCACGTCTACCGGGATGTCGGGCGCAATCCCCGTTGCCGCGAATTCCTTGCCGTCGGGGAACGCCGCCCGCGAGACGGTCAGCCGCATCTTCCACCCCGCAGCGAGCGGCAGAACCGCGGTTGGGCCTGTGCTCCCCGCCGTCGGCTCACCGACGAGCGGACCGCGGCCGCCCGCCCGATATGCCACGATGAAATCTTCCGCGGCGCCCGCCGTGCGCAGCGAGGAGAGCACCACGACGGGACCGCTGTACGCAATCCGCTCACGGAGCGGCGGTGGCCAGATCGTGTCGGGCGGTGTGCTGATCCAGTCGAGGGAATCGAGGCTGTAGCGCGGCGTGCGGTACCGAGCCGTCAGGAACGGCCGATCAATGATGCGAGACAGCAGCGCCGCGCTTTGATCGCGCGCCGCGTTGGTCCCGTCGGTCTCCCGCAGATCCAGGATCAGGCCGCGATGGCGTGGTCCTTCGCGGGGCGCGTCGCCCAGGGCACGATCGAAGCGGCTCAGGAAATCGGGATCGGCGAGAGAATAGACACGCATCCAGATGGCGCCGTCGGGCAGGGTATCGACTTCGAGCGCGGGGTGGGCGGATTGGGGGGGGTCGCTCGCTGCGCGAGTGATCAGTGGCACGCTGCGCGTGACGCTCACCCCACGCTCGGCACCGCCGGGGAGGCGGAGCACCAGATGCAGCGCCGTTCCGCGCTCGCCATCGAGCATGTGCGTGACCGCGCGTTCCCACCGGCTCGCTTCGTTGGCAGCGGCGATCTCCGGCAGGACCGAGTCGCGAATCCATTGCGCGACTGGGATGCCCTGGACCGCCAGGATCTCCGCCAATCGCTCGGGCCGCGCCACGCGCATCTCGTCGTTGACGACGTAGTCCATGATGAACGGCCGGCGCTCGACGCTCCGGAGCTCGAGTGGTGGTCGCGCGATGCGGTTGGCGATTGCGGCAGGCGCCAGGATTTCAAACTGCCCGTCGTTCAGCAGCGCGCCCCAGCGCCGCAGCCGGTGAAAGAACGGCAGATCGAGCGGCACGGGGGGGGGGCGGGGCGGGCGGGGGGGGCGTTCCCCGGCAAAGGTGACCGTCGCAGCGAAGGCCGAGTCCCAATTCGCGCGGACGCCGTCCCAGTAGGCATAGTTGTAGCGTGCTTCCACCCACAGCCGCGCGGCCACGAGTTGTCGATCGACACCGGCCGGTCGCTGGGCCGAGAGGAGCACGGGGAGCGCGGGGAACACGCCGAAAAACGCCAGCGGACGAAATGACATGGCCCTAATCTATCTGCTGCTATTTGCGTCGCCTCAACTGCTGCTCTACCTCTATTTGCGCGAGCGCCTGCCGCTGTCCGCGCGGCGGTGGCTCACCCTCGTCTTCATCATCTTCAACGTTCCCTGGGGCATCGTTGCCGTGCGGATGTTCTCCGGCAGCCTGTGGGGAATCAGTCGCGTGCCGTATATCGCGCCGTGGATCGCGTGGCAGCTGCTTGGCTGGATTTTCTGTGGTCTAGTAGCCCTGTATATCCTTGCAAAAGGCCTGCGTCGTGCGTCGGAGGTCGTGCGTGAGCGGTTGACTGGAAACCCCGACGTACGACGCACGACGGACGACGGACGAGTGTCGCGTCGTCAGTTCCTTGCCCGTGCCACCTATGCCTATGCGGCTGCGGGATTAGGGGTGTCCGCCTACGGCATTTGGAGCGCCGAAAGTCTCCCCGCTCTCACCCGCCGCACCCTGTTGTTTCCGGACTTGCCGACGGGACTCGACGGGCTCCGCATCGCGCATCTCTCCGACGTGCATGCCGGCATTCACATGTCCGAAGAGAAAATGCGCGCCATCGTCGCGCAGACGAACGCGCTGGGTGCCGATCTCATCGTGCAGACGGGCGACATGATCGACATCTCGCAGTCCTACATCCCCGATTACGTGCGCGCGTTTCGCGATCTGCATGCGCCGCTTGGCGTCGTCACCGTGCTCGGCAACCACGATCGATACACGGGCGAGGACGCCGTCATTCGCGGGGTGCGTGATGCGGGGCAGGTGTTCGTGAAGAACGGCGCCCACGTGATCGAGTATGGCGGCGCCGCGCTCGCGCTCATCGGGATCGACGACCCGCGCAACTGGCGCGCCGATGATCCCCAGGACTCCGACCTCGAACCTGCGTTGCGACTCACGCCGCCCGCGAAAGCCGCGTTCCGCATCCTGCTCGCCCACCGCCCCGGCGCCTTCGACGGCGCCGCGCCACGCAGCATTCCCCTCACCCTCGCCGGCCACATCCACGGCGGCCAGTTCTACTTGCCCGTCGTCGGCTGGTCACCGGGCCGGCTGATCACGAAGTACGTGATGGGGCACTTCACGCAGGGAGCGAGTCAGCTCTATGTGAGTCGGGGAATTGGTGTGGTGGGCGTACCGCTGCGGGTGTTTGTCCCCCCGGAGATCGCATTATTCGAACTCCGTCGCGCCTAGAGAGCGTCTATGCGCTAATCGTTCTCCATGCAGCGTCAATAACGAGTCGAACTCCGGTGTCTCCCGATTTCCACTCACCTGCAACGACTTTTTCCAACGCGTGTCTGATCGTCGCCAGCCAAACACCAGCCCAGATCTCGACCGCACCAGTTCGCACGGAGTTCTGAGCTTTGCCTTCAGCAACGATGCGCTCCAGCGCTACACGAAATTCGCGCTGCGTCTTGCGACTCTCGTCATCGAGCACGGGATCGAGCGGCTCTAACAACCCGAGCTTGACGACGGCCGTATCGTGCTCTGCGCCCTCGAGCAATCCATGCGCGACGGCCGTCAGCTGCGCGCGCGCCGCTCGCGCGTCGGGATTGCGCGCAGCCTCCTGCGCGACCTTGGTCGCCCACCGCTGCGCCGCGCGGTAGAGGTCGTTCACCAGCTGCTGCTTGCTCGCGAAATGCCGGTAGATCGTACCCTCCGCGATCCCGGCCTTCTTGGCGATCTGCGCCGTCGTGGTGTCGTGGTAGCCGCGGGTGGTAAACAGCTCCAGCGCCGCGCGAATGAGGCGCTGGCGCGTGAGCTCCGCGGCGCCGGGCTGCGGCGAAGGCTGTGAGGGGTGCAACACGGTGGCCGAATCTACTAGCTTTCCGCCGCTTCATCCCCAAACCATCATCGGAGGCGTGGACTAGGGTGCGCATGCTCGTGCTGGGCGCTGGGCTGCAGGGTTCTGCCTGCGCGTTTGACTTGCTGCGGCACGCGGAAGTCGAGCGCGTCACTCTGGCGGATCTGCAGCCGCGCCGTGTGCCCGCCTTCCTTAAGAAGAAACGGGACAAGCGGCTGGTCACTGCGCGCCTCGATGCAAAACGCGCTCCGCGGCTCCGCAAGTTGATGGGCGGGCATGACGCCGTCCTGAATGCGTTGCCCTATTACTTCAACTATCCGGTCGCCAAGGCCGCTGTCGCCATGGGACTGCACTGCGCCGACCTGGGCGGCAACACCGCAATCGTCCAAAAGCAGAAGACGCTGCATGCCGCCGCGCGGCGGAAGCACGTCTCGGTGATCCCCGACTGTGGTCTCGCCCCCGGCATGATCAACATCATCGCCGCCGAAGGCATCCGCCGGGTCGGCGAGGCCGAGAGCGTGAAGATCTTCGTGGGGGGCCTGCCCCAGAAACCTGAACCGCCGCTCAATTATCAGATCGTCTATTCGCTCGAGGGCGCGCTCGACTACTACACGACGCCCTCGTGGGTGCTGCGCGAAGGCCGGCCGGAGCGCGTCGATGCACTGTCGGAGGTCGAGGCGGTCGAATTCCCCAACCCGGTGGGGACACTCGAGGCATTCCACACCGCTGGCGGCATTTCGATGATGCCCTGGGCCTATCGCGGTCGGGTGCGGACCATGGAGTACAAGACGCTGCGCTATCCGGGGCACGTCGCGATCATGCGTGCGATTCGCGAGCTCGGACTACTGTCGCTCGATCCGGTGACCGTCAAGGGCACGAAGATCGTGCCGCGCGATGCGTTCATCGCGACTGTGTCGCCGCAGCTGAGCAAGCCCAATGGCCGCGATCTCGTCGCGCTGAGGGTGGACGTGCAAGGACGCAGCGGTCGGCGCGTCGCCTGGCAACTGCTCGACTATTATGACGAGGCGACCGGAATCAGGGCGATGATGCGGACGACCGGGTTTTCGCTCGCGATCACCGGTCTGATGCAGGTCGATGGCCGCATCGGGTCGACTGGCGTCTACACGCCGGACGAAGCGGTGCCGTTTCAGGCATATGTCGATGAGTTGAGAAAGCGGGGCGTCGAGATCCGCGAAGTGACGGCTTAGAAACTCCACGTCGTCGCGAAGGTGACCAGTGTCCCTTCCGTGCCCTTTCCAAAGAAAAACGTCACTAACGTATTTCGCATCAGCGCCGCCCCGACGCCCCCGCCCCAGGCCTTGTGCAGGCCCTCGCTTGTGAGTCGCACGGTTTCTCCGGGCCCGAACACGCGTCCCGCGTCGTAAAACGCGAGCAGCTTGACCTCGAGCAGGCGTGGCGCCCACAGCAACCCGTATCGGGCCTCGACGCCACCGACCAGCTTCCCCGGCCCCACGAACCGCGCGTCGTAATAGCCGCGCAGCGAGCGATAGCCGCCGAGCGCTACGATCGGGCCGTCGCTCGTCTCCATCCTCTGCTGTGCCCCGAGCGGCGGTGTGCCGGTCATCTTTTCACCCGCGACGCGTGCCGCAAGGATCAGGCGTTCCAGCGGATGGACATACGCCCGGATCGTGGCGCTGGTCCGCGTGTAGCCCCGACCTCGGCCGACGAGCGCTTCTGCGAAGAGACCACGGTGCGGGTCCGCTTCGAGATCGCGTGAATCGAACACGACGCCGGCCCGCGCCACGGCATCGTTGAACGGCCCCACGCTGTCACGTTGATATAGGGTTTCGCCGGGGAGGACGCGGAACGAGGTGCGCTCGAGCGTGCCGCCCACCAGCACGCGCAGCCGCCCCACGACCCTGCGCTGCACCGTGAGCCGAGCACCGGCGGTTTTGCGGCTGACCCGATAGAAATACGAGTGACCGACGGTACTGTCGCGGTTGTAGGTCGTACTGTTGCCCTGCCCGTAATAGCCGAGGCGATTCGCGCGCGCGAGACTCAGGCTCAGACCGAGCCGCCAGCCATCCCAGTAGGCGGGCGCCTGCGCGTCGGCGATGATCAGATAGCTGCCCTGGGTGCTCGCGCCGGCATCGAGCGCGACGCGTCCGAAATTCGGCTCCGGCCGCTCGGCGAAGCCCATCGGGCTCGACCAATCATAGTGGCCGGCCGCCCAAAACCCGTCGATCGAGCTGTAGGAGACGTAAGGGTAGAGGTGATCGACCCATTCGTGCTTCGGATTTGCCTCGGTCTGCGCCGCGAGTGGAGACGCCAACGCGACGAGCAGGACGGTCAGGCGGGGGCGCGTGTGAATAGGTACGCCGTGTCGCGGATTTTGGCTTCCGTGCCGTCGTGCACCGCGAAATGGTTGGGATAGAGCGACGCGGCGCCGAATTCCCCGCGCTTGGTGACGGCGTAGAACACCAGGTCGAACTTTGGTTTGCCCTGCGCGTCGAGCAAGCGGGCTTCCGTTTCGGCGACGACGCGCTTGAGCGTCTCGAGACATGCGTCGGTCGGCTTCATGCCGCGCCGCATATGCTCGACGGTCAGAAATCCACCGCACACCTTGATGTTTGCCTCACCGAGTCCGGTCGATCCCGCGGCGCCGACATCGTTATCGCAATACTGCCCCGCGCCGATGATGGGTGAATCACCCACCCGGCCCGGAATCTTCCAGGAAAGTCCACTCGTGGTCGTGACCGACGAAAGATCGCCTTGTGGCGTGACGGCGTCGCAGTTGATGGTTCCGGTTTTCGTCACGACGAGGTGATCGGAGTCAGGAACGTCCAGATAGTTGTCGTTGGGATTCAAGTTCGCGCGCCAGCGCAGCCAGGCCTCGCGCGAGTGCTCGGTCAGCAGGTCCTCTTCCTTGAATCCGAACGACAGCGCGAACCGCTTGGCGCCTTCGCCGACGAGGAAGATGTGAGTCGTGTACTTGAGAATGAGCTTGGCGACTTCCGACGGCGTCTTGATGTTCTCGAGCGCGCCCACCGCGCCGGCGCGTTTGGTGGGTCCGTGCATGCACGATGCGTCGAGCTGTACCACGCCTTCGGCATTCGGCAGCCCGCCGTAGCCGACCGAGTCGTCGTTGGGATCGAGCTCCTGGATCTTCACGCCCTCGACCACCGCGTCGAGCGTGTCGGCACCCTGCATGAGCATGTCGAACGCTTTTTGCACGGCGCGCAAGCCATTGGCGCTGGCGATCGCGACCGGCTTCGCGGCCCAGCGCGATTGAGGGGGCAGCGGGCGCGGCGGCCGCATCGGATGGGGAATGCCCCCAATGCCCCCAATGCCCGCAATGCCCGCAATGCCCCCCCCCAGCACCGGGCGCGCGGCCACGCCCGCGGCGGCAGAGCGCAGGAAGTCGCGACGCGACCAGAATTGAGGCATGCACGGTTTTACCCACTCGTGTAGCGACTGTCAACTTGCTATCGTTTTCACCCCGTGGAACTTTCGCTCGTGGTGCCCGCGTACAACGAGCGGGAAAGCCTCGCACCGCTGCTCGCCGAGATCGCAGCCGCCCTCGCCGGCCGGAGTTACGAGGTCATCGTGGTGGACGACGGCTCGAGCGATGGGTCGGTCGCGGCGCTCAAGGCCTTGCGACAACAGTATCCCCAGCTACGTGTCCTCGCCTTGGAGCGCAATGCCGGCCAGACCGCGGCGTTCGCGGCCGGTTTTCGGGCGGCGCGCGCGCCGATCGTCGTGACGTTGGATGCCGACCTGCAAAACGACCCCGCCGATATTCCCGCGCTCGTGGATACCTTGCAGCGCACCGGAGCTACCGCCGTTGCCGGCTACCGCGCCACTCGGCGTGACACGCCCTGGAAGCGCTTGCAAAGCCGGATCGCCAATGGCGTGCGGAACCGATTGAACGGCGAGGTGATTCGGGATACGGGGTGCTCGCTCAAAGCCTTTCGCATCGATGCGGTGAACGCCTTGCCCCTGTTCACCGGAATGCATCGTTTTCTGCCGACGTTGATCAAAATGCAGGGTGGTACCGTGACCGAGGTGCCGGTCGGTCATCGGCCGCGGAAGCATGGTGTGACCAAGTACGGTATGTGGAATCGGGTGTGGCGATCACTGGTGGACGCCTTTGCCGTGCGCTGGATGCAGCGCCGCGCCCTCCGGTACCGGGTGAAAGAGGAGGTCTGATGGCGGGAGCGGATGTCACGCACGAGCAATGGCTCGCACAGATCGATGCGGAGCTGGATGGCGAACTATCGTTGGTCGAGCGCGCGGCGCTCGCCAAACATTTGGCGACGTGCGGGCGCTGCGCGGGCGCACGCGCGAGCCAGCTCGAGGTGCGCGTCGCGCTGGCGCGGTCGGCCGGCAATCCGCATGCGTTTGTGGTGCCCCGGCCCTCGATTCGCGCCGGCACGCTCACCCTCTGGGTCGTGATCGCGCTGGGCGCGGGTGTCGTCGGAGGGTGGGTCGCCCACAGCCAGTGGGGTGGGCCGGGCAGCGGTGTCACGCTCGAGGAATCGCGTGGGACTATCGTCGTTCACTAGCGTCCTCGTCGCGCTGGCCGCTCTCCAAGGGCCGGGCACCCGGCTCACGTATCGTATCCGCGTCATCGAGCCTGCCTCGGTCACGCCCCGCATCGTTGCGAGCGGCGCGGTGAGCGGTCCGCTGGATAGCGATATGCGACTCACACTCCGGACCGACACCACCGAAGTCGAGGCGCTCTTTCAGGTGACGCCGCTCGGCGATACCGTGACGCTCGCCGGCGACTTCTTCGCGCGCCGCCAGGTGGGACACTCGCGGCGAGGATTGCCGCTCTGGGAGGAAGACACCTACCGGCGTCTCGTCCGATTGGCGTGGAGCGACACGGCGCGGATTTACCCGTTTGGCACCGGTAAGCGGGGACAAGGTGGGACAGCGAAGGCGCTGCTCGTGGAATTGATTCTCGAGCGCGCGTTCGCCGGTGGCGAGGCCCGTCCCGCGGAAGCCTTCGATCTCGTCGATTCCACGCGCGACTTCCGGCTCGAAGCGGTCGTCCGACCCAGGCGTGCGCGCGTCATTCTCAACCTGGTGCGCGGGGACACCGTCAGCGCGCCCCGGCCGATGGATCTGGTGCCCGAGGAGCGGCCGCGCCTCGTGCAGCTCGTGCTGCGGGGGCGCGCGACCACGCTGGTGGTGAGTCTCACGCGACCGGATCCGGCACGCTCCGCACGCGAGCGCGCGCTCGCGCTCGACGCGGACGTGGTCTGCCTCCGCGTCGCCCGGCCGGATGGGACCGACCCGCTCGGCACAATCTGCGGACGGCTCAATAACGTCGGGCGACAGCTCGCGTTGCCGACGGGCGACACGCTGGTCGCGACGTTTTCCTGGCCGGGCTGGCGCTGAATGACTCCGCGCCGCAAGCGCCTCGATCCGTCGATCTTCCACCTTCCCGTCGACAAAATGCGGGAGGGTTATTACTCCGACAAATACTTCGTGCGCGCGCGCGATCTCTTACGCAAGGACAAGCACCGCCCGCGGGTGACGATGCAGGTGTTCGGCAAGGCGCACGCCTACCTGGGCGGCATCGACGAAGCGATCGCGATTCTGAAGCTCTGCGCCGAGCGCTGGGATGAGCTGGTCGTTCACGCGCTCTATGATGGAGATGAAATCCAGCCGTGGGAGACGGTCCTGCTCATCGAGGGGCCGTACGACGCCTTTGCCGTGCTCGAGACCCTCTACCTCGGCGTGCTGGCGCGACGCACGCGCGTCGGCACCAACACGCGGCAGGTCGTCGAAGCCGCGAAGCCGAAGGAAGTGATGTTTTTCCCGGCCCGCCACGATCACTGGCTGGTGCAGACGGGCGACGGTTACGCCGCCCACATCGCCGGCGCGATCGGCGTGTCGACGGATGCCCAGGCGTCGTGGTGGGGCTCCGAGGGCATCGGCACGGTGCCACACGCGCTGATCGCCGCGTATCACGGCGACACCGTCCTCGCGTCTCGGAAGTTCGCTGAGCAGAGCGACCCTGCGATTCGCCTGATCACGCTCGTGGATTTTGATAACGACTGCGTCGGGACCTCTCTGGCCGTTGCGCGCGCTTTGGGCGACCGGCTGTACGGCGTCCGGCTCGACACCTCCGAAACCCTCGTCGATAAATCGGTCATTCCGCAGATGGGAACGTTCAGGCCGACGGGCGTGAATCCGCAGCTCGTTCGGAACGTCCGGCTCGCATTGGACGCTGAGGGCTTTACGCACGCGAGGATCGTCGTCTCGGGCGGCTTCACGGTGGACAAAATCCGGCTGTTCGAGGAACAGGGCGTGCCGGTCGACGCGTACGGCGTGGGCTCGAGCCTCTTCCAGGGTCGCTTCGATTTCACGGCCGATGTCGTGATGCTCGAGGGGAAGCCGTGCGCCAAGGTGGGGCGATCGTATCGGCCCAATCCGAGGTTGGAGCGCGTCACATAAAGCCTTGCGTTGCCCTCGGGGTCTGCATAATTTTCCGCTCACATGAATAATCATGCATCCCTCCCGGTCGGCGTGCTGGGCGCGTCCGGCTATGTCGGGCAGGAGTTGCTGCGGCTCCTGAACGGGCATCCGGACGCCACGGTCGCGTTCGCGACCGCCGAGTCCGCCGCGGGCGAGTGGATCGACGGGCACGAGCTGATCAAGGCCGACGATGCTCCGTGGCAGGAGGCGGAGATCATTCTTTCCGCCCTGCCGCACGGCGTCTCGGCGCGCTACGTCCATGAGGCGCGCGCGGGCGGGAAACGCGCGGTCGATCTCTCGGCCGACTTCCGGCTGTCGCCCGAGGCGGTGTATGGGCTCACCGAGTTCACGCGCCCGCGCCTTGCCGATGCGGAGCTCGTCGCCAATCCGGGATGCTATCCAACGGCTGCGCTGCTCGCGCTGATCCCACTCGCGCAGCTCGGGCTGATCGATCCGTCGCGTGAGGTCATCATCGACGCGGCGTCTGGGGTCACCGGCGCCGGCCGCAATCCCAAACGCGAATTGCTGTTCGGGGAAGTTGCCGAAGACTATCGCGCCTACGCGATCGGCAACACGCACCGCCATCTTGCCGAGCTGAAGCAGTCGCTAGCGCGCGAGGGCGGGTTCACGGGCGACCTCGTGTTCACGCCCCATCTCTTGCCGGTGAAGCGCGGTATCCTCGAGACGATTCACGTGCCGCTGACCCGCGTGCTCGATCAAGCCACCGCGGAAGGCCTCTACAGCGCAACCTACGACGCCGAACCGTGCGTCCAGGTGATGCACGGCGCACTGCCGTCCCTCAAGGACGTCGTCTACCGCAACCGCGTCGCGATTGGCGTCGCGGAGGTAGTCGACGTCCGCCGGCCGCGCCTCACCGTCATCGCCGCGATCGACAACCTCGTGAAGGGCGCGGCGGGGCAGGCGATCCAGAACATGAACGTGATGCTCGGCTTGCCGGAAACGGCGGGACTCGCGTGTTGACGGTGCGCGTCGTCAAGATCGGCGGCAACGAGCTCGATCGGCCCGAATGGGTGTCGGCTTGTGCCCGCGCACTAGTTAAGCTCGGTCCTTCGGTCGTCGTCCATGGCGGCGGGCAGGCGGTCAGCGCCTGGTCGCGGCGCCTCGGGCTGCCCGTCGAGCAGCGCGACGGTCTGCGGGTGACCACGCCTGAGATCGCACAGCTCGTCGAGATGGTTTTGGGGGGACCGATGAATCGCCTCCTGGTAACCGCGCTCCGAGCCGCCGGCCTCGACGCGATTGGACTCTCCGGCGTGGACGGTGGCCTGCTGGCGGCGCAGCCGCTTCAGAGCGGAACGGCACTGGGCGAGGTGGGCGAAATCGTGAATGTGCGGGCGTCACTATTGCAGAGCCTACTCCTGGCGGGACTGACGCCGGTGGTGGCGCCCGTTGCGCCGTCTCTCGCTGCGCCGGTCCGCCCGCTCAACGTCAATGCCGACCAGGCCGCCGCCGCGATTGCGGCGGCGCTCGAAGCGCAGGAGCTCCTCTTCGTCTCCGACGTCCCGGGCGTGACGATCGACGGGGTCATGCAACCCGCCCTTGCGGCTGCCGAAATCGAGACAATGATTGAAGGCGGCGTCGCGACGGGCGGCATGGCCGCTAAATTGCGCGCCGCCGCGCAAGCCTTGCGGGCGGGTGTTCGGGCCGTACGGATTGGCGATCTCGATATGTTCGAGCATGCCACCGCCGGCACCCGCCTGCTGGCGGTCCCCCCCCCGCTCGCTTCCGCCGTCCAACCCGCGTGACACTGCCGCTCACCTCGTCAGACGCCACGGCACTCCTCGGCGTCTACGCGCGCGTTGGCCCATTGTTCGTTGCGGGCGAAGGCTCGGAGCTGATCGCCGAGGACGGCACGCGCTATCTCGATTTCGTCGCGGGCATCGCGGTCAACGCCCTCGGCTACAACAGCCCTGTGATTCGGGACGCCGTGCTGCGCGCGTTAGACTCAGGACTGATTCACGTCTCCAATCTCTATCGCACGGAGCCGGGCGAGCGGCTCGCCGCCGAGCTGACGAAATCGTTCGCAGGTCAGGCGTTCTTCTGTAATTCGGGCGCTGAGGCGAACGAGGGCGCGTTCAAGTTCGCCCGCAAGTGGTCCAAGAAGACCGACATCGTCGCGTTCACCGGTTCGTTCCATGGTCGGCTCTTCGCCTCGCTTGCCGCAACCGATCGGCCCGACTACCGCCGCCCCTTCGAGCCTCTGCTCGCGGACGTGCACATCATTCCGCTCGGCGACGTCGAGGCGGCGCAGCGGGCGATCACGCCAGAGCGCACGGCGGCCGTCATCATCGAACCGGTGCAGGGCGAAGGAGGCGTGCGCCCGGTAGCGGATGAGTTTCTGGTCTTTTTACGGAATCGGTGCAGTGAAACGGGCACCGCATTGATCTTCGACGAAGTGCAGTGCGGCCTCGGCCGCACCGGGACGCTGTTTGCCGCCGAGCCTTCGGGCGTCGTCCCCGATATGTACACGCTGGCGAAGCCGCTCGGCGGCGGGCTGCCGATGGGGGCGATCCTCGTCGATGACGCGATCGCCGCGGCACTCGCGCCCGGCGACCACGCGACCACGTTCGGCGGCGGGCCATTCGTCGCCACGGTGGCGCTGGAGGTCGTGCGGACGATCGCGGAGCCGGAATTCCTTGCCGCGATTCGCGTCAAGGGCGAGTGGTTGGGCGCGTGGCTGCGCGCGCTTGCCACGCGCAGCACGCGCGTGAAGGAAGCGAGAGGCCGCGGGCTGATGTGGGGCCTCGAGCTCACCGAAGCCGCTGCGCCGTTCGTCGCGGCGGCCCGGGAGCGTCATCTGCTCGTGCTGACGGCCGGCCCCAACGTCATTCGCATCGTCCCGCCGCTCACGATCACGCGTGAGGAGCTGGAGCGGGGCGCCACGATTCTCGAAGAGGTGCTTGCTTGACCAGCCTGTCCGTCGGAACCGCGACGAAGCTTCGCCCCGCCACGCTCGCTGATGTGGCGGCGATGGAAGTGCTGATGGCGCCGTTCGTCGCCAGCGGAGATCTCTTGCCGCGCTCGAACTACGACCTGTGCCGGCACATCAAGGAGTACGTCGTCGCCGAGACGCCCGATGGCAGTCTCGTCGGCACGGGGAGCCTCAAAGTCTACAGCACCGCCCTGGCGGAAATCGCGGGACTCGCTGTCCGGGACGACCAGCAGGGGCGCGGCGTCGGCAAGGCGCTCGTGGAAGCGCTCCTCGTGGACGCGCGCGCGCTCGGGTTGAATGAGGTTTTCGGCCTAACGCGCAAACCCCTGTTCTTCCTGCGACTTGGCTTTCGGGTGGTCGAAAAGGAGCAGTTCCCGCTCAAGGTCTGGGCCGACTGCGCGCGCTGCCCGCGCCAGCACGCCTGCGACGAAGTGGCCGTAGCGCTCACGCTGTAAATCCGACCTCGGTTGACACCCCCCGCGGTCACCGGAGAGATTCCCCGGTTGCCGCCCCTTCCTGAGGAGTGCATTGGATGGCCGAAGCATCCCCTCGCGTCATTTTCTGGGACGTGGACACGCAGTATGACTTCATGAAGGCAGACGGCAAGCTCTACGTGCCTGACGCCGAGCAGCTCATTCCCAATCTCAAGAAGCTCACCGACTACGCGCACGGCCATGGTATCCGCATCGTGGCTAGCGCCGACGATCACGTGCCCGAGCACGCGGAGATCTCCGCGAATCCCGATTGGAAGAGCACCTTCCCGCCTCATTGCCTGCACGGGATGCCGGGCCAGCGGAAGATCCCCGAGACCACCCTGCGGGATCCACTCGTGATCGAGCCGGCGCCGCAGGACGGCGCGGCGCTTGCCACGAAGGTCGGTAAGCATCGTGGGGACATCCTCTTTCACAAGCATCGGTTCGATGTCTTCTCCAATCCCAACGTGCTTGCCGTCCTCGACGTCCTCAACCCGCACGACATCGTGCTGTACGGCGTCGCGCTCGACGTCTGCGACAAGTACGCCATCGAAGGTTTGCTCCAGCACCGGCCTCAGGTCCGGCTCTTCGCCGTCGTGGACGCGATGAAGCCGATCGACCGCGACGTCGCCGAGCATTTGCTGAAGGAATGGGGCGAAGAAGGGGTCCGGCTTGTGAAGACGAGCGAAGTCGTCATGGGTGGACTGGTCGAAGAGCTCGAGCGGGCCAGCGCGTGACATCGACCGCATCCGTTCCGACCCCCGCGGCCCGAGTCCCGACATTCGGCAAGTTCTTCCTTCCCGGACCCACCGACGTCCATCCCGAGGTCCTCGAGGCGATGATCCGGCCGATGATCGGGCATCGCTCCTCGACAATGGAAAAGCTGCTCCAGGGCATCGCGCCGAAACTCGGCGTGCTGTGTCGCACCGCGCGACCCGTGTTCGTCGGCACCACGTCGGCGACGGGGTTCATGGAAATGGCCGTCCGCAACGGCGTCCGCCGCCGGGCGCTGTCGCTGGTCAACGGCGCCTTCAGCGAGCGGTTCGCGGGAATCGTCGGCGCGTGCGGCAAGGAGTGCATCCGGCTCGACGTGCCCCTCGGCTCCGCGATCGAGCCGGACATGCTGCGCGATGCGCTGAAACGCACGCCGGTCGACGCCGTGACCTGCGTGCACTCCGAGACGTCGACGGGCGTCCTGCAAGACGTCGCCGGCTACGCTCACGTCGTCAAGGAATTCGATGACGTCCTCCTGCTCGTCGACGCGGTGACCTCGATGTGCGGCTCGCCGGTGGAAACGGACGCCTGGAAGCTCGATTTCGTCTTCACGGGCTCGCAGAAAGCGCTCGCGCTGCCGCCCGGGCTGGCGCTCGGCGTCGCGTCGGACCGGCTCGTCAATCGCGCCAGGACACTGGAGGATCGCGGCGCCTATTTCGATGTCATCGGCTTCCTCAACGCGACGACGAAGTTTCAGCCGACCAACACGCCGGCCGTCTCGCTGCTGTACGCGCTCGAAGTGCAGCTCGCGCGCATCGAGCGCGAAGGCGGCATCGAGGCGCGTTGGAAACGGCATGACGCCATGCGCCGGCGTGTCGAAGCGTGGGCGGCCGAGCACGGCGTGACGTTCCTGCCGCGCGAAGGCCGGCACAGCTGGACGGTGTCGTGCCTGCGGCTCCCCGAGGGGAGGCACTCCAAGGACGTGGTCGGCGCGCTGAAGCAACAGGGCTGGACGATCGGCGCCGGGTACGGCGCGCTCAAGGATTCCACCATCCGCATCGGGCACATGGGAGATCACACGGTCGCGGCGTTGGATGAGCTGCTGCCGCTGATCGGCCAGGCGCTGGAATGACGTGGCGCGTGGTCGTGGCCGACCGCGTCGCGGCTAGCGGCCTCGAGCTCCTCTCCAAGACCCCCGACATCGAGGTCGTCGACGTCGCGGGGAACCCGGCCGAGCTGGATAGGGCCATCGCCGCTGCGCATGCCCTCATCGTCCGCAGCGAAACGCGGGTTACCGCCAGTTTGATGGCGCGCGCGCCCCATCTGCGCGTCGTCGCGCGCGCCGGCACGGGCGTGGACACCATCGACGTGCACGCCGCCACGCGGCGCGGCATTGCGGTCATGAATACTCCGGGCGCCAACACGGTCAGCGCGGGCGAGCATGCGATGGGACTGCTGCTGGCGCTCGTCCGCCGCATTTCCGACGCGGCGGCGGCGATGCGGCGCGGCGAGTGGGATCGCAAGCGCTTCGAGGGCACCGAGCTCCGTGGCAAGACGATGGGCGTCGTGGGGCTGGGCCGGATCGGCGGGCACGTCGCCCAGCTGGCGCGCGCTTTCGGCATGCAGGTGGTGGGTCACGATCCGTACCTGCTCCCCGAGCGCGCGAGCGAGCTGCACGTCCGCCTGTTGCCGCTCGACCAGCTGCTGCGCACCGCGGACGTCGTCACGCTGCACGTCGCGCTGACGGACCAGACGCATCATCTCATCGATGCGACTCGCCTGAAGCTGATGAAACCGACCGCGGTGTTGATCAATACCGCGCGCGGTGAGCTCGTCGACGAAGTTGCGCTCGCGGACGCGATCAAGGAGAAGCGGATCGGTGGGGCGGCGATCGATGTGTTTGCCGTCGAGCCCCTGCCGGCGGATTCCTCGCTGCGCATGCTCGACCGCGTGATCCTGACCCCGCATCTCGCCGCCTCCACCGCCGAGGCACAGGAGCGGGTCGCGATGGAGATCTGCAGCGCGGTGCGCGAGGCGCTCGTCGCCGGCGATCTCTCGTTTGCGATCAACGTGCCCGGCATGGGCGGCGACTTGCTGCGGCGGCTCGCGCCGCTGCTCGACCTCGCGCGCCGGCTGGGCCGGCTGGCGCTCGCGCTCGCCGACGGCCCGGTAAAGGCCGTCGAAGTCGCTTACGGCGGCAAGGAGGAAGCAGCGCAACGACCCGTGCTCGTGTCCGCGCTGGAGGGATTACTCGCGGCCATGAATGCCGGGCCCGTGAGCCTGGTGAACGCGCAAGTGCTCGCCGAGGAGAAAGGCATCCAGCTCGGCACGCGGACGGGCGCACCGGAGACCGGATTCGAAACATCGATCGGCGTCAAGGTCGATACGGCGCGCGGCCGCGTCCGTGTGACCGGTGCGCTGATCGGCGACAGCCACGGGCGCGTAATCCGGATCGACGACTTCCATGTGGACGTGGTGCCCGATGGCTGGATGCTCGTGATCCGCAATCGCGACGTGCCCGGCGTGATCGGACGCGTCGGATCGGCGCTCGGCAGCGCCGGCATCAACATCGCGAGCTATCACCAGGCCCGGAAGCCGCCGCAGAGCGGGGCGGGCCCGAGCGATGCATTGGCGGCGATCAACGTCGATCAGGCATTGACCAACGGCGTGCTCGACAAGCTGCAGGGATTGCCGGACGTGATCGACGTCCGGTTAGCGAACTTCGGAGACTAAAACTCCACCCGGGCCTGCTCCCGTTGGCGATCACCCCTTGCGCCAACACGCCGCCGATCAGCACGAGCAAGGAGAACGCGCCCGTGGTCCGCGCTGTAAGCTGAAGGGCGCCCTACGATTGGCAAATCGTGTGATCCCGCTCACGACGGTACCCCTGACGCGCCTGCCATTTTCGTTATGCTGCTCAGAGCAAAACCGTCGAAAGACGGTGACGCAGAGCCAAGGGGCTACGGCGGGGTAACCGCCTTGCTTGCCTGGCCGCCAGCAATCCGCTGGCGGCTTTTTTGTTTTGGGGGAGGGTATATGAACTTCAAGTTCAAGTTATCGTGCCGACTCGCGCGGATGAAACTCCCGGCGCTACTCGCCGGGATGCTCGTTTTCGGCTGTTCCCTGAGTTCAACCAGTCCCACGATCGGCCTGATCACCGGCATCGATATCACCCCCGGCCGGGTTTCGCTTTTGCCGTTCCAGACCGCGAATCTCACCGTCGTCGTCTACAGTTCGCTGACCGATACCGCTGCGTTGGCGCGGGCGCAAGAGTCACTGCAGTTGTCGACGACCGGTGGGGCGATCAACAGCAATGGCCTGGTCGGTGGTACTCGGTACATCACGTATTCGGCGCCCTCAGGGCTCGGCACGTATCTGCTGGTTGTCCAGACGGCCAACGGCTCGCCCGCCGATACCGCCAGGTTCACCGTCACGGCAACGCCAGTGCCCGTGGGTGCGGTCGCGGTGACGCCCGCCAGTGTCAGCCTCGCCGTCAATGACACGACGAGGCTCCACGCGACGCTCACGGATGGGAGTGGCAGTGTGCTCCTCGGTCGGCAGATCGAATGGTCCTCGAGCGACCCTGGTGTCGCCATGGCTTTCGCCGAAGGCTATATCCGCGCACTCGCCGCGGGGACCGCGACGATCACGGCGACGAGCGAGGGACAGAGCGGCACAGCCGTCGTCACGGTGACCCATTGAGGGATCCTCACCCTTGACCCGCTCTCCCGTTGGGAGAGCGGGTAGGCCTCTCTTCCTCAGGTTATTGAGCCCAACTGGCTCTCGGTGGGCTCCGCTCAGCAGAACCAGGGCTCGGTAAGGCGGGCGGGGATCGGCCGTTCCGGTGGCGGGAGATGGACGCCGCCCGTGTACGCTCGGCGGGCGCGCCGCGCCGCGAGCGCGTGAAGCGGCGCGATCGTCGCCACGGGATCTTCGCCGGCCGCGGTGGCAACGAGCCCGGTGACTTCCGTGTGCAGCTCGTCCATGCGCGGGTCGGGATGCGTCCAGCGATAGCCGAACGCCGCGCGGTCGAGCGCGCCGAGGAACGGCTGGATCTGTGGCCGGGTGAGCAGCGCTGAGCCGGGCGGGATGAGTAGGCGGATCGTGAGCTGCACCGGGTCCACCTGATCTACCAAGTCCGGCGAGCCCACGAAATCCAACAGCTCGAGATAGCTGTCGAGCGTTTCCCACGGTGTGAATGGCATGAACGACGGCCGCAGCGCGACCCCTGAGTCGCGCGTGATGTCGAACGCGGCCAGCGCGTCCGCGCGGGTGTGGCCTTTCTCGAGATTGGCGAGCACGACGTCGCTGAGCGACTCGACGGCGGAGACGAGGAACGCGCAACCGGTCCGCGCGAACTCGGGCAGCAGCGCGCGGTGACGGAGCAGGTGCTCGATCTTGGCCGTGAAGTCGTAGGTCACGCCGGGGAACTCGGCGTGCAGCGCGCGCACGAGCTTCCGCGCGTGGCCGGTACCGTTGAGAAAGTCGGGATCGCCGAACGTGATGTGTCGCGCGCCGGCGGCGATGAGGCGGCGAATGTCGCCGAGCACCACGTCGGACGGCACGACGAAGAAGCGCCCGTTGTAGACGGGGGGAATCGGGCAGTGGAGGCAGTGGTGCAGACAGCCGCGGCTCGCCTCCACGTATCCCGTCGGGATCTCCGTCCCGTTGCGCCGGAGTTTGACGTAGCGCGTGAGCGGCGGGAGCGAATCGCGACTTGGAGGATCCACGCGCCGATGCCGTCGAAGCCGCGGGCGACGTACTGGTCGTCGATGCCGGTTTCACCGCCGGCTTTGCGGCCCATTTGATGAAACGTCCGAGTCGGGAACATCCATTGGTGGAGGTCCTAGCCGCCGACGCC